>JAWDMO010000025.1:0-15297 GCA_046536535.1 Nitrososphaeria archaeon
CCCCCGAATCCCCTAAAAAAGGATAAACGACATCAGCAGGGTGGACGGACGTGCCGGAGTTCAAGCTCAGATACCTGTCCAAGCGCGAGGCGCGCGAGGCCGCCGGGGCCATATCAAAGAGGCTGGGCCGGAGCCTCACCCCGATGGCCGAGGTGGACTCGGAGGGCACTGCGATAATCGTGACAGAGGAGGGGGTTCTCCTCGTCGGCGTGCCGGATGAAGGGCTTTACGTGCCGGCGCTGGCCGATGCCGCATCCATCGATCGGCTCAGGGGGTACGTCGTCGTGGACGAGGGCGCCGTGAGGCACGTGGTGAACGGCGCGAGCGTGATGAGGCCGGGCATAGTGGAATACTCGGACTTCGATGCTGACGAGGTCGTGGTCGTTAGGGAGATCACGTACAGGAGGCCGATAGCGGTCGGAATAGCGCTCGTCCCATCGAAGGATCTCGCCGCGATGGCCAAGGGACCGGCCGTGAAAAACGTCCACCACCTGAGGGACAAGGCGTGGGAGCTCCTGCGGGATGAGGATGTCCAGAGGATGATATCGAAATTAATTAAGTAAATATTCAACTTAAGTTTATAAAAATTAATTTATAAAGGAACGCGTAACTATAGCCGTCAAAGGATGAGCGGAACCGGTGAGGTGCGCAGCGAAGGCCAGAAGGTGCTCTACTATGTCACCAGCTACTCGATAAGGGCCGAGGAGGACGTGAGGAAGGTGAAGGAGGACGTGAGGAACAACTTCATAGTGATCCTGAGGATCACCCCGCTGCTCGAGAGGGGCCGCGATGTCACTATAAAAGTTATAAATCAGATCTATGAATACGTCATTTCAATGGGCGGCGATATGGCCAGGTTGGGCGAGGACAGGATAGTCCTGACCCCCCCGGGCGTCAGGGTATGGAGGGAAATGGGCGCGCAGTAGTCGCGGTCGCGGAGTCAGTAGAGCCTTATGGAATCCAGCAGCTGCGGTGCGTACGCGTTAACCTTCAGGTGCTGCTGGACGTTGAGCGCGAACTCCTCCGCCTTCCTGTGCTCGCCGTGGATGACGAGGACCTTCCTGACCTTCCTCTGGAGCCTGGATACGTACCTTGTCAGCTGGTTGAAGTCGCTGTGCCCGCTGAAGCCCTCCACGCGCTCCACGGCGGCGTTCACCCTGATCACGCGCATCCTGCCGGTGCCGGAGTCGAAGAGGTTGACCTCCCTGGACGGACTGTCCAGCACGTGGCGGCCCGTGGTGCCGGGCACCTGGTACGATACGAAGAGCATCTTGTTGGCCGGATCCTCGGCTAATTCCGAGAAGTAGTAGATGGAGGGGCCGCCCTCGAGCATGCCCGAGGTGGCCATTATTATCGATGGGCCACGCTCCTGTACTATCTCGGCCCTCCGCCTCGAGCTGTCCACTATCGTGTACCAGTCCTCCAGGAACGGATTGGCCCCCGACTCCTTTATCTCGGACCTCAGGAACGGCGAGAGGTAGTCCGAGTACAGAAGGTGTATTCCGGTCGCCTCCTTGAGCATCCCCTCCAAGTATACGGGCACCTCGGGTATCGCGTTGGATTTTATCAGCTCGTTTATGACAAGCATTATCTCCTGGGCCCTCCCCACGGCGGGCACCGGTATCAGCACCTTGCCGCCGCCCTCCAAGGTGCGCTTCAGCGATTCCGCGAAAACCCGCTCGGTCTCGACGCGGGCCGGCATGACGTCGGCGCGCGAGCCGTAGGTGCTCTCCATGATCAGCGTCTCCGCCCTGACGAAGTTGAAGTAAGCCGCCTGGAAAAGGCGCGTGTTGTCGAACTTGAAGTCGCCCGTGTATACGATGTTGTGCGCGCCGTCGCCGACGTGAAGATGGACTATCGCCGATCCCAGTATGTGGCCCGCGTTGTACAGGGTGAGCTTCACGTCCGGCGTTATATCGGTTACGAGCCCGTACGGGAGCGTGATCGTGTGCGCTATCATTGCCCTGACGTCGTCCCCGCTGTACGGGGCGGGCCGGCCCTCCGCCTGCGCCACCTTGAGCGCATCCGTCAGCAGCAGCGTAGAGAGCGCCAGCGTTGGCTCCGTCATGTAGACGGGGCCCCTGTAGCCGTGCTTGAAGAGCACCGGCAGAAATCCCACGTGATCCAGGTGCGCGTGCGATATCACGACGGCGTCCACGTCGTCGAGCGACATGTCGAGCCAGTCAAGCCTCGGATATGAGTTGAGCGGCCCCCTCGCGCCCGGATGCACGCCGCAGTCCATGAGCACCCTGCTCTCCGGGGTCGCCGCCAGCAGGCACGATCTCCCGACCTCCCGCGCAGCGCCCAGCACCGTGAGCACGACCTCGGACCTCGGGTACACGTGATCCCTGAATATGCGCTCCCCGGTCCTGCGCAGGAACGACATGCGCTCCTCGGCGTCGGCCAGCGCGTAGTACATCTGCTCCACCGCCGGCGACTGTATGGGGGACGATTGCCTGATCCGCGGCCTCCAGCCGGTCCGCGCGAAGAATTCCTGCTCCGATAGCTCCGGTATCTGAAGTAGCTTGGCATCAGCGGCCTCCACGAGCACCTCGCCCAGCACGCTGTCGAAGAATATCCTGTTGATGCCGGCCTCCCGCGGCGCGATCGACATTATGTAGTCCCGGACCTCCTCCGGGGGCTTCCTGGCCGATTCGGACGCCTTGACTATTATCCTCTTGCGTAGCTCGACGACCAGCTGCCCTATCACGTTGCCGTTATCGACGAAGTACCTGGGGTTATCCGTGTAGATCGCTATCCTGGGGCCCTCGTACTCGATCCTGGAGACCTTGGCCTCGGGCTTCAGCTCCCCGAGTATCCTCGCAACGAGCATCTGGTTGCCCCTGTAAACCTGGTTCATACCTTGAATCCCGATACCCCTCAACCCAGGGATGCCACGGCGCGCGCCTTGGCCTCCGGGTCCACCTCCCTGTATCCGCGCCGATCCACGATCACAGCATCTATGCCGTCGCCGGAAGCGGAATCCCTCTTCATCGCGTAGTGGACCGCCTTCACGGCGAGCGCGACTGCATCGCCTTCCTCGAGTCCATCGCGATATCCGGACTCCAGGATCCCGTACGCCACGGGGGAGCCGCTCCCGGTGGACACGTATCTCTCGCTGCTCACGGCGCCGAAGAAATCTATATTGTAGAGACCCGGCGCCTCATCAAACCCGCCTATAAGGACGTCGGCTATGAGCGGGAACAGCCTGTAGGAGAAGAAAAGGCCGGCCGCCATGGATGCGGCCGATTGGACGGGCATCGGGCGGCCCTGTTCAATCCTGTAATATTTGGCGCCATATCTCAGGGCATCTATGACAGCCTGGGCATCCGCGACGACGCCGGATATCGTTATTCCAAGGTTATCGTCCACCTGGTATATCTTCCTGCCCTGGCGATGGGCTATGAAGTAACCCATGGTGACCCTCCTGTCGGTTGCCAGCACGACGCCTCCGTTGAATATGAGCCCCACCGTCGTGGTGCCGGTCGTCCGCGCGGCGATGCCGTTCATGTTTCCCCCGGTACTATATAGCAAAACTGCTACCTCCCAGAAAGCGTGATGGGCTCCGGCAGGGCACTAAATAAAGCTTATTTCCATATCCGAAGTTCAGCTGACGTTGGTCGCCGAGGGCGGAAGGAGCAGACACCTCATGAGGCTCCCCGAGCGCGTGATAGTCGGCGAGGAGCTGATCGCGAGGATCGGGGAGGAGATCAGGGAGGCGCGCGACGCCAAGAGGGCGCTGATCGTCGCCGGCCCCAACGTCTGGCGCATGTTCGGAGAGACCGTGGGGAGGAGCCTCAGGGGAGCGGCGATGGGCTTCGATAAGCTCATCGTGAATTCGCCGACCAAGGAGGAGGCCGTGAGGGCGGCGCACGCCGCGAGGGAATTCGATCTGATAATTGGAATGGGAGGTGGAAAATCCATTGATATAGCGAAGTATGCGGCGCACCTGGACGGGATATGGTTCGTCAGCATCCCGACGAGTGCGGCGCACGATGGAATAGCGAGCCCCATGGCGTCCCTCAGGGGATCGGATACGCCCTACAGCGAGATGATGTCCCCGCCCCGGGTGGTCATAGCTGATATATCCGCAATTGCGTCGTCCCCGCCGAACCTCACCAGGAGTGGTTTCGGGGATCTCCTGGCCAAGGTGACTGCCACCAGGGATTGGAGGCTCGCAAGTGCGGAGAGGGGTGAGTATTACGGCGAATACGCCGCACATCTAGCGCGCCTGAGCGCACAGGTGGCGATATCCAACAGGAAGCGCATAGGGCGCGTGGATAGCGAGGGCGTCAGGGTCTTAGTGGAGGCGCTCATAAGCGCGGGCGTGGCCGCGGGGATAGCCGGAAGCAGCAGGCCCTGCAGCGGATCCGAGCACTTGATAGGCCATGCGCTCGACGTGATAGCCCCGGGGAGGGGGCTTCATGGCGAGAAGGTCGGTATATCCACCGTCATAGCCGCCAAGCTGCATGGCCTGAACTGGGGCAGATTGCTGGACGCGCTGGAGGACGCCGGCGCTCCATCGTCATTTCGGCAGATCGGAATCCCGAGGGAAAGCGTGTGCAGGGCTGTGGAGATGGCGCCCTCGGTGAGACCCGATAGATATACGATACTTCATAAAATGAGGCCGAGCTACGGAGAGGCCTGCTCGCTCGTTGACGAACTCGGAGTAGTCTGAGATCCCGACTTCCGAGACCCCGACTTCCGTTTTGAATTTCCCTTGGGCTGTGGCTTCTCCTCCGCTCCGGGCTGTGGCTTCTCCTCCGCTCCGGGCTGTGGCTTCTCCTCCGCTCCGGGCTGTGGCTTCTCCTCCGCTCCGGGCTGTGGCTTCTCCTCGGTACGCTCGTACACCTCCTGGAACACGAGCCTGTTCACCGACGGCACGTATCTGAACACGTAGCTGGCGGCTATCCTCCTCATGTAATATGCGCCCTCCTCGTACTTGCCGGTCGGGAGCGTCACTGACGCAGAGTCACCGTCAACTGTTGCCTGTACGTCCCCCTCGTGTATCCTGAGCGCGTATGACACCAGCGCCTTCACCTTCTCATCGATTTCCTTCAGAACCTTGAAGGCCTCCACGTCGTACACGAGCGTCCTTCCGGCGAGGCGGTGATTGAAGTCGACCGCCACGCGGCCGGACCCTATATAGCTCACGACGCCTATCTGGCCATCAACGTCCACCTGATCGCCCACGTGCATCCTGGATGCGTCCTCACCGAACTTCCTGAGCGGTATCAGTTTTATCTTGGACGGATCCCTCTGGCCATAGCCCTTTTCCGGGGGGACCTCGAGCGTCCGCTTGTCGCCCTCCGACATCTGCAACAGTGCCTCATCGAGACCGGGCACGACCCATTTATCGCCCACCGCGACCAGCATCGGTTCATATTTTATCTCCGGGTTGTGGATTCCGGCTTGCTTTGCGACGTCCTCGCTGGTCGTCTCCACTACCTTATCCTCGCCCTTAATCCTCAGGGTGTAATTGATGTATACCAGCGTACCCTTATCCAAGGCGGTCGGCCATGAATGAGTCGATGATTTTATAAAGATTGTCCAGCCAGAAGCGATTTGAGTTCCTCGTGCGCCGCACCCAGCATAGCCGCGGCGTCGACCTTCACGCCGAGCTCGGAGAGCGCCCCGGCCACGCCCATGAGGGTCTGCGCGACGTATATCGGGCTGATGTCACCCATGTTGCCGATCCTGAATATCTTGCCCTTGAGGCTGCCGAATCCGCCGGCTACCACTATTCCGAATTCCCTGTCCAAAAGGTCCCTGAACGCGGGATCCTGTACGCCCGGCGGATACTCCACGGTTATCACGACATTGGATCTGACGCGCGGCTCCACGAACGGCTTCAGGCCCGCGGCCTCCAGCGCCTTGTAATACGCCATGGCGGCCACGCGATGCCTCTCTATCCTCTTGTCAAGGCCGTCCTCGAGCACCATGTTCAGCGACTCGTCGAGCGCGTAGAATATCGGGATCGCCGGCGTGGCCGGTATCTCGAGCTTCTTGTTGAACTCGAAGTACTTGCTCAGGTCGAAGTACACGGTCGTGGACGGGGGATTGCGCGCTATGTAGTCCTTCAGCTCCCTGCTCACCGAGAGCAGCGTGATCCCCGGGGGAAGGCTCAGGCATTTCTGTGCGCCCGCTATCACTATATCGATCTTCCAGTCGTCCTGCGGAAGTTCGTCCCCTCCGAAGACCGAGATCGCGTCGACGACGACGAACGCTCCAGCATCCTTAGCGATCCTGGATATCTCCTTCAGCCATCTGTAGGTGACCCCCGGCGAGGTGTCGTTGTAGACGACGAAGAGCGCCTTCACGGTGCCGGCCGATTTAAACGCCTTCTCCACCTCCGATGGCTCGGGAGCGGTCCCGTACGGCGACCTCACCTCTATCACATTGCCGCCCGCGCGCTTCACGTGCTCGACCATCCTCTCGCCGAATTCGCCGAACACCGGCACAACGACCTTATCCCCGGGCTTGACGACATTCAGCGCCGCGGCCTCGACGCCGCCGGTCCCGGATGCCGTTAAGACCACTATCTCGCCATCCCTGGTCCTGAAGACCTCCCTGGATTTCCTGATTATCCCGTCGTACAGCTGGTGGAACTCCGGGCCCCTGTGATTTATCATGGGCCTGGCCATCGCCAGGAGTATCCTCTCGGGGACGTTCGTGGGGCCCGGCAACATCACGAGTTTATGCCTGGGATAGAACGCGCCATTATCCGGCATTCCAGCGGCCTACTGGAAACGGATGTGCTTAAAAGTGTTCCCGGCGCGGAAGCGGGATACCGAGCGATCCCTCACGATCCCTCCCTGCTCAGTATGCGCTTCACCCTGTCGACGGCGCCTATGCTCCTGAGGTAGTCCGCCACCGGGCCGGGCACCAGATCCTCCCAGTTCCCGCCGTTGGCCATCCTCTGCCTGACCTCGGTCGCCATATAGAGCGGGCGATTCAGCAGGGGTACCTCGATTGCATCATAGCCCTCCTCCCTGAAGAGCTCCAGGGTCAGCGGATCGTTCGAGAAGACGGCCTCGAACTCCGGGGCGGACGTCGTGACGAACTTCACCCACGTCGCGTGGTTCTCGACGTCGGGAACCGGCACCATCAGGACCCGGTCCAGGAGTCCCTCCGACCTCATCGTCATCCAGATCATCTCCATCCTCTCGCCGAGCGTGAATGGATTGCGCGGCTCGTAGTTCCTCTGCGCACTCCCTATCACTATTATCAGCCGATCGACCCTTCCGAGCGCATATCTCACCGCCTCCAGATGCCCCTTGTGGAATGGCTGGAACCTCCCGACGAAGATGCCCGTGCGCACGTGCCGCGCGTCAGCGCTGCCGCTTAATAACGTTCGCCGGGGGAATGTATTCCCCGGGCGCCCGACGCCGGATAAATTGTAGACAGAATATTTAATATCGGGAGCGACGGCGGGAGGCGTATGGGGATGGAATCCATAATGCCCGGTGCGACCGCGGTCGGGATAGCCTTCAAGGACGGCGTGGTGCTGGCCGCCGAGAAGCGCTTCGCGTATGGAAACTTCATAGTGAGCAGGAGCGGCAGGAAGGTCTTCCGCATAACAGATGGGGTCGGGGCGGCGTTCGCCGGCATGATAGGGGACATGCAGATCCTTGTCAGATACGTGCAGTCCATGGTCAAGCTCAAGGAGGTCGACGAGCTCCGGGCGGTCACGCCCAGATCCGTCGCCAAACTGATGGGCGTCATAATGTACGAGCAGAGGATGACGCCCATGCTGACGCAGGTCATACTCGGCGGCTTGGGCGAGGCCCCCGAGATCTACGTCCTGGATCCCCTGGGATCGGTGATACCGGATAAGTACGCCTCGGTGGGCACCGGCGCCGAGACCGCGATAAGCATCGTGGAGGCCGGTTACAGGGACGATATGGGGGCCGAGGAGGCCGTGGATCTGGCCACACGCGCTATAAAATCCGCGATACTCCGCGATACCGCCAGCGGGGATGGAATCGATATCCTGATCATCAGGAGCACCGGATTTGAGGATCGGAGCCTGACCTTCTGAGGGGATATCGGCGTGCCGGGCGGCGCGGGAGCCCTGGATCAGGGCGATGTGGACTCCATTGAGGGGGAACTGAGGAGGCTGGAGGAGGCCCGGGAGGAGCTCCTCAAGGAGGGCAGGGATGCCATGCTCGCCATAAGGAGGGCGGTGGCGAGCGTCCACGCCGGGGATGAGCGGCGCTCGACGGAGAAGCTCGATGAGGCCAGGGGGATCCTGCGCGAGATGAAAGGGAGGGCCGAGTCCGATCTGCTGAAATACGTGCTGCCGGTGGAGGCGGAGTACGTCGAGGCGAGCGCGTTCCACGATATAGCCTTCGGCGGGACCGTGAGGAGCGCGGGGGAGCTGGGGGCGGATCCCAGGGCGTACATCCTGGGACTCCTCGACGCGCTGGGGGAGTGCAGGAGGCTGGTCTACGATCGCGTGCGCGAGGGAAGGGATGAGGAGGCGAGGAGGATCTTCGAGGTGATGGACGACATATATTCCAAGACGTCGCACCTGGCGATATACGACAGGGTGGCGGGGGGCCTCAAGCGGAAGATGGACGTCGCGAAGGTGATTCTGGACGATGCCGTCAGGGTCCTGACGGAGGCCGGCATGAAGCGCAATTGCTAGATGCCGAGCTTTGATTTTATATCGCTCGTCTTTATGCCCGGATAGGGGCTATCCAGCCTCACGACCCTGAAGGCGAGCCCCCTGGACGATCCCATCCTGAGGAGCGACGCCTCCTCGTGCAGCTGATCGTAACCCAACGCTATCACGTCCGGCCTCACGCGCTCCACGGTGGCCATCATGTCCACGCTGCTGCCCAGGATGGCTGCATCGACCGGCTTCAGCGCGGAGACGAGCTTCAGCCTCAGCTCCTCGTCGTGCAGCGGTGGACGCCCCTTATTTCTCTCGACCGTGACATCCCTGGCCACCACCACGATCAACAGGTCACCCTGCGCCTTCGCGCTCTCCAGGGTATACACGTGGCCGGGATGTATTATGTCGAAGACGCCGCCGGTCAGCACAACGGATATCGCGGATCTCCCCGATTCGCTCAGCTCGTAGCCGGTCGGGCCGGCGCGGATAAGCCCCTCGGATTCCATGGATTCCAGCCACCCGTCCAGCAGCTCCCGCGGAAGGCCCATGCGCGCCGCGAGGCCGCCCGGGTCCGGCTTCCCGCCCTCCAGCCGCATGACGTATATCGCCCCCAGGAGGGCGCGCCTGTGCGCGGGAAGCGCGGCGGGCATTTTCAATCTATCCTTGACCCGAGCGCCCTTCTGAGCTTTGGATCATGCCCGATGGATGGATGGCTCGGGTCCGCCATCACCACCTCGTACCAGTAATACCTCCCGTCCTCCGCCAGGTAGTAGGACCCGAGTACCTCCATGTTGGGGAACATCTCGCGGGCCCTGCTCTCCGCGACCTCCCTGGAACTGTATTTGCCCTTTATCCTGACCGTACCGAGCGCCTTCTGGCGCCTGCCCGAGTTCGGCCTCTTCCTGCGCATGCCCCCCTTTGGAACCCTTGCCCTGACGACGATTATCCCCTGCTTTGCCCTGTAGCCCACGCGTTTGGCCCTGTCCAGCCGAGCCGGGCGCTCCACGCGCAGCGTCCTCGGCTCCCTCCTCCACTCGATCAGTTTCTCCTTGAGCTCGCCCGGCCTCTCCGAGTACAGCGCATGCCAACTCTCGTTTATATGCTGGTACAGACCCATTTTCAGTCAGCTTAGCCCCTTCGACCTGACTATGTTTATTATCTTTTCGGCAAGCATCGTTATGGACTTCCTCTGCGCCTCATACGTCTGCGCCCCTATGTGGGGCGTGTGGACCACGTTCGGAAGAGAAAGCAACTTCGAGCTCGGATCCGGGGGCTCCTTCTCGTAGACGTCGAGCGCCGCGCCGGCTATCCAGCCGGCCTCCAGCGCCTTGATGAGCGCGCCGGTGTCGAATACCTCCCCCCTCGACGTGTTCACGATTATCGCGTTTTTCCTGGCCCCTCTGAGCAACTGTTCGCCTATCATGCCCCTCGTCTGGGGCGTCAGCGTGACGTGTATGGATATGAAGTCGGATCCACTGAATAACTCCTCAAGGCTCACCTGCTTGGCATCGACCTTCCTGAGCGCGTCCTCGGGCAGCTTCACGACATCGTATGCGAGTATCCCCATCCCCATGCACCTAGCCATCTCCGCCAGCCTCCTGCCTATCCTGCCGAATCCGACGATGCCCAGGGTCTTGCCATACAGCTCATACCCCATCGATTCCTCCTTGGCCCACTTGCCGGCGCTGAGCTGCTGATGCGTATACGCTATCTTCCTCGCGGCCGATATCATGAGGCCGAGCGCGAGCTCCGCGGTCGAGTTGGTCAACGCCTCGGGCGAGTTCACGACCTCCACGCCGCGGGCCCGGGCAGCATCCACGTCTATGTTGTCGAGCCCGACTCCGGACCTGCCTATCACCTTGAGGTTCTTCCCCCGCTCTATCACGTCCTTCGTCACCTTTGTCCTGCTCCTGACCACGAGCACGTGATAGCGCTCTATCGTGTTGAGGAGCTCGTCCTTTCCCATTCCGGGGCGATAGTCCACCTCAAGGCCGGCCTCCTGCAGCTTGGCTATGCCCGCCTCATCCACCTCATCCGTGACCAGAACTTTGACTGCCAAACCGCGGATCCCCCGCATTCCGGATATTTTTAGCTAGCGCTCACGCGCATGACCCGCGATCCGGATGCCGCCTCCCCCCGTCCGCCGGTTAAACGTTTATTAACGCACTGCCGACCGCTACCCCAGTCGCAATTGTCGGCCAAGCAGAAGCGCGAGAAGATCTGGTTGACGGTGTACGCCCCACCATACTTCGGGGGGAGCTCCATAGCCACCATACCGACGAGCCGCCCCGAGTCGGCGATCGGGCGCGTGATCGAGATAACGCTCTACGACCTGCTGAAGCTCGATCCCTCGCAGTACGTGATAAAGCTCTACTTCCAGATCGAGAAGGTGGAGGGCGAGAGCGCGTACACGAGGTACAAGGGCCACGATTACACCGTGGAATACCTGAACAGCCTGGTGAGGAGGGGCACGTCGATGATCAACTGGATACATGACTACAGGACCAAGGACGAGCTGGATCTCAGGGTCTACGCCGTGGCCTTCACGCAGTACCGCATAAACACATCGCGCAAGCATGCGATAAGGGAGCTAGCCCACGAGGTCCTGCAGAGCCGCATTCCGGAGATGACGCTCGGGCAGTACGCCCAGGAGGCCGTCCTGGGGAAGCTGGCCTCCGAGATCTATAACGAGACGAAGAAGGTGGCCATACTCAGACATGTGGGCATAAGGAAGACGAAGCTCCTGACGAAACTTGAGGAAAGGCCGCCGCTGGAGCTACCGTACCAGGTACAGGGCGGCGCCAGCCCTCCCGAGCCCGAGCCGGCGACCCCGGAGCGGTAGACCTCCTGCATCTATCTTCTCCCCGCGGTCGCCACGATCTTCATGACGTCGTTCTGCTTCAACACGTGATCGGCCCCCACCCTGATCTTCCTCTTGGCGTCAACCGCGTACAGGAACGTCTCCCCCAGCTCCGTGTGGACGCGATATGCGAGGTCCCTGACGCTGGACCCCCTGCGCACGAGATACGCATCCGGCAGGACGTGCCCATCCTTGTCCGTCAGCTTCTCCTCGTCCTCCACCGGATATACGACTATCATATCGAGCAGCTCGAACACAGCCGTGTTGAGCGACCGCTGTACTCCCGTTCCACCATACACGCTCAGCACGCGCTCCCTGATGTACTTCAGCGCCCTTTCCTGTTCCTGGCTGATGTTCGCGACGTCGATCACCTCGAAGTCGCTATCACCGGGCCTGTATCTTATGATGCCCTGCTTGGCCGCTTTCCTGAGCACGAGTTCCGCCAGGGCTGAGGTGGGCACCACCTTAAATCCCAGCCCGCTGAGCCTCTCTATGTTCTTCGATGCGGCCGACACGTCCGCCTTATTCGCGGCGACGAGCATCGGCTTCGCGCGCCCGCGCAGCTCGTGCACGAACGCGTCCAGGTGCTCCGACCAGCTGTGCGTCGACTTGCCCAGGAGTCCCAGCGCGTTCAGCGCGTCCCTGATATCCTTGGACGTTATGCCCAGCCCGCTGAGCCTCTTCTCCAGCTCGCCCAGCGCTTCCTTCGAGTCCTGGATCCGCGTGACGCGCGGCCAGTCCTTCTCGAGTATTCCCCTCATCCACAGCTCGTACTCGCGCACGACGAATTCCACGTCCACCAAGGGGTCGTGCGATCCGGGATCCACGGCCCTGCCCTCCTCATCGGTGGAGCCGGAGGCGTCCACTACGTGCACTATGACGTCGGCCCTCCTCACGTCGTCGAGGAATTTATTGCCGAGCCCGAGGCCCTTGGAGGCGCCCGGTATCAGGCCGGCGACGTCTATCAGCTTGATCGGAACATATCTGGTGCCTTCCATGCATATGGAGTTCACCGGATCGTCCTTCACGCCGAGCTCCCTGCATACGCACGGCGATGAGACGTAAGCGACGCCGACGTTCGGCTCTATGGTCGTGAACGGGTAATTTGCTATCGCCACGTCGACGAGGGTGGCTGCGGAGAAGAACGTGGATTTGCCGCTGTTGGGCTTGCCGATGAGCCCGACCGTCACCTGTTCCATCGGTCCCTCACCCGCCCGAGGAAACGCGCGCGGCTCTTTATCCTGTCGTCCGGCAGCCGGTTGTACGGCCTCCTGCGGGCCTCAAGGGTGTCCCCGAGCCTTCCTTCCCGGGCATCCGCAGGGCACGGCCTGAACCCGTGGATCAGCACCACCCATCAATCCTCCCGACGGACACCCTCCTCCCGCCCATTGCGACCGTTCGGGAGGAAGGGTAACAACGGCATCGCAGTGCGCAGCTATCGTGAATATATTTAAGTGTAGCCCCAGCCCAAGCATCCGTGAAACTGATTCACCCCACAACTAAACGATATGGGTTTTCCGTTTCCGTTTCCGTTTCCCCAACCCATTCATAGGCTAGGGCGAGGAATTCAGCCGCGACTCAGCGCTGTACGCCAGGCGGTCCAGGATCTCATTCAGCGTCGCGGCCAGCGTATCGGCGCCATCGAGATCGTAGGAGATCGCCACGTGCAACCCGGTCGAATCGGCGTCCATGTCAATCGTCATCCCTTCCGGTAGCTCAACGTTGTCGGGGAGCAGCGCGTTGAGTATGGATTCCGCGGCCCTCCGTGAACCGAGATCCACCGATAAATCGATCCTGATCCTGGGCAACACGCATCGACGCGCACCCGGTCATACGCGCCGCGGTATTTCAACCGATCGCGGGATGGCGAGGCTCCTCACGCGAGGAGGGACTGGAACCGCCTGTCCTCCTCCGGGGGTATCCATAACCTCGTCAGCGGCCCGCATGATACGTGATGCGCCCCCATGCCCTCCACCTCCTTCAACAGGCCGTCCAGCGGGGCCCTGTGCCTCGAGCCTATGATATACGTGCCGCCGATGCCGACCGCGAGCCTCATTACCAGCAGCTGATCATCCTCCACCATCGGGAACGTGGCGGATTTCAGCAGCACCTCAGCGGAGGCCGCGCCCGGGACGTCCAAATCCTCCACCAGGACCGCCCTAGTGCCCTTCGAGGCCGATCTCCTGATGGATGAAATCGCCTTGGGGATGTATTTCGAGATCTCGATCAATGACCTGAGGCCATCACTGGCAGCCCTGGGGTACGACGAGAGGGAATCCGCGAGCGCCGCCTGCGGGCCCTCCTTGAACGCTATGGCATCCTCCAGCAGGGAGAGGTCGCTCAGGTCCGACAGGATCCCGGCGTCGGGGCGGATCAGGACCCTGTTCGAGGTGAGCCTCTCCAGCAGGCCATGGGGGAGGATGCCGGATAGATAGGACCTCAGCGCCGACATCCGATCGCGCGCGCCCTCTATGTCATCGAGCGCGGGGCAGCTGTCCCCGCAGATCCCGGCAGCCCTTAGTCCCTCGGCGAGCGCCGACTGGTCGCCGATGATCGCTGCCATATCGGGGTACAGCGTCATGCGAATCGACATGTCGATCGGCGCGGATTTTCTGAGGGCTAGCATTAACGTCTCGGGGGATGTCGCAAGGAGATCGCCGCCCTTCGAAAGCGCGAATGCCGCCGCGTCATCGCACGGCGCATCCCACAGATAGCACCTGGCAGCATAATGGCCCACCAGCGCCCTCACCAGCTGGAACGGCGTGTAATCCTTCAGTGAGTCCAGCGCCATCAGACTGGCTGATCCGCGGACGCCGCCCGCGAAGAGCTCCCCCCTCTCCCGGTAATCGCCCGGCTCTATCAGCGCGATGTCCTTTATCCCGGCGACGGTCGGCTCGCCCTTGACCAGCAGCCCCACCACCACGAGCAGGTCGTCGTCCGATATCTCCGGCCTGATCCGCGAGAGATCGAGGACAACGCTGTAGGACCTGGCCACCGCGCGGACGCCGAGTCTGCGCGCGGCCGAGAACAGGATGGACGCCGCGGACGCGCTGTCTAGGTCCGCGTTGTACGCTATCCTGATGGATCCTCCCCTTTCGGCGATCCTGTGCAGATGCCTGAATTCCTCGCCGCGTTCCACGGTCAACCGCTATTACGCTAACTGTGCAACCACTGCCTTATATTGCCAATTGTCCGGTATCACGCCCTTCCGCTTATAGTAGTTGGACAGCCTGTGCACGCTGGCCTCCACCAGTTCAAGCGCGTGTTTGCTCTTCCTGTCGGAGCCATACGTGTTCAGGTGGTCCATTATCCTGCGCGCCTTCCTGATGAGGTTGTTCAGGTCCTCGGGCAGAGGGGGCGCCATGTTATTCTCCCTTAGGATCTCGACGACTGATTTCCCTATCAGTTTCTTCACGCTGGGTATGCCGTACTCATCCCTGAGCCTCTCGCCTATCGTGCTGGGCGATAGTCCCTCGTGCGCCATCTTCACTATAAGGCCCTCCACATCCTTCTGCGACATCGTTATCCATGAAGTGGACTTGAGGGCCGGCGGCCTCGTGCTGTGCGACTTGCCCCTCTTATGCGAGTGGGTCCTGGCCAATCTCGGATGGCAGCCCCAAAGCACTACTTATAAGGTTTATGCGCAGCGCGGCGACTACGCTGCATTAAGACGTCCCGCGATCAGAGGGAGACGCGCGTCAACGCGGAGGTGGCGCGGATGTTAGGTCCCGTCCCTGGATCGTTCGGCGCAGATCCCGGGGATGCCCATCGTATCTTCATCGATGAGAGATGGTGGAGGTGGGGGGCCCCGATGAAC
>JAWDMO010000026.1:0-14128 GCA_046536535.1 Nitrososphaeria archaeon
TATAACAGTGACCATGGGCGATGCAGGAAAGAAGTGGTCTGGAGAGGCTCAGGGATCATCTGGACAAATTCCTCGGGATGTACGTGGGGGTGATGATAGTCATTGGAATAGCGACCGGTTACTACGCGATGGGGTGGGTTCACCTCCACGCGGGCGCGCTGAACGACCTGATGATGGCGTCCATATACATAATGATATTTCCAATGATGATGATGCTGAACGTGAGGGGGCTTGCCGGCGCCTTCAGGAACTGGAAGGTGGTGAGCGCGGTGGTGCTCCTGAACTTCGCGTACGGCCCCCTGATGGCGATCGCCCTCGGTCAGGCGTTCGTCGGCAGCCCGTTTGTCAGGCTGGGCCTGTTCATAGCGTGGCTGGTCCCGTGCTCCTCGATGAGCATAGGATACGTCGGCCTGATGAGGGGGGACATAAACTCCGCCACGAGCATGGTGGCGCTGTCGTTCATCCTCTCGCTGGCCCTTATACCGGTCGAGGTGGGCCTCTACCTGTCCACGTTCGCGCGCGGCATAGCGCTCAGCGGCGCCGCGCTCTCCGCCGTGGAGATGAGCCTCGTGATGACGATAATAGAGGTGCTCCTCATACCGCTCGTGGTTGCCATCCCCACGCACGAGGCGCTGGTCAGGAGGATGGGCCGCGACGGATTCAGGCGGATAAGCCCGATCTTCCCGTCCCTCACGATGATCGGCATGTTCATAATAATATTCACGATATTCTTCGCGCATGCCGGTGTCCTGATAACGCACATAGTGGACGTGCTGGGCGTCTTCTACTCGGCGATGGTGTTCGGCACCGTGTCCCTCGCGGTCTTCACGGTCCTCTTCAGGCACCTGAACCTGGGGAGGTCGCGGGACCCCGCCGCGCGCTACGGGTCGGCCATGGTCGCGATCCTGACCGGCATACCCAAGAACGAGGCCACCGCGATCGCGATAAGCACGGTGGCGCTGGCGTCGCTGGGGCCGCAGGTGGCGTTCCTCGCGGCGATGGCGCCCTCGCTCCTTCCGGCGTTCCAGGTGGTGTTCATCATAATATATCTGAAACTCAGGGATAAACTCATAAAATACTTCGGTTCAAGCCCGGAGGAGTTGGAGATCCTGGAGACGGGGGTCGGCGGGAAGGTCGAGGTGAGGGCTCCATGAGCGGGCTCAGGGTGCTCGCGCCGGTGGACTTCTCCGATGGCTCGAGGGAGGCGGTGGAGAGGGGGATCTCGATCCTGGGCGAGATAGCGGTGCTCCACCTGGTCTACGTGACGCCGCTGGGGCTCAGGGAGCTCGACGACTTCGTCGAGGAGGACTACGTGCAGAGGGCCAAGGGGATCGCCGAGGAGAAGATGGCCGGGTTCATCGGGTCGCTGTCCGCGGGCGCCGCGCGCGAGGTTAGGTACACCGTGGCCGCCGGGGACCCCGCCAGCATCGTGGTGGAGATGGCCAACTCGGGCGAGTTCGACGTCGTGCTCATGGCGCACAGGGGCTACTCTTACATCGAGGACTTCTTCATAGGGAGCGTGACCCTCAAGGTGATCTCGAAGTCGAGGATCCCGGTCGTGGTGGTCAGGAAGGAGGTGCCTGGGCGGTAGCCGGACAATTTTTGCCAGGAAGCAATATATCAACGCAATTATCAGTATGCGGCGATGACATCGGGGATTGATGAGATAAGGAGGTTCGCCGAATCGTCCCTGGGCGAGCTCCCGGAGGTCATAGGGCTCCTGGCCGGGTGCGATGAGGCGGCCGCGGTGGAGCAGTTCAACGAGAACATCGCGCTGTACCTGGGGAGGGATAACATCCCGAAGAAGGTCGCGGCGCTCGCGGCGATGGCGGTGGCGGCGGCGAACGGGCCGAAGGAGTCCGCGATGCTCCACTACAAGCTCGCCAGGAGGTTCGGGGCGGACCCGCTGGAGGTGGTGGACGCCCTCAGGGCGGCCAAGATGGCGTTGATGTCCTCCACGCTCTCCGCGGTGAGCGACCTCGTGGGCCCGGGCGATGTCATGGACGATGAGGCCGCGCGGGTACTCGGGGAATTCGAGAAGAAGGTCGGCCCGGCGCCGGCGAGGGTGCGCGACCTGGCCAGGTTCTCCAAGTACCTCCTGAAGGAGCATCTGAGGGAGAGGGGGGAGCTCATATTCAACCCCCGGAAGCTCGAGCAGAAGTACGCTATCCTGATAGCGTTCGCCGTGAGCGTGTCCATCCGCGACCGCGAGTGCGAGGAGGTCTACCGCAAAGCGTTCCTGAGGAACGGG
This sequence comes from Nitrososphaeria archaeon, assembly GCA_046536535.1. Classification (GTDB taxonomy): domain Archaea; phylum Thermoproteota; class Nitrososphaeria; order Conexivisphaerales; family Conexivisphaeraceae; genus Conexivisphaera. The sequence continues at coordinate 2,252 of JAWDMO010000026.1, forward strand.
GGGCGCGAGGAGGAGTACAAGGACGCCATGATGATCGCCAGGTTCATAACGGGGAACATGGCGTTCGTCAACGGGATCTATATACTGAGGTCGACGTGCCGTCCCTCCACCGGTTGACGGTGGGCGCGCAATTCACAGCGGACGCGGCCTGACGGAAACATGCGGATGGCCTTCTTCACAGAATATTCAGTGAAATAACGCGTTATTAGTGCAAATCACATCATTAAATGAAATTCTCATCGGAAATGTTTATTATTCAGCGCGCCGCAGTTTCCATAATGGCCATAAGCGAAGGATCGCCCTATGCCTACAACCTGAACTTCAAAAACCTCTTCCACGACGCCGAGGAGCTCTTCGGGGACAGGGAGATCGTGTACCTGGACAGGAGGGTGAAGTACCGCGAGTTCTTCCCCAGGGTCAGGAGGGTGTGCAACGGCCTGAGGGAGATAGGCGTCCAGAGGGGGGACGTCGTCGGGGTCCTGGACTGGGACACCACGACGTACATGGAGCTCTACTACGCTATCCCGATGTACGGCGCGGTCCTGCACACGGTCAACATACGCTATCCGCCGGAGCTCATCTACCTGACCATGGCACACGCCGGCGACAAGTACGTGGTCATCAGGGACGAGTTCGTCCCGCTGATAGAGAATTACTCGTCGCTGTTCGACTTCGTGAAGGGCTGGATAATCTACTCGGACACCGGGAAGATCCCGGAGACCAAGCTGAGCCCGGCCTACAACTACGAGGACCTGGCGAAGGGTCCGGAGTGCGACCCCCCGGACCTGGACGAGAACACGTGGGCGACGATATTCTACACGTCAGGCACCACCGGGATGCCCAAGGGGGTCACCTTCACGCAGAGGAACCTCGCCCTGCACACGCTGGCGCTGGTCGCCGAGACCAAGCTGGACCCGCTCTCGCTCACCGATCAGGACGTCATAATGTCGCTCGTGCCGATGTTCCACGTGCACTCGTGGGGCATACCCTACGTCTCCATATTCATGGGCAGCAAGTACGTCCTCCCCGGGAGATACGACTTCGGCAGGATACTCGAGCTCATCAGGAGGGAGGGCGTCACGTTCTCGACGCTGGTGCCGTCGATACTCTACATGATACTCACGCACCCCAAGGTGGACGAGTACAGGGACGCCCTGAGGAGGTGGAAGGTGGTGGTCGGCGGCGCGGCCCTCCCCAAGGGGCTGGCGACAAAGGCGAGGGAGTACGGGATAACGGTGGTCGGCGGCTACGGGCTCTCCGAGACGTGCCCGGTCCTCACGATCGCGGTGAAGAACGACCGCACCAGGGGCATGAGTTACGACGAGGCCTTCGATTACATGATAAGCACGGGCGTGCCGATACCGATGGCGCACGTCAGGGTCATCGGATCCGACGGCAGGGACGTCCCGCGCGACGGCGCGACGATAGGCGAGATAGTGGCCAGGGCGCCCTGGCTCACGCCCGGCTACTACGGCGACCCCGAGAAGACGAAGGAGCTGTGGAGGGACGGGTGGCTCCACACCGGCGACATCGCGGTGGTCGATCCCCTCGGGTACATACATATAGTAGACAGGGAGAAGGACGCGATAAAGAGCGGCGGCGAGTTCATACCCACGCTGGTCGTTGAGAACCTGATAAGCGAGATACCCCAGGTGGGGGAGGTGGCGATCGTCGGAAAGCCGGATCCCAAATGGGGGGAGAGGCCGGTCGCGTTCGTGGTCAGGAGGGGGAACGTCTCCGAGTCCGACGTGATCGCCAACCTTCAGAGGCACGTCGACGCCGGAAGGATACAGAAGTGGTGGATCCCCGACGCGGTCATATTCCTGGATGAGATGCCGAAGACCAGCACCAATAAGATAGACAAGAAGGAGCTCAGAAAGAGGCTGGATGGTTCCGCCTGACGATCCCCGTACGAGCGCGGAACCTTTTTTAATCTGCACGGGTATTCATGATTGATGTCCTCTTTTGATGCGCTCAACGAAGCTATCAGTAATATGCAGAGAAAACCGGAACTGCTCCAGGAATTCATGAAGTTCTCCGGAAAGATCTTCCAGTTCTCCACAAAGGAGGGTGAGTCGTTCTTCCTCTCGATCCGGAGCGATGGAACCCCGGCGCTGGAGAAGGGCTCGCATCAGTCGCCCAGCGCGACGATAACGGCGTCCGACGACGTCCTGTCCGACATAATAACCGGGAGGGCGGACGCGGTCCGGTCCTTCATGCTGGGGAAGGTCAAGGTCTCCGGCGACCTCATATCGGTACAGGGGCTCGTGAACCTGCTGAAGAAGCTGAGGTGAGCTCAGCTGAAGTTCGAGCGCGCGGCCGTCGTGGGAGCCGGCGAGATGGGGCACGGCATAGCGGAAGTCCTCGCGCTCGCCGGTATACAGGTGACATTGATAGACGTCAAGCGGGAGATCCTGGACGGAGCGAAGGCCAGGATAGCCGACAGCCTCAACCACCTGGCGTCGAGGGGTAGGCTGAGGCCCGAACAGGTCGAGCAGGTCCTCTCCAGGATATCGGCTTCCACATCTATAGCGGAGGGGGCAAAGGGCGCGGACATCGCGATAGAGGCGGTACCCGAGAGGATCGACGTGAAATCCCAGGTGCTGAAGGAACTGGAATCCGCGCTTTCCCCGGACGCCGTCATAAGCACGAACACGTCAAGCATACTGATCTCGGATCTATCGCAGTTCCTGGCCAGGAGGGATCGCTTCCTCGGGACGCATTTCTTCAACCCGCCGGTCGTCATGAAGCTCGTCGAGGTCGTCAAGGGGCCCGAGACCTCCGACGCGGTGGTCGACGCGGTGATGGACCTGATGAGGTCCGCCGGAAAGGTCCCGGTAAGGGTCAAGGACAGCGTGGGCTTCGTCGTGAACAGGATAGAGGGGCCCGAACTCCTCTACTTCTGCCTGCTCGCTGACAGGGGGATCGCGAAACCCTCGGAGATCGACGCGTTCTTCAGATCGCAGGGGCTCCCGATGGGTCCATACGAGCTCATGGACTACGTGGGGCTGGACGTCGTGAACGACCTCATGAAGTACTACGCCGCGAAGCTTTCCAAGGACTACGGCAAGTGCAGGACGATCGGGGACCTAGTCTCCAGGGGATACCTGGGCATGAAGGCCGGCAGGGGGTTCTATGAGTGGAGCGGCGGAAAGGCCAAGATGGATCTGAGCGGGCAGACGGACAAGGTCGGCCTCCTGGACGTGATGTTGCTGGAAGTCAACGAGGCCGTCAAGCTGCTGGAGGAGGGCGTCGCGTCGCCGGACGACATAGAGACCGCCGTGAAGCTGGGCCTCAACAGGCCCTTTGGCCCGATAACGGTTGCCAAGACCCTCACGAGTTCCGAGGCGCGGGAGAAGCTCGAGGCGATGGCCAAGGAGTTCGACTGCGGTGTATTCGCGCCCGCCAAATCGATAGCGGAGGGGAAGCTCCGGGACGCAGTGGAGGGGAGGCTTGCGCCCCCGCCTCCACCCCCCCCCCCCCCCCCCCCGCCCCAGGCCCCCACCTCCGCCCCGGCCCGGCCATACGGTGAATACAGGAACCTGCTGGTCTCGAAGGTCAGCGACAGGGTCCTCAGGATAGCGCTGAACAGGCCGAAGCTCAACCTGATGAGCCCCGAGCTGCTGGACGAGCTGGGCTCCGTCCTGGACAGGGTCAGGGATGATCCCGAGGTGTTCGTCGTCCTGATAACCGGGGAGGGGGGCAACTTCTCGGCGGGCGCCGACCTCAGCGCCTACGTCGCGGATTCCATACAGTTCTCCGATTTCTCCAGGAGGGGTGAGAGGACCTTCAGGAAGATAGTCGAGTTGCCGAAGATCACCGTGGCCGAGATCAAGGGATACGCGCTCGGAGGGGGCCTAGAGCTGGCCCTTTCGTGTGACATACGGCTCGCCACGCCCGATGCAACCGTCGGGTTCCCGGAGGTCACGCTCGGCATACTGCCGGGATGGGGCGGCACCCAGAGGCTTCCCCGGCTCGTGGGGATGTCGAGGGCGATGGAGCTCATACTGACCGGGAGGAGGATCAGCGGCAAGGACGCGCACGAGATGGGCCTCGTGGCGTCGCTGCTTGGCGGGGACCCGGACGGCGAGGCCATCAAATACGCCGAGTCGATAGCGACGGGATCCGCGCCCATAGCGGCCAGGTTCGCCAAGATGCTCGTCAACAAGGCGTCCGAGGTCCCGGAGGACGTCGGGCTCGAGATGGAGTCCACGGCGTTCGGGATACTGTTCGGCACCCAGGACATGAAGGAGGGCGTCTCCGCTCTCCTCCAGAAGAGGAAGCCGGCGTTCAAGGGGAAGTGACCGTGGAATGGACGGCGGAAGGGACGTATACATAGTGGACTTCCGGAGGACCGCGTTCTCGAGGTCGAGGCCCAAGGAGCCGGAGAAGGACGCTTTCAACTCCCTCAGGATGGACGAGGCGCTCGGGGCGCTCATATCTGACATGGTGAAGAGGAACGGGATAAACCCGCTCGACATAGGGGATGTGATAACCGGGTGCGCGCTGCAGGCCGGGGAGAACTGGCTCTACGGCGGCAGGCACCCGATATTCCTGGCGCAGCTGCCGCCGGAGGTTCCCGGGATGGCGATAGACAGGGCGTGCTCCTCCTCGATGAACGCCGCATCCATCGGTTATATGGAGATAATGACGGGGAACTCCGAGCTCGTGCTCGCGGGCGGCATGGAGCACATGACCCACATGCCCATGGCCGACAATCCACACATAGAGCCGAACTACAAACTGATCCTCAGGCCGGAGTACATGCGGTATCAGATGAACATCGGGTACTCGATGGGATTGACGGCCGAGAAGCTGGCCGAGGTCAGCGGGATCGGGAAGGACGAGATGGACGAGTGGTCGCTCAGGAGCCACAGGCTGGCCGCAAGGTCGCTTTCGGAGGGCTGGTTCAGGGGGGAGATAATGCCGGTCGAGGTGGAATATCAGGGGAGGAAGGTCGTGGTCGACAGCGATCAGAGCATAAGGTCCGACACGACCATTGAGCAGATAAGGTCGCTTCCCCCGGCGTTCAAGCCGGACGGCGTGATAACGGCGGGGAATTCCTCGCCGCTCAACGCCGGGGCATCGCTCCTCATGCTCGCTTCGGAGGGCATGGTGGATAAGTACGGCCTCAAGCCCATGGCCAGGATAAAGGCCATAGGCTGGGCGGGCGTTGAACCGTATATAATGGGGAAGGGCCCCGTCCCGGCCAGCAGGAAGGCCCTGGAGCGCGCCGGCCTCAAGGTGGATGACATCGATTTCTGGGAGATAAACGAGGCGTTCGCCGTCGTCACGCTCTACGCGATAAGGGAGCTCGGGATAGATCCAGAGAGGGTGAACGTCCACGGGGGAGCGGTGGCGATAGGCCACCCGCTCGGGGCCACCGGCGCTAGGATAACCGGAACCCTCGCCAGGATCCTCAGGGAGAGGAAAGGCAAGTACGGGGTAGCGACGCTGTGCGTCGGAGGCGGCCAGGGCTACTCCATCGTCCTGGAGGCCGTCGAGTGATGTTCTCGCTCCCGGAGGGCTACGAGGAGGTCCGCGCCCGCGCCAGGGATTTCGCCATCAGGGAGTTCAGCGAGGACGTATCGCGCAAATACGATGAGTCCGAGGAGTACCCGGACGAGATAAGGAGGAAGGTCTTCTCAGCTGGATTCCTTGACATGTCGGATCCCTGGAAGGTGCTGATAGCGATGGAGGAATTCTGCCGCGTAGATCCGGGCCTCGGCCTCTCGGCCATAGCCTCCATGTTCGGGTCGGAGATCCTCATGCTGTTCGGGTCGGACGAGCAGAAGGAGCGGTACCTCGCGCCGGTCTTCAGGGGGGAGAAAATAAGCGGCATCGCCGTCACGGAGCCGGGTGCGGGAAGCGACGTCGCCGGGGTGAAGTCAACGCTGGAGAGGGCACCCGATGGGGACTATGTGCTGAACGGCGAGAAGATGTTTATAACGAACGGCACCGTCGCCGACCATTACTACCTACTGGCCAGGACGTCCCCTCCCGAGTCGCCCGAGAAACGTCACCACGGGCTCAGCGTGGCCATAGTCGAGAGGAGATGGCCCGGCGTGATACCAACGAAGCTCAAGGGGAAGCTGGGAATGAGGGCGACGGATACCGCCGAGATAAAATTCGAGGGCGTCAGGGTGCCCCGGGAGAACCTGGTGGGAGAGGAGGGAAAGGGCTTCTATTATATAATGACATTCTTCAATATAAGCAGGATATACGTCGCCGCCCAGGCCGTGGGGGTGGCCCAGGGCATACTGGACATCTACGCGGACTATCTGTCCAGATCCCCATCGCCTCCCCCGGAGGGCTCGCAGTTCGTCCTCGCGGAGGGAGCCGCGAAGGTGGAGGCCGCCAGGCTCCTCACTTACAGGGCAGCATCGCTCATATTTCAGTTCAACCCCGATCCGGCCCTCACGAGCATGGCGAAATACTACGCGGCAGAGGTCGCAAATGAGGTGGCGCAGAGGGCCATGAGCGTCATCGGCGAGGATGGACTGAGCGGCAGGCTGGAGAAGCTGTACAGGGACGCGAAGATAACCGAGATCTGGGAGGGCACGAGCGAGGTGGAGAAGCTGGTCATATACAGGCAGCTATCCAGGAGGAGGTCGAGCTGATGCTCAAGGATGAGGAGCTGCTGCTCAAGCGCGTTGTGACGGAGTTCTGCGAGTCGGAGGTGGAGAGGGAGCGCCTCAGGATAGAGCGGGAGGGCATACCGGACTCCCTCATAAGGGGCGTCGCCGAAAACGGCTTCCTGGGCGCGCTTGCCCCGCAGGAACTGGGCGGGTCCGGCCTCGACGCGAGGTCCTACGCCGTGCTCCTGCAGGTAATGTCGAAGTACTCATCATCCCTCGCGTACTACGTGTTCGTCCAGAACTCCCTGGTCATAGCGCCGCTTGTCAGGTTCGCGTCCGACGAGGTCAGGCAGCGCGTGATCCCGGAGATAGCGTCGGGGAACTCGAGGGGCACGCTGGTCCAGGATCTGTTCAGGAGCTCGAAGAACGAGCTCTCCTACGACGGACGGCTGAGGGGCACCGCGGGGATGGTCCCGCTGCCCCGGGCCGAGCATCATCTGGTGATGACGACCGGGGGCGGATTCCTGCTCCTCTCCGGGCCCGGCGAGGTACTCGAGGAGCGCGCGATCACCGGGTTCAGGGGCGTCGGGTTCGGCGCCGTCCGCTACGACGGCGACGCCGCGGTCGTCCTCGAGGGGCGCGCATCGGACGCGGTCGCGGGGATCATGGACGACGCATCATATCCCGTGGCCGCGATGGCGCTTGGGATCGCCGAGAGGGCCGTCGAGATGGCGGCACAGTACTCGAGGGATAGGGAGGCCTTCGGCTCCAAGCTGATGGAGTTCCAGCCGGTGGCTTTCTACATAGCGGAGGCGCACGCGCAGCTGAGGGTGCTCGAGGAGTACATATATTCCGAGTCGCCCGATCCCCTGATAGCGAAGACGCTTTCGCTGGATCTCGCCAGGAGGGCGTCGAGGGCGTCCATACAGGTCCACGGCGGCTACGGCTACTTCGAGGATCTGGGCGTCGAGAGGCTCTACAGGGATTCCGCAGCGCTCTCGTCCATCGCGGGCAACTATCTCAGCGACATGACGGGGCTGTCCAGGAAACTCCTCGGCGATTCCGCGGCCAGAATCTAGGGCCAATCCAGGTACATATACGTGCCCTTGGCGGCCGCGCAGAGCTCACCCCTGCCGTCCTCGAGCTTCATCTCCACGAACGCCAGCGCTTTGCCGCCCCTCACCAGATTTGCGCGGGCCCTGACCGGTCCCTCCGCAACCGGCTTCATGTAGGAAATGCTGAGATCCACGGTCACCTCGTTCCTTCCCAGGTTATAGGCGAGCGCGGCGCATCCGCCGGCCGCGTCCATCAGCGTCGCTATGGCTCCCCCGTTCATGATTCCGCCGAACCTCGTCAGCTCCTCCCTGAAGTCGAGGCGGAGCACGCAGTCGCCCGGCGCTATGCTCTCGACCTTGACGCCCAGGGCCTTCAGAAATGGATCGGCCTCCAGGAGCTCCCTCAGGACGTCGATGCTCATGCCGCAATTCAACGCGCTCCCGTTAATAAAGGAGGGGGTCTGGGGATCGGGGAACCCGCGCAATCCACGATTGCGGAAGGGGAACTTCCGTCCCCCAACCCCCACAATGTTAAATATCGGCGAGGCATACTCAACACGAACAGGCATGGGGTCCTTTCCGTTCGAGGGGCTTGGTAATTTCAGGGTGGAGTTCTCGGAAGAGCAGGAGATCTTCCGGAGGACCGTCGAGAAGTTCTCCGAGGAATCGCTCGGGCCCCGCGTGAGGGAAGTGGAATCCACGGATAGGATACCCGAAGATCTCATAGATGGCGCCAGGGGCCTCGGCCTGATGGGCGTGGGTGTCCCCGCCGAATACGGCGGCCAGGGCGGCGGCTTCAAGGAACTCGCAATTATGTCGGAGGAGATCTCCAGGATCCTGCCCGCGTTCGGGACGCTGCTCCTGGTAAACAGGCTGTTCATAGATCCGCTTATGCTCTTCGGAACCGAGGACCAGAGGAGGAAATACGTGACGCCGGTGGCGAGGGGCGAGGTATTCGCGGCGCACGCCAACACGGAGCCGGGTGCGGGGAGCGACGTCGCCGGGATCTCCACGGTTGCGAGGAGATCCGGTGACAGATGGATACTCAACGGCCGGAAGATCTTCATATCTAACGCCGACCGCGCCGGGTTCTTCGTGGTGTCCGCCAGGACGTCCCCGCCGGAGCCGGACAGGAGATGGCGGGGGATAACGGTATTCATAGTGGAGAGGGGTTATTCCGGGCTGAGCATCGGCCAGAGGCTCGACGTCATGGGGCTCATGGGCGAGCACCCGAGCGAGGTGATCCTGGAGGACGTCGAGGTCCCCGATTCGAACGTGCTTGGAAAGGTGGGGGAGGGCTTCAAGGTGGTGGTCACCACCTATGATTACTCGAGGATATTGATAGCGGCTCAGGCGGTCGGGATCGCGCAGGGCGCGTTCGAGGCGGCGTTCAGGTACTCGAACGAGAGGAACGCGTTCGGGAAACCGATATCGTCGTTCGAGGGGGTTTCGTTCAGGATAGCTGAGATGATGGCCGAAGTTGAGGCCGCCAGGCTCCTCACGTACTGGGCCGCGCACTTGGCGGAATCGGGCGATCCGAGGTTCACGCTCGCGTCCTCCATAGCCAAGTACTACGCGACGGAGGCCGCCGTCAGGATATCGAGGGATGCTATATCGATACATGGAGGGGTGGGGGTCGATAGGGGCACGCTGGTCGAGAGATACCTGAGGGACGCTATGATAACCACGATCTACGAGGGCGCAAATGATATTCAGAAGCTCACCATAGCGAAGTCGCTGCTCAGGGCGTACTCGAAGGGCGCATCTATCGAGTGATGCTGCACGTGCCCGTCCGCGGGACCGGACCGTAGCGCTTCCCCTCGTGGGCGAATTCCCGCCCAATAATCCATAAAGATTAAATCGGGTCGACATCGGCCGCGCTGCAATGTCCGGGCGCTGCCGGCCATGGAGGGCGACCACTCTCGGTGGACTCCTCTACCTTAGGTCGAAGCATTCCCGGGGAACGGGTTACGAGTTTAAGGCGACGGTCGCCGCCGTCCTCGGGTACATGCTCGACGGGATGGACACGATGGTGCTATCGCTCACGCTGACGGCGCTCGCCGCGGCCTTCGCGCTGAGCTCCGCGGAGCAGGGGCTCCTTGGCTTCGTGCTGACGGCTGGCATGGTGGTCGGCGGCTACTCCTTCGGGATCCTCGCCGACAGGTTCGGGAGGGTCAACACGTTCACGTACTCGATTCTCATCTACGCCGTTTTCACGGCGCTCACGGCCGCGGCCACGAGCTATCCCTGGCTACTGATCACGAGGTTCCTGAGCGGCGTGGGAACGGGGGCGGAGTACGGCATAGGGATGACCCTGATGTCCGAGGCGTTCCGCGCCAAGTGGAGGGGGTTGGGCTCCACGGTCGTCTCAATGGGCTGGACGATCGGGGTGATACTAGCCACCGCGCTCTCCCTGTCCCTCATGCCGATCTACGGCTGGAGGGCCATGTACATGGTCGGGATAGCGCCGGCAATCCTCGCGGCATACGTCAGATGGAGGATCCCGGAGTCCCCCATCTGGAGGGAGAGGGGGAGGGCAGCTGCCTTCCCCCTGCGCGAGCTCTTCTCCGCAACTCACCGCAGGTTCACCGCGGCCTTTCTCGTGGTGGCGATCGTGGCGGAGATGGGCTACTGGGGGATCATGATTTGGCTGCCCTCGGCTCTGCTTACGGAGTACAGGATACCGTTCGCCAGGACAATCTACTTCCTGCTGGCCACTGATGGCATGATACTGATCGGGATGTTCGTGTTCGGCCTGCTCTCCGATCTAGCGGGGAGAAGGATCACGGTCAGCGCCGGGTTCCTCGGGATGGTGCTGGCCGTGCTCTACTTCGCGATGGCCAAGACCCCTCAGCAGGTGTTCGTCGCCTCCCTTCTCACTGGGTTCTTTGTTAACTCATACTTCACAGTCTTCGGCGCCCTGTTCTCGGAGCCGTATCCGACTCACGCCAGATCAACCGCCGTCAACTTCATCTTCAACACGGGTCGCGGCTTCGGCGGTGTCGCCCCCCTCATAATAGGGGTCCTGGCGCCCGCGTTCAGCATATCGGGCGTCATCGGGATGTTCTCCCTGCTATTCCTCGCGGCCGCCGCGGTCATCTGGACGTTGCCGGAGACGCGGGGCGCGCAGCTCAAGTAGGACGGAGGATCGCGGTCCGTGCTCGCCCACGCAATATCAATAAATAAGATATGATAGAAACAGGGACTGGCCCCCTGCATCCCCCTGAAGGAGCGGGTTTCCCAAACCCCTATTGAGATAACGGTAATAAACCATCGAGTCCGCATAGCTGGCGCCGCGGTAGCTCAGCCTGGGAGAGCGCCCGGCTGAAGACCGGGATGTCGTGGGTTCAAGTCCCACCCGCGGCACGCGTGACATGGAATCGCTGGAAACGATTTCCTGATGGACATCTAAGTTGCCACTGGAGTATTTGGCGGATAGGGAGGTGGCCCCGGGACGGCGATCACCTCCGACTGCACGGAACCTCCCCGTTGCAGCACGCATATACCATCATTCAGAATAAATTGTATCTTCACATTTTAGCTTGGATGCGCTGGAAAAGACTCCCCATATCCTCTTCCCGGATGGCCTCAGAGCGCTGAGCTCAGGAGAAACGCCGTCAGCGCAATCAGGAATACCAGCTCAGCGAGCTCATAGGCCGCGTAGTATCTCAGGAGCCCGCGCCGGCCAGCTCCGATTCCCTCGCTTATGCGGGGGCGGGCCGCTATATACGCGATCCCGCCGGCGAAGTGCGTCACAGCGAACGCGTAGAGGACGAGGGCCAGCGCCATCGGCGGGAAGATTGTCGCGAGGGCCAGCGCGTAGTAGAGGATCTCGTAAGTAGCGGCCGGAATCCCGATGGACCTCCTCAGGGTCGTGCCGCGGATCGAGAGCGCCGCTACGACGGCGTGCTCCACCGCCATAATGACCGTCATCGCGAGGAGCACGATGAGCTCCGGGCCCACGCGGGCAGTGGGCGCCGCCCGTAATTATGTCATGTGGAAATTCCGAGAACATGCGTCCGATCCGGCGCGATCATGTAATTATAGAATGCAAGGAGTTTGGGAAACCCGCTCCTTCAGGGGGATGCAGGAGGCCAGCTTCAGGGTTGGATGGCGCTCCGCCACGCGCTGAGGCGGTCTTTCAGACCGGGTATAAGCGCGTGAATCGAACAGTCGCGGTCGTCGTTCAGGGTAATCTTTTTAGGTCGATGCATGGGGGCGTGAATTGAGGGGGGCCGTTGCCT
>JAWDMO010000027.1:0-13887 GCA_046536535.1 Nitrososphaeria archaeon
CCCGCTGACGACCGCGACCACCCTGCACGGCCTCGCCACGACCGGCTCCATGCGTCATCCCGGCCCGCGCCCCGAAATATCCTTGGCGGTCCGACGTCGGCCCCACGGGATCCGTTCCATCGATACGCTAAAATAAAGGACGGCCCGCGCGGCCACGTTGGCGGGCGACGGCGGCTATTACTACTATTACTACGTAAAGCCCAGGTACAGGTACGGCGAGTGGTTCCACCTGCTGGTGGGCGCCGTGCTCGTTATGGCCGTCGGGCTCAGCTGGTTCTACTCGATCCAGATGAGCCTCCTGGGGCTCGTCCTCGACGCGGTGCTCTTCGTGCTGGCGTTCATCCTGCACGAGATGGCCCACAAGTTCTCCGCCATACACTACGGATACCACGCGGAGTTCAGGCTCCAGACGTGGGGCGCGCTGATAACCGCGATCAGCGTGGTGATCCCGTTCTTCAAGATAATCGCGCCGGGCGCCACCATAATCTACGGCCCCGACGACCGTTATCTCATGGGCAGGACCGCGATGTGGGGTCCCGCCGTCAACATGATAATGGCGACGCTGCTCCTGGCCGGCGCCGCCACGATAGCGCCGCTCTACTACTACCTGGCCATAGCCGCGTACATAAACTCGTTCATAGCGATCTTCAACCTGATACCGATCGGCATACTGGACGGGCTGAAGATCTTCAGGTGGAACAAGGCGATATGGGCGTCCTCGTTCGCGTTCGCGGCCGTGCTCCTGGCGTTATCCATGTTCATGGTGTGATCCGGCCGCGTTGGGGAGCTCACCTCGCGCCGGCGAGCGCGTCCACGAGGGCCGGCCGCCTCAGCTCCAGCCTGGGCCTCAGCGACCTCAGGATCCTCGCGTCCCTCAGGCCCTCCTCCTTCCTCCTGACGGCGTCCTCGTCCCCGAACCCCGGGACGCCTATCGGGGCCGGCCTGCCGTCTCCCCCCATCGACACGAACGTGGAGTACCCTCCGGCGACGTGCCTGGCGCCGGATGGGCCGCGCGCGTGCACGTCGAACGCGACCTCCAGGCTCGTCGTGCCGACGTATGTGATGCCGGTCCTCACCTCCACCACGTCGCCTATGCGTATCGGCCTCCTGAACGCGGTCGCGTTCACGTTGGCCGTGACGTAGATCCTGGGGGAGAAGTTGAACGCCGTGATCGCGTTGAACTGGTCCAGGTAGTACAGGAGCCTTCCCCCGTACATCATTCCGGTGGAGGTCGCGTCCTCCGGCATCGACATCAGCCTGCTGAGCGGGGAGAGGTTCGCCCTCGCCTCGTCGCGCCTGAGCGCCGGCTCCACGGACCTCCTCCATGCGGAGAACTCGTCGTACAGCGCCGCCTCCCAGCCATCCCCCCTGTCGAGCCGGATCCCGAGCTGCTCCGGCACCCCGTTCTCCCCGACCCTGACGAAGATGAGCCTGCCGACGGTCGCCAGCTTGACATCAGACGGCTCCTTCACGTACGACTCGACCAGTATCGACACGCTGGAGTTCCCGGAGTTGACGACCCACGCGCGGTAGACGAGGACGTCGCCTATCCTCACCGGCGACACGAAGTGCATCCTGTCCAGGAACCCGAGCACCAGATCCGCCCTGACGAAGTCCATGGCGGCGATGGTCCCCGTGTCCACGAGCCAGTTGAGCATGTACCCCCCGTACAGGAATCCCAGCGGATTCGCGTTGTGGGGCGCCACCAGCCTGACGACCTCGGTCATCGTGTCGGAGATCCTCATCGCGGGTTCGTCGCTATCGCGAGTTAATAAACGAGGGGGTTCGGAAAACGGGGGAATCCGGCGCCCGTCAGCATCGTGTCAGGACCCATCACGCATTTAAATCCGGGGCGCCGCATACGCGCGCGTGGAGGAGCTCCTGAAGCTCTTCATGAGGGGGGCGGCGCAGCAGGTGTACGCCGTGACCGCGCGCCGCGGCGACGACTACGCGGCGCTCACCGCCACGAGCGTCACGAGCATCTCGCTGAGGCCCCCCCTGATGATGGTCTCGGTGTCCAGGGATTCCAGGAACTACCCGGTCATAGCGTCGGCGGATCACTTCATAATATCGATGCTCGGCTCGGACGGCGCCGACGTCTCGGCGAGGCTCGCGGAGCCGGCGGACGCGAGGGCCAAGCTGGAGGCGGTCGGGTACCGCGAGACCGAGTGGGGCCCGGTCGTGTCGGGGTCCAGGGGGTACCTGGCGCTCAGGAGGTTCGCGCTGTACGGCGCCGGGGACCACGATATCGTGCTCGGGGAGGTGGTCGGGGGGGAGCCCCCCGCCGGCGGATGCCCCCTGGTCCACTACGATCGCGGCTACACGACCGTCTCTTCGTGTCCCGGCGCACGGCCGGATCGACGCGCCCGCGATATGTAGCGGGGCGGAAACCGCGTCCAGCTTAAATTGATGCGCCAGATTACGTCGGACGTGGAGATAGCTTTCGGGCCGATACCGTCCAGGAGGCTCGGCATGAGCCTGGGCGTCAACAACATACCGCCCAAGCACTGCACCTACAACTGCGTGTACTGCCAGGTCGGGAGGGGCGCGCCGCTCGGCGCGGCCAGGAGGGAGTTCTACGGCCCGGAGGAGGTCCTGGAATCCGTCAGGAGGAGGCTCGAGCTGGTGACGTCGAGGGGGGAGAGGGTGGACTACGCGACGTTCGTGCCGGACGGCGAGCCGACGCTCGATCTGAACCTGGGGAGGGAGATCGAGATGATAAGGGGGCTGGGGGTGAGGGTCGCAGTCATAACGAATTCGTCGCTCATGTGGGACGAATCCGTGAGGTCCGAGCTTTCGGCCGCCGACTACGTCTCGTTCAAGGTCGACGCGGTCACCGAGCGCATATGGCGGTTCGTCGACAGGCCGTCCCGCGGGCTCTCGCTCGACGCGATCATGGACGGCATACTGAGGTTCGCCTCGCTGTTCGGCGGCCACCTGGCGTCCGAGACGATGCTGACATCGGGGGTGGACTACGGCGACGAGGCAGGGCTGATAGCCTCGTACCTGGGCACCGTCAGCGGCCTGAGGGACGCCTACGTATCGGTGCCCACCAGGCCCCCCGCCGAGCCCTGGGTGGGCCCGCCCGATCACGGCGTCGTCGTGTACTTCCTCACCAGGTTCCGCGAGGTCCTGGGGGACCGCGCGAAGCCGCTCGACTTCCCCGAGCGCGGCTCGTTCGGGCACACGGGGGACGCGAGGTCCGATATACTCTCGGCAGCGGAGGTGCATCCGCTCGGGGAGGGCGCGGTGGCCCAGATCCTGAGGGACGACGGCGCCGGCGAGGACGTCCTGCGCGGCCTCCTGGAATCCGGGGATCTCCGGGAGATCGAGTACGGCGGCGCCAGGTTCTACGTGTCCCGGGACGCCGTCCGGCGGGATCGGTCTCCATATCACTAGGCGATCCATAATAGAGAAAGGCGAAGTCTCTATATATTATTGTGGTAACCAATATATGGGGTCGTGGAGGCCCCACGGCCGATGAGGCTCGCCGTCCCCCCGGGCTTCCCAGGACTGCCGGGGCAGCGGCCTCCCGCGCTCTCGCGGCTCAGGATCTGGTTCACCGCCAGCATGGGGTTCCTGACGGACGCGTACGACCTGTTCGTGATCGGCGCGATAATAGACATATTCAACGCGTACAGGCTCCCCGGTTTCCACGATCCACGACTGGAGGCGATCCTCGCGTCCTCCGCCATCTTCGCGGCGATAGCGGGGCAGCTAGCGATGGGCAGGATCTCGGACGCGTTCGGCAGGAAGTTCATTTACGGGGTGGAGGCGATGCTGCTCGCGGCCGGCGCGATCCTCAGCGCGATCGCGCCGAACATGATCTGGCTCATAGCGTCCAGGGTGATCCTCGGGATGGGGATAGGCGGCGACTACCCGCTGTCCGCGGTCATAGCGAGCGAGTACTCCTGCGCGGAGAACCGGGGCCGGCTCGTGGGGCTCGTGTTCGCGGCGCAGGGCATAGGGGCCGCGGCCGCGGTGCTCGCGTCGATCGGCGCCGCCGCGATGCTGCCGCCGGATCTGGCGTGGAGGACCATCGCCGCCGCAGGGGCCGTGCCGGCGATCCTCGTCGTGTACCTCAGGAGGAGGCTCCCCGAGACCCCGAGGTACTCGGCGCTCGTGAAGGGCGACTACGCGGGGGCCAGGAGGGCCGCGGATGAGCTCGGGATAAAGGTGGGGAGCGAGGGCGTGGTCGCGAGGTCCATGGGCGCCGCGGACTTCATCAGGAGGTACTGGTTGACCCTCCTGGGCACCGCCCTTCCCTGGTTCCTGATGGACATAGCGTTCTACGGCACCGGAATATACTCGGCCACGATCGTGACCGGCATACTGGGGACGCCCTCGTCGATCGTGCAGGAGCTGTTCGAGGCGGGGCTCCCCTACATCGTGGGGGCCCCCGGGTACTTCGTGTCGGTGGCGCTCCTCGACCGCGTCGGCAGGAAGTCCCTCCAGATGGGCGGGTTCCTGGGGATGGCCATCATATACATAATCGTGTCCAGGTTCGTGATCGGCGGCGCCGTGGCGCCCGCGCTCTCGATGGCGATATACTCGCTCTCGTTCCTCACGGTGAACATCGGGCCCAACACGACGACGTTCGTGCTGCCGTCGGAGGTCTTCCCGGTGAGGTACAGGTCCACGGGCCACGGGATATCGGCGGCGGCCGGGAAGGCCGGCGCCGGGTTGTCCACGCTCTGGCTGATACCGGCCCTGACGGGCTCGCTGGGCGTCGGGGATACCCTGGAGGTCCTCGCGATCCTCAGCGTCCTGGGCGCCCTCGCCACGCTGCTGCTCAGGGAGCCGGCCCGGAGGACCCTGGAGGAGGCATCGCGCGAGGAGACGGTGCCCATCGAGGTCCGGGCGGCGCGCGCCGCCCGAACGACGCGGCGATGGGGCGTCCGCGGATAAGATTTTAGGCAACCTGATACCGGCTCCGGCCCGTGGTGCTCTACGCTAGGGACATAATGGAGGGCGACATACTCGTGGTCGACTCCGGGATAACCTGCGGGGAGCTGGCGAGGCGCATGGCCGAGGGCAGGCACGGGTTCGCGGTCGTCAGGACCCCGGATGGGCGGTACGCGGGCATAATCACCGAGTGGGACATGGTCAGCAGGCTCCTCGCGCGCGGGCTGGATCCCTCGTCCACGAAGGTGGATGATATAATGACGAAGGAGATCATATCGGTGGACGCGGGGGAGGAGCTCTCCGACCTGGCGGATTTCATGTCGAAGAAGGGGATAAGGCGCGTACTCGTGACCGAGAAGGGGAAGGTGGTCGGGGTCGTGACGTGCAGGATTGTGCTGGCGAACCTGAAGTCGTACGTCGACTCGGTGTCCAGGGACCTCGCCAGGTACGGGCTGCTCCCGTTCTGACGTGCGCGGAAAATCAGCCCAGCATGGGGTCCATGAACACGCGGCACTCGATGCGCCCGATGCGATCGACCTCGGCCGTGACGACGTCGCCCGGCTTCAGGTAGGGTCCATCGGTGGACGCGCCCACGCCCGGCGGCGTCCCCGTGGATATCACGTCCCCGGGCTCCAGGGTCATCCCGTCGGACAGGTACTCCACGAGCCTGGCCACAGGGAAGACCATGTCGCGCGTGTTCCCGTCCTGTTTCAGCTCCCCGTTGACGCTGAGCCTCAGGCCGACGTCGCCCGGGTCGCCGAACTCGTCGGCGGTGACGAGCCAGGGCCCGAGGGGCAGCGAGTGGTCCATGGCCTTGCCCTTCATCCAGTTGGGCCCGTATCCCTTCGTCGCGTGTCCGTACTGGAGGTCGCGGAAGCTGACGTCCACGGCTATCGTGTATCCCGCGACGCACCCGAGCGCCCTTTCAGCGTCCACGTACTTGCACCTCCTCCCGATGATCGCCGCGAGCTCCACCTCCCAGTCCACCTTCCTGGACGACCTGGGTATGTAGATGTGGCCCCCGTCC
This sequence comes from Nitrososphaeria archaeon, assembly GCA_046536535.1. GTDB lineage: Archaea > Thermoproteota > Nitrososphaeria > Conexivisphaerales > Conexivisphaeraceae > Conexivisphaera. The sequence continues at coordinate 5,933 of JAWDMO010000027.1, forward strand.
CCCACAAGGGCGTTCCTGAACTTCGCGAACACGTACGGCTCCGCCGGCGGGTTGGAGCGCATCTCGCTCCCGTGCGCCGCGTAGTTGACGGCCACGAGGAGTATCTTCTCCGGGGAGAGCACGGTCGGCAGCCTCCTGGGCTCCGGGATCGGCTCCCCGCGCTTCGCGATGCGCTCCTCGCTGGCGACGACGAGCTCCAGGGCGCCGGCCGAGAGCACGCGGTCCACGCTCAGGGGCCCCGGGCCGGAGAGGGCGTCCACGCCGGCCGACCTGGCCCACGATCCCAGGTCATAGTACGACCCATCGATGAACGCCGCCGCCCCCGTGCGGCCATCCAGCTCGTAGTTGAGCAGCTTCACAGTACACGGGCGCCGCAGCTCATAATTTAACGTTGTGGGCGGGGGAGGTCCCCTCCCGCGGGGGCGTGCGGTTCACGCGGTGAATCGCGGGGGACGCGCCCCGTGCGGGCTCCGCGTTGAAACAGAAATTAGGGCAACCTAATTAAATCGCCGCCGGAGCATCGTGGACGTTGGACTCCCGGGGGATAGCCAGGTTCATGCGGTCGTTCGGGCCCGCCTGGCTGGTGATGATAGCGGACGTCGACGTGGCGTCCATAGTCACGGGGCTCCAGGACGGCGCCTCCTGGGGGTATCGCATGATATTCGTGATGCTGCTCCTCACGGTCCCGCTCTTCTTCATACAGGACGCGGCCGGGAGGCTCGGCACGGTCTCCGGGAGGGGGCTGGGGAGGGCGATAAGGGAGGAGCACGGCGGGAGGGCCGCGGCGGTCGCCGCGCTCCCGATGGCCCTCACAGACTTCATGACGTACGTGGTGGAGTTCGCGGGCGTGGCGCTCGGAGCTCGCCTCCTGGGGCTGTCGCCCGCCCTCACGGTGGCGGCGGCCTTCGCCGCGTACGTCGCGCTCGTGGCGACGAAGAGGTACCGGACGGCCGAGGTGGTCCTGCTCCCGGTGAGCTTCATGCTCGTCGCCGCCGTAGTGGCGTCGGCCGCGTTCTTCCGCGCGGACCCGTACAGCGTCATCGCGCAGGGCCTGAGCCCGGTGCAGCCCTACCTGAATCCGGATTACGATTTCCTCCTGGCGGCCAGCATAGGCTCCGTGATAATGCCTTGGATGCTCTTCTTCCACTCCGGCGCGGACGCCAGGAAGGGCCTGGGGAGGGCGGACCTCCCGGCTGAGAGGCTGGAGACGCTTGTCGGGGCGGTGGTCTCCGAGGTCCTGATGGCCATAACGGTGATTGACGGGTACGGCCTCAGGCTCTTCAGCGGCGACTCCTCCCTCACAGTGACGCCGTCCGAGATAGCCGGCATGCTCCGTCCCCTGGGGGCGCTCTCCTCGGTGATAATGGGCGTCGGGTTCGTCGCGGCCGGGTTCCTAGCGCTCACCGTGGCGGCCATGGCCTCCGGCTGGGGGTTCCTGAGCGCGGTCGGGTCCAACTCCAGGAGGCTCGGGCTCTCCTACTACCTCGTGATGGGCGTCGCCGCGTCCGCCGTCTCGATCGCGGCGCCGAACCTGATAGACCTCATGCTCGACCTGATGGCCGCGTACACGGTGGTGATAGTGCCCTCGCTCTACTTCCTCGGGAAACTGGTATCGGACCCCGTCATCATGAGGGGGCATCCGCTGAGGCCCCGGGAGAGGGCCATCTACTGGGCGATGGCCGCCATGGTATCGGTCGTGGGCATCGCCGGCCTCCTGCTCTCGCTTATCCGCTGAGCCCGGGGCGCCGGGCAGCGCCCTCCTGAACCTCTCGGCGCCCATCGCTATGAGCGGGAGCACGATCCGCGGGGCATCCACGTCGCCCAGTATCATGTGCCACGTGAAGCCGCAGCTCTGGCAGGCGGCCAGCCCCAGGGTCCCGCTCCTGTCGGCGAAGACCCCCAGCTTCTCCTCCTCCCCGCACCTGGGGCACGCGGGGGATCCCTCCGACACGATCCACCTGTAGCCGCAGAGCGGGCACACCATGAAGTAGCCGCGCCCCTCCCGGACCATCGTCACGCTCTCCGTGCCGCAGAGCGGGCACGCGTCGCCGCCCTCGACCGCGCCGTTGATCGACTCGTACTTCTCAGCGTACGCCCTCGCCACCGCCTGCACGGCTATGAGCGCGCTCCTGGCGTCCGCGTCGTCCAGGTCGCCGCCCATCGCCCTCCTGTAGGCGTCCAGCGGATCCGCCGGCGCCGTCCCCCCGAGCTCCCGGGCGACCTCGCCTATGGCGCGCCCCAGGAACCCGTCGTCCTCCATCTCCCCCAGGACATCCCCCAGTTCCATCGAGGGGTCGATCCTCCCCGACGCCTCGCGCATTATCCCCAGCTGCACCTCCTCCACCCTCCTGGCCCCCTCGACGTCCGGCTCCTCCAGCATGAGGGACCCGTAGGTCCTGAGGGCGGCCTCGAACGAATCCGCATCCGGCACGATCCCCCGCGGCGCGGCGCGCGGATAAAACGGTTGCGGACGTTCGGGGGGGGGGGGGGGTAGCGGCCGCGCGGGACGTCCCGATGACCATTTTTTGTCGCGCATGTCCACCGGGAATGGTATTATTGATTAATCAGGTGTCGCCGACGGATATGCATAAATAGAACGGGGCACGCGCGCCTGTCGTGGGCGCCATGGCGTCGTTCGCCTTCAGCCCATACGTCATTTCCGCCAATTCCATGATAGTGGTACCGGTGTTCATGCTCGCGGTCCTTGTGGGCGTGCTCCTCCTGCTCAGGAAGCTCCTCGAGCAGAAGCGCGAGATCTCGTCGGCGGAGAAGTACAGGGAGGTCCCGTTCGAGTCCTCCAACCCGCCGAAGGGCGTCGGCAGGGGGAGGATGGGCTTCCAGTACCTGGGGTATCTGATAGCGTTCATGTCGCTCGAGCCCGCGATCGTCCTGATAGCGTTCGCGGCCGCCGCCCCGCAGTACCTCGCGGGGAGGGTCCTCGAGCTCTACCTGATACTGATCGCGGTGTACGCGCCGCTCCTGGTCTACGGATTGAGGGAGGCCAAGCGCGTCGCGTCGTGGAACCTTTAGGGTGATGTGTGATTGACCGGGGAAACCGAGACCGGAAACGGGAAATCGAACGCGGGGGGGAACGGGAAGGCCGCGCCCCTGTTCTCCAGGTCCAACATGTACGTCGTCGACATGGACGAGATGGTCAGGCGCGCCAAGGGGATACTGGCCAAGGGCCCCGTCCCCGCGATGGTGGACTGGGCCAACGCCTTCAGCCTGTGGCCGGTCCACCTGATGACCAGCTGCTGCGGGTGCGAGATCGGCGCGGCGTGGGGTCCCAGGTTCGACAACGAGCGCTACGGGTCCCTCCCGTGGATCTCCCCCAGGCAGACCAACCTGATAATAATAGAGGGGACCGTGACCAGGAAGATGGCCTGCTCCCTCAGGATAACCTGGGAGCAGATGCCCTACCCCAAGTTCGCGATCGCGATGGGCGTGTGCGCGCTCGACGGCGGGCTCTTCTACAACAGCTACAATATAGTGAGGCCGTGGCAGGTGATACCGGTGGACATCTACATACCGGGATGCCCGCCGAGGCCCGAGGCCGTCGCCCGCTCCATAGTGGAGCTCCAGAGGAAGATAAGGGAGGAGGGCGTCGCCTCAAGATGGCTGGTCGAGGGCGAGCGCGAGGACCTGAAGAACATAATCCCGAAGGAGGATCTGTGCGGGTGGAGGGGTGAGGAGATTGACCTCAGCAGTAAGTTTGGTTGACAGGGTGAAGGGGATACTCGGCCTGGGCGAGGGCGCCCAGGTGGAGCAGCAGAAGGGCTGCCTGGAGGTGACGGTGGATGCCGGGTCCCTGAGGGACGCGGCCGCCAGGCTGAAGGCGGCGGGGTTCGACCACGTGAAGTCGGTGACGGCGGTGGACTACCCCGCGAAGAACCAGATCAAGGTGATCTATCACGCGTCGAGCATGCTGGACGAGGAGCTTTCCAAGTACATGGTCGGGCTGGCGACCCTGGTCGACAGGGACAACCCGGTCGTCCCGAGCCTCGTGGGCGTCTGGCTCAGCGCCGAGTTCCACGAGAGGGAGGTGTACGAGTACTTCGGGGTGAGGTTCGATGGGCACCCGGATCTCAGGCCCCTGCTGCTCACCCCGGACCTGGCGGCGCAGAAACCCCTCAGGAAGGACTTCAAGGTGGTCGAGGAGGACGACTACCTGAAGTCGACCCTGGAGGAGTACACGAGCACCAGGAGGTGGGTGTGAGATGGCCGAGGCGAGCGGGACAGTCGCGCTCCCCGGGATGGACGTCCGCCGGCTGGAGAGGAACCTGTACGAGGTCTACATAGGCCCGGCGCACCCCGGTTCGGGCCACATGAGGATAGTCGTGAGGGTCGAGGGCGACGTCATGGTGGAGGTCGACCCGGACATAGGGTTCGTGCACAGGACCATGGAGAAGCTCTCGGAGGGGAGGGACTGGATGAAGAACATCCCGCTCTTCGAGAGGATGGCGATACTCGACGCGTGCAACGTCTCCCTCCCCTACGTGGAGGCGGTCGAGAAGCTCCTGGACGTCGATCCCCCGGAGAGGGCCAAGTACCTGAGGACCCTCCTGTGCGAGATAAACAGGGTGGCGAGCCACCTGTACGGGTTCGGGATATTCGGGGTCTTCCTGGGCCACTCGACCCTCTACATGTGGGCGTTCGGGGACAGGGAGATATTCGTGGAGCTGGCGGAGAGGCTCACCGGCGCGAGGCTGACCCACAGCTACCCGATGTTCGGGGGCGTGCGGCGCGACATGCCGGACGACTTCGGCCAGCACGTGCGGAGGGCCACGGCCTACATGAGGAGGAGGCTCGACGAGTACGCGAACATATTCCTCAGGAACCCGAACATAAGGAGCAGGCTGGCGGGCGTCGGCGTGATACCCGGGGCGAGGGCCGTCGAGATGGGCCTCTCCGGCCCGAACGTGAGGGCGAGCGGCGTCAGGTACGACGCCAGGCTGGCGGAGCCCTACGAGGCGTACGACAGGGTGGACTTCGAGATCCCGGTGTACGAGGAGGGCGACTCGCTCGCCAGGGCCTGGCAGAGGGTGGACGAGATAAGGCAGAGCCTCTCGTCCACGAGAAGTTCTGGAAGACCGCCCCCCCGATCTACAAGCAGGTCTACGCGGGCGCCGTGCCGTACGCGGGCAAATACCGCGTGAAGTTGATACCCCTCTACGCGTCGCTCAGGGTCCCGGCCGGCAGATCGTTCGCGAGGGTCGAGTCCGGGCGGGGCGAGATCACGTACTACGTGGAGAGCGACGGGAAGGACACCCCGTACAGGGTGAGGGTCGTATCCGGATCGTTCAGGAACGTGATAGCGTTCAAGTACGCGATGCCCGGGCACAGGCTGGCGGACCTGCCCGCGATCTACGGCAGCTTCGACTACTTCCCGCCGGAGTGGGACAGGTGAGGTGGTGGAAATGGTGACCGCTTACGTAGCATGGCACGATCTCCTCAGGTACCTGATATTCTATCCCCCGGTCTATCAGTTCATAATAATCCCGGGGCTGATAGCGGCGCTGGTGGTCGCGGTCTTCATAATCTGGTTCGAGAGGAAGGCGGCGGCCAGGGTGCAGATGAGGTACGGGCCGTACGAGATCAGCCCCCGCACCGGCGGCGCCACCCAGCTGATAGCGGACCTGATCCGCTACTCGTTCCAGGAGATAATAGTGCCGCGCACCGTGGACGCTGCTATATACTTCGCGGCGCCGGTCGCCGCGGTGATACTGTCGCTCATGCCGCTCGACGCGGTCCCGCTCACCTCGAACCCGGCGTTCTGGCCGATACCCATGGACTACAGCCTCCTGGTGGCGGTGGCGCTGACCACGCTGTCGCCGATCTTCGTAATCGTGATGGCATGGGCGAGCAACAACAAGTTCTCGCTCATAGGCGGCGTCAGGGAGTCGTTCATAGTGACCGCCTACGAGCTCGTGGCGGTGCTCTCGATGCTGTCAGTGGCGGCGTCCATGTCGACCTTCAACTTGGTCGACATAGTCGAGGCGCAGTCCGGCGGGCTCTGGTACGGTCTGCTCAATCCCCCCGCGTTCCTCGCGGCGTTCATAGCCACGCTCATGACGACTAGCGGCTTCCCCTTCGAGATACCGGATGCCGAGTCCGAGATAGTGGCCGGCCCCTACACGGAGTACTCTGGCCTCATGTACGGGCTGGACATGGGCGCGGCCTACATCAAGCGGTGGGTCTTCTCGGTCCTCATGGCGCTGGTGTTCCTGGGCGGCTGGGCCCCCTACGTGCCCGGGACAGGGTTCGTCCTGGGATATCTGGTGCCCAGCCTCATAGTTTCAGCCAAGGCCCTGGTTATAATGGCGGTCATGAGCTTCCTTAGGGCGGTCTACGGCAGGTATAGGATAGACCAGGCCCTCGGCGTGGCCTGGGAGATCCTGATACCGCTCGCGATGGCCGCCTTCGGCGTGGGGCTCGCAGAGGCATACTTCCATGTTTACGCGCACCTCGGGGTGATGGCAGTTGCCGGCTAGACCTGAGATCAGGGAGGTCCCCAAGAGGGGCATCCTGGGGAGGGTAGTAGCGGGGAACCTGGAAGCCCTGCTGCTGGGCGTCAAGTACTTCCTAGATCCCAACAGGTTCACCCTGATGTACCCGCACGAGTACATAAAGCTCGACACCGGATATCGTGGGTTCATAGTATTAATCTACGATAAGTGCATCGGCTGCGGGTCCTGTGCCAGGATATGCCCCACGAGGGCCATGCGCATGATATTCCTGCCCCAGAAGGAGGGCGAGAGGGCCAGGAAGAAGTACCCAGTCATAAACTACAACAGGTGCGTCTTCTGCGGGTACTGTGTCGATATATGCCCGACGGAGGCCCTCTACCACGTGCCCTACCACGACATAGTATACCACAGCATGCAGGAGCTGGTACTGACGTTGGACGAGTTCCAGAGGGAGCCCGATTACGCGACCGCGAGGGAGGGCATCCCCGTGAGGTACGTGTTCGATGAGAGGCGCGGCCTCGTGAAGGTGAAGGCCGAGGAGAAGCCCGAGGAGAAGCAGGCACAGCCCGCCCCGGCCCAGAAGCCCGCTGAGCAGCAGGCTCCCGCATCATCTACCGCTCCCGCCCAACCCGCTCAGCGGCCGGCCCCATCTCAACCTCAACCGACTGCCGCTCAGCGGACCACGTCCCAGCCTACTCAGACAGCGGCGGCCGAGCAGCAGGCTGAACAGTCCAAGCCGGCCGAGCAGGCCCAGAAGCCCGAGCGCGCCCAGGGGAAGGCCCAGCACACAGAGGATACCGGTACACAGGATACCCAGTCCAAGTCGCAGGAGGGAGGATCATGATCAGCTGGACCGCAGTGTGGGCCATAGTAATGGGCCTGGCCTCGCTCGTGGCCGCGTACTACGTGATAAGGTCCAAGGACCTCGTCTACGCCAGCTCGGCCCTAGCGATCCTGGGATCAATGGTCGCCGCGGAGCTGGCAATACTCGGGCTCGGGATAGTGTCCGCGTTCCTCATAATAGTGTACGTGGGCGCGGCCGTGATGTTCATAATCATCACGGTCTCGCTCCTCGGCCTCCGGGGGGATGAGAGGAGGAACTCGGGTGTGGGCGTGCTCGTGGCCGTCCTGACGGCGGCGCTCTGGTTCGGCGTGGCGCTCTCCGCCGGGATCTACGGCCTCTACGTGGCGCCCCATCCCGTCGGCATGACGGCCGCTGTTGGCGGCCTGCTCAGCCGCTACGCGCTCGTGGTGGCGCTCATAGTAATAGCCCAGGCGGCCACGCTCGTGGAGGCTATAAGCGTGGCCAGAAGGGGCGGGGGGAACGGGGGGAAGTGATGGCGATGGCCGCGAACCCCGTGGACCTGGCAATAGTCGCGTTCGGCATATTGGTGATGGCGATGGGCGCGTATGGTCTCACGTATTCCAGGAACCTGATGAGGCAGCTGCTGTCGGTCGAGGTCGCGTTCAACGGCCTCCTCATGATGC
>JAWDMO010000028.1:0-13643 GCA_046536535.1 Nitrososphaeria archaeon
GCCGATCTCCACTATATATTTGCTGAACGCCCTCCTGAACGCGTCGGCGTCCATCAGCGGCGCCCCGCCGGAGTCCACCGGCTCGGCCGCGGGCGGCACCTTCAGGTAGCCGGGGAGCCTCTCCGCGATCCTGTCCTCGAAGCTGGGCACGTGCGCGTTCCTGTAGAACACGCCTATCGGTATCCTGTCGCCCCACTCGAACGCCTTGATGTACGCCTCCGCGGCCTTCCTCACGGCGTCCGACTCGTCCTTGACCTCGGGATCCCAGCCGGCCTCCTCCAGCGCGTAGACCCTCTTATCGTAGTACTCGTGGGTGAAGATGTCGTTGTAGGTCACGCACGGCTGCAGCACGTCTATGAACGCCGCGCCCCTGTGCTCCACCGCCGCCTTTATCAGGTCCTTCAGGTGCTTGACCTTGGAGGAGTAACCCCTCGCGACGAACGTGTAGCCGGACGATATGGCCATGGCTATCGGGTTCACCGGATCCTGCATGTTCGGCCTGGGAAGCGCCTTCGTCTGAGTCCCCCTGGGGAGCGTGGGCGCCGCCTGCCCCTTCGTGAGGCCGTAAACCTGGTTATCGTGCATGATGACCACGATATCGATATTCCTCCTCCCGAGCGCGACGAAGTGGCCGGCGCCTATCCCCAGGAGGTCCCCGTCGCCGCCGTTGACTATCACGTTGAGCCCCGGGTTGGCCAGCTTTATCCCCGTCGCGAACGGTATGTCCCTCCCGTGGAGGGTGTGGACGCCGCTCACGTTCATGAAGTGGGGCGTCTTCCCCGAGCACCCTATGCCGGAGACCACCACGGTCCTCCTGGGATCGGCGCCCATCTCGGCCAGCGCCTGGTACATCGCCGAGATTATGCCGAAGTTGCCGCACCCGGGGCACCAGTCGTTCCACACGTCGCTCCTGTAATCGGAGGGGGACGGCCTATGCGCCATAGCTCAGCACCTCCCTCTCGGACCCCGAGAGCGCGGCCTTCACCGCGCGCGAGAGCTCGTCCACGTAGATGGGCCTCCCGGTGAACTTCACCACCCTCCTGCGGACCTCGAACCCCGTGTTCATCCTCACCAGGAGCGCCGCCTGGGCCTCGTAGCTGTGCTCCACCGCTATCACCCTGTCGGGGCTGAACCGGGAGACGATCCCGCCGACGGCCCTGGACGGGAACGGGGAGAACATCCTGAGGTGCAGGTACGCGCCCCTCATCCCCTTCGAGGAGAGTTCCTCTATCGCCTTCAGCGCCGCGCCCTTGACGAACCCCCATCCCAGGAGGAGGAAGTCGGCGTCCTCCGGCCCGTAATACGAAGCCCTCTTCCCGTCGGGTATCTCGGAATCCGCCACTTCCAGCTTCTTCATGCGCTTCTCTTGTATCTTGACGCGGTTCTCCGAGTCCTCCGTTATGTGGCCCACCTCGTCGTGCTCGTCCCCCGTGTACCACATGACGGCCTGGCCCAGGAACGCCCTGGGCGATATCGGCGATGAGAAGTCGAACCTCCTGTACTGTCCGGGGACCTCGCCGGTCAGCTTCCCCCTGTCTATCCTGACGCCCGATATGTCGGGGACCGGTATGGACGCTATCGTGTTCGCCAGGAACTTGTCGACCAGGTGTATCACCGGCATCTGGTAGCGCTCCGCGTAGTTCAGCGCGTCTATCGAGTCCTGGAACACCTCCTCGTGGTCGCCCGACGCGATGACTATCCTCGGGTACTCGCCGTGGGATGCGAACACCGATGATATCAGGTCGCTCTGCGCCCCCCTGGTAGGCTGGCCGGTGCTCGGCCCGCCCCTCTGGTAGTACGTGACGACGACCGGGACCTCGTTCATGCCGGCCCATCCCAGGCCCTCCACCATCAGGTCGAATCCCGGGCCGCTCGTCGCCGTGGCGCTCCTGGCCCCGGCGAGCGCGGCGCCGATGGCGGAGTTGATCGCGGCCAGCTCGTCCTCCGTCTGGAGGACGACAACCTCCGAGTCGAACCCGCCGTCGTGCAGGCTCTCGTACTCCTCCAGTGTGAAGCTCTCGTCCGCGGCCGGGGTTATCGGGTAGTAGGACTGGTAGCGGAGGCCGCCGACGATCTTCGCCATCGCCGCGACGTCGTTGCCGCTCGCCACCAGCAGCTCCCGCCGGCCCACCGAGGGCGCGTCCAGCGCGAGCGGCGTCCCGAACTTCTCCCTGACCTGGGACATGACAGCCTTCACTATGTACAGATTGGGCTCGTATAGCTCCTTCCTGGGGAACCTCCTCGCCAGGCCGTAGGAGATGGAGCCCTCGTCCATCCCGGTCAGGCCGGCGATCGCCCCTATCAGTATCGCGCTCACGTACCTGGAGGCCTGCGCCGCTACCACGCCGGCGCTCCTCTGGGCGTCCGAGAGCACCGATGAGTACTGTATCGCGACCGGCACCACCCCCGACTTCGACAGATGCTTCATGAGCGATCCGAGGGTCCCGTCCACGCCGATCTCAGCGAACGCGGACTTCAGCCTTCCGCGCAGCTCGGGCTCGATGCTCGGAATCGACGCGAAGTTCGATCCCTCGTCCCCCAGGTCGTAGATGACGAACGATCCGGGCACCACGTCGCCGAAGTGCGTGAAGACGCTCTCCGCGTCCATCGCGCCCAGCGCGTGGACCGGATACCTCAGCGCCCTGGGGAGCTCCGCCGCCGATATCTCAGCGTGCACGTAGCTGTGGCGTCCCCTTATGTTGGAGAAGTACTCCCTGTCGGAGAACACGCCGTACCCGGACCTGGAGAAAGCCCATGTGAGCACCTCGGAGGACGTCTCGAGGCCTCCTCCCTGCGGCCCCCCCAGTATGATGTCTACAGCGCGCAGCGTCAATCCACCGTCGAGACCTCCTCGGAGGCCACCTCGTCCCTCATGAAGCGCACCGAGAGCACGTGTCCCCTCCCGGCGTGCTCGAGCGCCTCCTCGGCGTCGAATATGGCGCGGCGGCAGTTCACGCAGTAGGTCCAGCCGCGGAGGTCGATCATCGCGGTTATCCGGTCCACGTCGGAGGATACGAACTCCCGGCACGGCGGCGCGTCCGCCATGACCACGGAATCGATATCATCGCAGTACCCGATGTAGCCGTACTGGGGATGCGGCACAAAGTGCGCACATGACGCACATACTTTCATTAATCACATATAATGCGGCCATCACTGATAAGCGTACCGGTCATTCACGCCCCAGAGCGCCCGCCGTGGCCTTGCCGAGCGCGACGGCCCGCGAGGCGGCCTCCACGGCGGATCTCCCCAGCACGATCACGAGCGGTTCCATGCCGGGCCCCCCGGGATCGAGTATCGCGTCCGGCGGCGCTCCCCCCGCCGCCCGGGATCTCAGGGCCTCCGATACCCCCGAGCCCAGGTCCCTGCCGGACGGAAATCCCCCGCGCCTCTCGAACGAGGACGCGCGGAGGCCGAGGGCGCCGAGCGCGGAGATCACGTCGTCGTTCGAGGCGACGACCGCGCACGCCCTCACATGGGGGAACCTCTCGGACACCGCGAGCACGGCCGACGCCAGCTGATCCGACGCCCCGAAGTCCACGTCGCCCCTCACGACGAGCCTGGAGCCGAACCTGCCGATGCCCCCGACGACCGCGGCGACGTCGCCCGCGCCGGACGCATAGGGGGCCGGGAGGGCGACGGCGACGTTCATGGAGCTCTCGGGCACCAGCCTGGATACGTAGAATTCGTTCTCGATCAGCACGCGCAGCGCCAGCCTCAGGTCCTGCAGCGCCCTGAAGCGCTCGGCCGGCACATCGACCCAGGAGCTGGGATTGACGGGGCCGTGGCCGGCCCCGAGCTCGAGCCCGTACCTGATGGCGTCCGTCACCAGCCTCTTCGCGAACCCCAGGGACTCAGCCACGCCCATCCCCCTCGCGAGGCCGGCCGTTATGGCGGCCGAGAAGGAGCAGCCCGTGCCGTGCGTGGTCCTCGACTCGATCCTGGGCGACCGCAGCTCCGAGTGCCTGCCCGCGTGGTAGAGGACGTCCACCGACTCGGGCCCCGGGATGTGGCCGCCCTTGACCACGGCGGCCTCGGCCCCGAGCTGCTCCACCATGTATTCGGCCGCTGCCCTGGCCCCGGACGCATCGCGCACCTCGATCCCGGTAATCCTCTCGGCCTCCGGCGCGTTCGGCGTGACGACGGTGGCCCTGGGTATCAGCTCCCTGATCATCACGTCTACTGCGTCCTCGCTCAGAAGCGAGGCGCCGCTCTTCGCGACCATGACGGGATCCACCACCAGGGGGAAACCGAGCCGCGACACTGTTTCGGCGACCGCCCCGACCGTTTGCGCGTTGCTCAGCATGCCGGTCTTGGCCGCGTCGACCCCCATGTCCTCGTGCACGGCCAGTATCTGGCGCCTGACGGCCTCCGGGGGCAGATCGTAGATGCCGGTGACGGCCGTGGTGTTCTGCGCCGTGACGCTGGTCACCGCGAGTGTCCCGTGGACGCCCGAGGCGGCGAACGTCTTCAGGTCCGCGGCTATCCCGGCGCCTCCCCCGCTGTCGCTGCCGGCTATGGTCAGCGCGACCGGGCGCGGCTTCACGGAGCACCACCTCCGCGCAGTTCCAGGGCCCTGAAGAACACCGGCCAGAACGGATCGCTGTCGGGGGGCCTCAGGGCCCTCTCGTATCCCGGCCCGACCGCCGTGACGCCCGACCCTTCGACGACCTCCCCTATGGCGGCGGCCCTTATCCCCCTCGACGAGAGGGCGCCCAGCGCCTCGTCCGCGCGGTCCGGCGCGACCGTGGCCACCAGCGTGCCCTCGCTTATGGCCGAGAAGGGGTCAATCTCGATGCCCGTGAGCCGCGAGAATATCCCCAGTATGGTCGAAACCTGATCGTCGACGAACAGATCGTCCGTCCTGATCCTCAGCCCGACGCCGCTCGCCTCGGCGATGTCCGCGAGTGCCCCCAGGACGCCGTATTCGGTGGCGTCGTGCATCGCGCGGACAGCGTCCCTCAGCCCGAGCCCGGCGAGCGTCAGCGCGTCGTCGACGACCGACTGCCTCCTGAAGATTTCCTGCGCGCTGACCGCGAAGTCGCGGCCCATCTCCTTCTCCAGGACGTCCGGGAACATCGCCGCCAGTATGCCCGCCGCCTCCACGGCGCCGCCCTTGGTCATCAGCACGACGTCGCCGGGCCTCGCCATGGACGGGCTGACCCAGCGGTCCCTTTCGGCGACGCCGACCATCGTGGCGCCGCCTATCATGGGATACGATGTGCCCGCGTATCTCCCCGTGTGGCCGGCGACGACGGCTATCCCGAGCCTCCTGCATTCGTCGCTCATGCCCCTCCAGAGGGTCCTGAGCTCGTCGTCCGTCATCTCGGGCGGGATGTTCAGGTCGACGAACAGGTACCGCGGGGGGACGCCGGAGACGGCTACGTCGCTCGCGAGTATGTGTATGGCGAACCACGCACTGCGCTCCCATCCGTACTGGGGGACGACGTACACGGGATCGACCTCCACTATCAGGTCAACCCCGCCCAGCCTTATCACGCCGAAATCGACGCCGAACGACGGCCCCAGGATCACGGAGTCGTCGGCCGCTCCCAGATTCCTGTATATTATGTCCTCGAAGAGCTTCCTGTCGACCTTGCCCAGGCGTGTGTCCATGGACCCCCGGGAAGAGCCGGGCTTATTTAATCTAGTAGGGGTCAATGAGGGCGAAGGTCCCCCTTCCGCGGGGATGGGGCGGTCAGCGTCGTCCGCGCTCGGACGCGGACGATCGTGTGGCCGCTGGCCTTCCTGAGCCTGTTCATCACCGTAAGGCCGAGGCCGCGCTCGTCGAATCCCTCGATGATGGCGACGTCGACGTCCATGTCGTCGATGGACCTCAGCGCGCTGAAGACGTTGCGCGCCACCTCGAACGCGTTGGACCTGGGCCCCAGCGCCAGCGTGCGCAGCCCGGCGGACCTGTACTCGTCCGCCGACTCGTCGCTCGCCAGCACGACCACGCTCCTCCCCCCGGACCCGAGCGACCTCGCTATCGACGCGACCTTGGCCGGATAGCCGGATGCGCTCGAGTAATCGCCGGACTCCACGAGGACCAGGGGCTTGAGCGGCGCGTAGTGCCTGTACTTCATGCCGGGCGACAGCGCCAGCTCCGGATCCACGAGGCCGCGGGCCGCCTCCGGGACGTCGATCGCGCCCCCCAGGACCTCCTCCAGGTCCTCCACCGGGATGGCGCCGGGCCTCAGGAGCACGGGGGGATCGCGGGTTACGTCGATGATCGTGGACTCGACGCCGTACAGCGTGTCGCCCGAATCGATTATCACGTCGACGAGCCCCCAGAGGTCCGAGATCACGTGCTCGGCGCGGGTGGGCGACGGCCTGCCGGACCGGTTGGCGCTCGGCGCCGCTATCGGGGTCCCGCTTAGCTCTATGAGCTTGAGCGCCACCGGGTGCGCGGGGCACCTGACGGCCACCGTTGGAAGGCCGGCCGTCACGTCCGCCGGCAGCCGACCGTCCGACCCCAGGATCAGCGTGAGGGGGCCCGGCCAGAAGCGTTCGACCAGCGCCAGGGCCGCGGCCGGCACGTCCGAGGCGACGCCCTCCAGTGCGTCCCGGCCGGCTACGTGGACTATCAGCGGGTTATCCTGCGGCCTGCCCTTGACCCGGAAGATCCCCCTCACGGCGTCGGGATTGCGCGCGTCGGCGCCCAGGCCGTACACCGTCTCAGTGGGGAACGCGACCAGCTTGCCGGCCCTGATGGCCTCCGCCGCCCTGGCGACCCTGGACTCGTCCACGTCGCGTGGATCGATCCGCAGCAGCTTCGTCGCAAGCTGGCGCGCCGCGCCGGCCCTCATGTCAGGACCTCCAGAGGTACCGCGCTATAACCGCAGCCGAGAAAACGAGGAATGCCGCGAACAGCAGGGCGGCCCACAACGCGGTCATCCCCGCCCGTAGACCTCCGGATACAGCTTTATGAGCTCGTAGTTGAGCCTCACGACGTTCACGTACCGGTAGCCCGGGCCGAATATGGCGGGCACGTCCTCCGACGCGTCCCCGTACACCAGCCGGAGCAGCTGCTGCTGGGGGATGCCGGTGGAGCCGGATATCCTGGGCACCTGTTCGAGTGCGTAGTTGAGCGGGACGTACGGATCGGCGTCGGACGATGGCAGCGGATGGAAGAACGCGCTCGAGTTGAAGCTCGACCCCTGCGCTATGAGCTCGGATCCGACGATCGTCCCGTTGATCGTCAGGAGGCTCCCGCCGGACTGCCACGGCGCGACGGCCCTGCCTATCGCCCAGGTGGCCAGCGGATAGGCCGCGCCGAGCACCAGCAGCGCCACCAGCGCCATCATGACCGGCACGGATACTTCCCTGAGCGACGTCATCCCATCACCTGGCGAAGAGGAGCATGTACAGGAGGTAATCTAAAGCCTTTATCGCGACGAACGGCAGCACGGCGCCGCCGAGCCCGTATATCAGGATGTTCCTGATCAGCATCATGCGCGGCGAGGTCACCCTGAAGCCGGCGCCCCTGACGGCCAGCGGTATCAGGGCCGGTATTATTATCGCGTTGAATATCATCGTGGCGAGCACCGCCGTCTCGGGGCTGTAGAGGTGCATGACGTTCAGCGCCGACGCGCGCGGATCGATCGATATCAGGATCATCGGGAGTATGGTGAAGTACTTCGCTATGTCGTTGGCTATGCTAAACGTAGTTATGGATCCCCTGGTCGTCAGGAGCTGCTTTCCCAGCTGTATCACCCTGATTATCCTAGAGGGATCGGACTCCAGGTCTATCATGTTGGCCGCGTCCTTCGCGGCCGCCGTTCCGCTGTTCATCGCGAGCCCGACGTCGGCCTTTGCCAGCGCGGGCGCGTCGTTCGTCCCATCGCCGACCACGCCGACCACGTGGCCCAGCGCCTGTTCCTCCTCCACGGCCTTCAGCTTGTCCTCCGGCCTGGCCCTGGCTATCACGCTCCTTATGCCGGCCTCCTCCGCTATCGCCCTCGCCGTCAGCGGGTTGTCGCCCGTTATCATGACTATCTTTATGCCCATGCCGCTGAGCTCCCCGAGCCTCTCCCTGATCCCGGGCTTCGGCCTGTCCTTCAGCACCACCATCCCTATCACCTCGTCGTTGACGGCAACGAGCAGCGGGGTCATGCCCCTGCTGGAGACCTCCCTGACCGCGCGCTCCACGTTCCCGGGGTCCCTGGGCCTGGCCATTCCCAGCACGACGTCCACGGATCCCTTTATCACGCGGGCCGGCTCGCCGCGTTCGCGGAGCTCCAGGAGGCGGTTGACCACGCGCTCGCCGGGGCCGGTTAACCTCTGAAAGCTCCTGACACCGTACGGCTTGCGCGACCAGACGAACTCTATCCCGCTGTACCTGGTCTCGGCGCTGAAATCTATGTATCTGGCGACGAGGGCCTCGTCCATCAACGGCGACGGCGGCGTGAAGCCCTTCGACTCCGCCAGCTCCACTATGGACCTGCCCTCCTTCGTCGAGTCGTTTATGGACGACATGAACGAGGCCATGCCGACGTCCGCCTCCGTGAAATCGTCGAACGGCACGAATTCCACGGCGCTCCTGTTGCCCTCCGTCACGGTGCCGGTCTTATCCAGGACTATCACGTCCGTGTCGCCGGACGCCTCTATGGCCTTCCCGGACTTCGCCACGATCCCGTCCCCGGCGAGCCGGGAGATGCCGGCCACGCCTATCGCGGGGAGGAGGCCGCCTATCGTGGTCGGCATGAGCGCGACGAGGAGGGACACGCTCATGGCGACGTCGGGCCTGTAGCCCATGAAGTACAGGACGAAGTAGAGGGACCCGACCATTATTATGAATATTAATGATAATACCGCCAGCAGTATCGAGAGCGAGACCTCGCTCTGGGTCCTCGGCCTCCTGGCGCCCGAGACCATCTCCATCATCCTGTCGACGAAACCCTTCCCGGCCTCCGCGGAGATCTCGACGACGAGGGACCCGCTGACGACCCTGGTCCCGCCCAGCACGTGGTCGTCCTTTGACTTGAAGGCGGGCTCCGATTCCCCCGTGAGCATGGATTCGTCGACGAACGCGGCGCCGTCGACGACGAACCCATCCCTGGGCACGAAGTCCCCGGGCGACAGCTTGACCCGGTCCCCCGGCTTCAGGCCCGACGACCTCACGTCGACCGTGCGCCCGTCGACCACCCTGTGCGCGACTATCTCCTTCTCCAGCGCCCTCAGCGAATCCACCCTGGCCTTGGCCTGCAGCTCGGAGAACGACTCGGAGAACGTGGAGAACCACACCGTGAGCAGGAGTATCGCGGCGATAGCCGCGTAAAGCGTGACGAGGCCGCGGGGCACGGCGCCCGGTATCGCGGGCATCGCGAGGAGCACGACGGCGCCCAGCTCGACCACGAACATTATCGGGTTATCCACCGACAGATAGCGGGGGTTCATCCTGGACAGCGACCCCAGGAGCACCGATCCCCAGTCCAGCCCGACGGTCTTCCCCATACCATCACCCCATGGAGAACGGCCCCAGGACGAGGAACGGGAAGAACGTGAGGACCGTGAGCAGGAACGTCATGCCCACCAGGAGGACGGCGAACAGGACGCCCTGAGTCTCCACCGGCTCCGGCATCTGGCGCCCGCCCTTGCCCGCGAACGATCCGGCGAGGGCCATCATGAGGGCGATCGGCGCGTATCTCCCGATAAGCATCACGAGCCCGGTCGCGTAGTTCCAGAAGGGCGCGTTCGCGGCCACCCCCAGGTAATCGGACCCGTTGTTGGCCGCGGCTGACGTGAACTCGTAGAGGACCTCCGTGAACGAGAGGGGCGTTGGGGACCCCAGGAGGTGCTGCGCCTGGCCGGTGGCGAACGCCGCGACCAGCGGCAGAAGTATCACGATGGGGTGCACGAGGAATGTCGCCGACGCCAGCTTTATGTCGCGCGGCGATATCTTCATGCCGATCATCTCCGGGGCCTTGCCCACCATCAACCCCAGCACGAACAGCGTTATCACGACGAAGACCATCAGGTACATGAAGCCGACGCCGACCGACCCGGGCACGGCCTGCACGAACATCGCCATCAGGAAAGAGGAGATGGCCTGGGGCGACATGGCCAGCAGGCCGGAGGCGGTCGCCCCGGTGTTCGTCGCCATGGACACCGCGTTGAACATGACCGTGTCGAATGCGCCGAGCCTGGGCTCCACCCCGGCGCCGACGTGGCCCATGAACGCTATAGCCACCAGCGCGCCCATCCCGGCGAGCATCGCGCCCAGCAGCGTGGCGCCCCTCCTGATCCCCGCGAGCCTTCCGAACGCCAGGGGAAGGGAGAGCGGCAGGAGGAGCATCAGGAACATCTCGTAGAAGTTCGACAGCCCGCTGGGGTTCTCGAACGGATAAGCGGAGTTTGCCGCGAAGTAGCCGCCGCCGTTGTTCCCGATGAGCTTTATCGACTCCAGGGACGCGACCGGGCCCAGGTGAATTGTCCGGACGCCTCCCTGCAGCGCCGCTGCGGCGACGCCGGGCTGGAACGCCTGCGGGACGCCCGTCGCTATCAATATTATCGATGATATGAGCGACAGGGGCAGCAGCAGCGCGATCGATATCCTCAGGAAGTCCGCGTAGAAGTTCCCGAGCGACTCACCCTTCCTCACTATGCCCCTGATGAACGCGAACGATGCCGCCAGCCCGGAGGCGGGGGCCACGAACATCGTGTACGTTATCACGAGCATCTGCGAGGCCACCGTGAGGGTCGTCACGCCCGCATAGTGCTGCAGGTCGGTGTTCGTCAGGAACGATGAGGCGATGTTGAACGCCAGGTCCGGGGATATGTGCGGTCCCCCCAGGAGGGGCTGCGACATCAGGAGCGCCATATCGATGGCGAACACGACCCCGTTAAGCGCCAGGAGGGATGTCAGGTACTCGCGCCAGTTCATCCCCCTCGAGTACATGGGGCCGAGCAGGAAGCGCAGCAGGGGATCGAGCGACGCGATCCTCCAGAGGCGCCCGCGGCCCCCTGATATCAGCGCGGCTATGTAACGGCTCAACGCATAGGCCGCCGAGATGGACAGGGCCATTAGCGCCAGGAGCTGCATCGTGTAGAGTTCGAACGACAACCCTGCCACCTTGAGGGGGCTGGCATCGCGCGAATAGATCGCTATTTAAATCTTGTCCGCATGTGCTGGGCTCCGGTGAACGTGGCATCCTCCCACGCGAGCTAAAAATGGTGCCGGCCCGTTCGGCCATGGGGGCATACCCTACTCGGCGTGATGGATCACGCGCTCCATTGACATCGGGTTCATCGCACGGGATGCTCCGGACCCCCGCACGCCCGCGGGCGGCGAAAGGAATATTAAACGGAACTGACCGCGCGATCCGCCGCATGAGTTCCTTGAACGGAATCCTCCTGAGGGCCGAGGAAGAGGAAGAAGGGGAGGAAGAGGAAGAGGAGTGGGAAGAGGAAGAAGGGGAGGAAGAGGAAGAGGAGTGGGAAGAGGAATAGCGATGACGGCGAGGGAAAGCCCCCCGGGCCCGGTAATGACGTAATATTTAAGAGACTCTAATTTTTCCTAACCTAATTGGGCGATATGTATGAACACCGAGTTAGTAGATGAGAAGGACGCCGTGATACTGAGCAAGCTGAGGGAAAACGCGCGGAGCTCTTACGGCGAGATAGCGAAGGAGCTCGGGATAAGCGACGTCGCGGTCATGAAGCGCATAAGGAAACTGGAGGAGGAGGGGGTCATAAGGAGGTACACGATAATAACGGACGACAGGATGGCGGGCTACGGGGCAACCTCGATGACGGGGCTGGACGTGGAGCCGGAGCACCTCTTCGACATAGCGTCGAGCCTGAAGGAGAAGCCGTACGTCAAGTACCTGGCGATAAGCTCCGGAGATCACCAGATAATGGCGATCATAAAGGCGAGGGACAGCTCCGAGCTGGCGAGTTATCACTCGGAGATTTCGACGCTCCCGGGCGTCCGTAGGATATGCCCATCCGTGATCATGGACGTCATGAAGTTCGACGAGCTGTGATTGTATCATAAATATAGAAATAATACAAAAAACGGAGATAACCGGTTGCCGATCACTGGGGTATATCGAGGTACAGGAACCACCAGTCGTAGCCCTTGTACTTCTTCAGGTACGCATCGGCATCGTCGACCGTGGCCGGAGGCCTCACCAGTCCCTTGGATCCGATCAGCTCGTTGTTCGGCCAGTTCGCCGGGAGGACCAGGCCGCTCCTGTCGATCGTCTGCAGGCCGCGCACCATCCTCAGTATCTCATCTATGTTCCTGCCGAGCTCCAGCGGATAGTACAGTATCGCCCTCACGATGCCGTTGGGATCCGTTATGAACACGGCCCTGACGGTGGCGGTGGCGGATTCCGCGTGGAGCATCCCCAGCTTGGCGGCCACGGAGCCCGTGGGGTCCGCTATTATCGGGAAGGGGACCTCGATCCCGAGCTTCTCCTTTATCCACCTGACCCACTCTATGTGGCTGACGTTGCTGTCCACGCTGAGCCCTATGAGCTCGACTCCGAGCTTGCGGAAGTCATCCGCCCTCTTGGCGAACGAGTAGAATTCGGTCGTGCAGACCGGCGTGAAGTCGCCTGGATGGCTGAACGCGACGAACCATTTGCCCTTGAAGTAGTCGGGGAGCTTCAGCTTGCCCTTCGTCGTGACTACCTCGATTTCGGGGAACTTCTCTCCTATGAGGGGTATCTGACCGGGCATTGCGGTTTATCATTCGATAAGGATACTTATAAATGTTATCTTAATATTTGAAGAGGCGAATCGCAACGGTTTAGGGATACGCCGACCCCGGGGTCGCGTGCTGAGGATCGCGATCGCGCAGATCTCGGCGGGGGCGGATCCGGAGAGGAACGCCGATAGGGTGGAGGGGATCATACGGGGAATTCGCGGCGCGGACCTGGCGATTTTCCCCGAGTACTCGCTCGGCGCCCGGATCGACCGCCCGGAACGGATCGCCGAGGCGGTGGATGGCCCGCTCGTGAGGCGGATAGCCGGGGCCGCGGCCGATGCCGGCATCTCCGTGCTGATGGGTATCCTCGAGAGGGCGGAGGGAGGCCCCTACAACTCGATAATAGCGATCGGCGGAGGCGAGGCCGTCGTGGCGCACAGGAAGCTGCTGCTCTTCGACGCCATGGGATACGGCGAGTCGCGGTACGTGAGGCCCGGGGACCTTCCGCTGACCCTCATCGAGCTCGGGGAGTTCACGGCGGGGCTGGCGACCTGCTTCGAGCTCAGGTTCCCGGAGATCTTCAGGTCGCTCGCGAGGGCCGGGGCCGACCTGTTCATCGTTCCCTCGGCGTGGTACGCCGGCAATATGAAGGAGGAGCAGTGGATCGTGGGCGCGGCCGCGAGGGCGATGGAGAACGTCGCATATCTGGTAGCGGCGGACAACGCGGCCGATGCGTTCGTGGGGAGGAGCGTCGTGGTGAATCCGTGGGGGCACGTGGAGCTGGACCTGGGACGGGGCGAGAGGGTGGGCATCTGGACGATATCCGGGGACGCCGTGAGGGACGCGCGCGCGGAGCTCCCGCTGCTCGATATATCGGGGAAACTGGCCGCCGGACCGGGGGGATCGATTCCGACCAGGAGGCTGAGGTTCCCCGGCCGGCGACGATCCGGCGCGCGGGAACCCGCGATCTGACGGTTCACACGCGGGC
>JAWDMO010000029.1:0-13506 GCA_046536535.1 Nitrososphaeria archaeon
CTTCATTGTTCTTCTGCATAACTGCTTGAGCGTTAACTCCCAGTTCTTCCCTGTACTTCTCGTAGTATTTGTCCCACGTCCCCTTGAAGTCCACTTTCTCTCCGTGAAAGAACCGTTGCCTCCTCTCATAGTTAACTTCGTTGAAGAGTTTTGTTGAGGTGTTAGCTAACCTTCTGACTTTTCTTTCCTGGAAACCGTTCAGTAAGAGACGGACTACATTTGTCCTCCTGTTCGTGTACTTAACTTCGTAGATGCCCCCCTCCGGTATTGCGGGAGAAATCGGCTCCCGCTCCTCATGTCCTAAGAGTTGACCGGAGGAGAGCATCTTAAAGAGAAATAGTCTTCCTGATTTTTAACTTTACCCAGCCCCTAGAAGGGGCGAGGTTTGCCGTTCACTTTATCATCTTACAGCGGCTGACTTCCATCCGCTTACCCCCATAGGTTAAATATGCCCCCGGCAATCCGGATCCGTTTGGTCGATCGACGCATAGTGACATGGGAGGAGTTCGGCGGGCTTGCGGAATCCCTGGCGGATTCCATCATGGCTGGAAATAACAGAAAGTACGAGCTGGTGGTGGGCATACTAAGGGGAGGAGGTCCGCTGGCGCTGGTAGTCGCCGACAGGTTGCGGGCTGGTGTAGATTTCCTCAACATAAAATCGTACGTCGGCATGGGCGAGAGGGTCGAGCCGAGGGTCCTGTCGACGATGACCGAGGATGCCAACGGCAGGGACGTGCTGATCGTCGACGATCTGATCGACGAGGGCACGACGATGTCGTTCGCCGTCGATTTCCTGAGGTCGCATTACTCGCCCAGGTCCATCGGCACCTCGGCGCTGTTCGTCAAACCTTGGAGTAGGTTTATACCGGACTATCACTTGGGGGTGGTCAGAGAATGGGTAGTGTTTCCATGGGAGCTGTGCGAGTTCGGCGTGGGGGGATGTAAATCGGGGGTAAAATGATTCCCGAGGACATCGCCGCGGGTGATAGAAGGCTACTAGAGTACCTCATGCTCAACTGGCGGATGAGCCTCCTCAACGTGTATCTGAACGGCGGCCTGAACAGACACGATGAACTTGAACGCGCGATAAACAGGTGCTCAATGATAATGAACGTGCTCAGGAGCGAGCACGATACGGATGAGCGCCTTCAGGCGCTCCTGGCGGATCAGCTCTCACATCTGGCTTCGGAGCTCGGAGACATTGTAGAGGACGATGAAGAATCTGAGGAACGATACACATGGGCGCATCCCGGCCGAGCGGTCGCAGGCAATTCGTGATCGCGAACGCATGCGGTAATCCCGGTATCTTCCCGCTCCCGGTCTGTCGGCTTTCCGCGCCGTTCATGCGTAACCTCGGCGGGTGATTCATCATAAAGGATATAAAGGCCCATGCCGGAGAGTCCCACTTGCTAGTTATGTGTTATACATATTCATGCTTTGAGGTGATTTAGGGTGACCGAGCAGAAGTCCAAGATACAGATAAAGCCATCCGAGCACGTACTTGTACCGAAACACGAGCTGGTGGGGGAAGATGAGAGGAACCGTATACTCGAGAGTTACGGCATCAGGCCCGAGCAGCTTCCTTACATACTATCGTCGGATCCGGCGGCGAAGGAGATAGGGGCGCAGCCCGGCGACGTGATCAAGATAACCAGGAAGAGCCAGACAGCTGGCGTGTCCATTTATTATAGATATGTGGTGGAGGGATGAGCTTGCGGGGCTCCTCAGCCGTCGCCGAGGGTTTTGATGGTTGGCCCATAGTGGAGAATATCCTGAGGGAGGAGGGGATCGCCAGACAGCACCTGAATTCATATGATGACTTCATAGAGCGCGGCCTGCAGGCGATAATAGACGAGATAAGCGGGTTCGACGTGGAGACGCCGACCGGCACCTACCACGTGAAGTTCGGCAAAGTGGAGGTGGGCAGGCCGCAGGTGACCGAGATAGATGGATCAATAAGTTACATAACACCCATGGAGGCCAGGCTCAGAAATTTAACATATGCCGCGCCAGTTTATCTGGAATTCATGGTGGATGATCCGAAGGCGCCGGGGGGTTACACGAAGCAGTCGTTCGTCATCGGTAACCTCCCCGTGATGGTGCGCTCCAAGATCTGCGCGCTCAACGGCCTCTCGCGGGAGGAGCTGGTCGCGCTCGGCGAGGACGCGGAGGATCCCGGCGGATATTTCATAGTAAACGGCACCGAGAGGGTGATAGTCGGGCTCGAGGATCTGTCGCCCAACATGATATTCGTGGCCAAGGAGAAGAGCGGGACAACCGAGTCCTACAGGGCCATAATACACTCCTCGATAGTCGGATTTCGCTCAAGGGTAGAGCTCGCCCTGAAGAACGACGGCGCCATATACGCCAAGATACCGCTTTCGCCGGTTGAGATACCCTTCGTGATACTGGTCAAGGCGCTGGGGGTCGAGAATGACCACGAGATAGCGGGCATGGTCTCCAAGAGGCCGGAGCTCCAGGACATGCTCGAGATATCGTTCGAGAAGGCGCTCGATGTGAGGACGCAGAAGGACGCGTTGGTTTACATCGGCAACAGGGTCGCCCATGGAATGAGCGAGAGCATGAGGGTTAAGAGGGCCGAGACGCTGCTCGACGTCCATCTGCTGCCGCACCTGGGCAGGAAGGAGGGCAGGTATGATAAGGCGCTCTACCTGACGGAGGCCGCCAATAAGCTCCTCGAGCTGAGGATGGGATGGATAGAGGAGGATGATCGCGATCACTACGGAAACAAGATAGTGAAGCTGGCCGGCGAGCTCCTAGCTGATCTGTTCAGGACCGCGTTCAGGAACCTGATAAAGGACATGAGATATCAGCTCTCCAGGATAGGCCAGCGCAGGGGGATCGGCGCCGTCGGCGCGGTGATAAAGCTGGGGATAGTGACGGACAAGCTCACGAGCGCGCTCGCGACCGGCAACTGGGGGAAGGGGAGCGTGGGGGTCACACAGCTCCTCGACAGGACCAACTACGTCTCGACGCTCAGCCACCTGAGGCGCGTGCAGTCTCCGCTCAGCAGGAGCCAGCCCAACTTCGACGCCAGGGAACTTCACCCGACGCAGTTTGGAAGGATGTGCCCGGTGGAGACGCCCGAGGGATCGAACTGCGGGCTCGTCAAGAACTTGGCGCTGTACTCGGTTATATCGATCAATGTCCCCGAGCAGGAGGTGCTGGACTTCCTTTACAGCTCGGGCGCGGTGCCGGTCGGCTCGGCCGAGATCGAGGGGGAGAACCCGATGGCCAAGGTGATCGTGAACGGCCGCGTCGTCGGGCACGTGAGGGAGCCCGAGAAGCTGGTTAACATGGTCAGGAGGGCTAGGCGGAGGGGGGAGCTCAACTCCGACGTGAGCGTGTACTATTACAGGCCGCTGGATCCCAGGGCCACGTTGCGCATATTCATCCACACCCATGCGGGCAGGGTCCTGAGGCCCCTGGTGGTTGTGGAGAACGGGAAACCGAAGCTGACGCGCGAGCACGTGGAGAAACTGAAGCGCGGCGATTTGAGCTGGCGCGAGCTGCTCAGGATGGGCGTGCTGGAGCTGCTCGACGCAAACGAGGAGGAGAACGCATACATCGCGCTCAAGCCGGAGGATCTGACGGCCGAGCACACGCACTTGGAGCCATATCCGCCGGCAATGCTCGGCGTGGTCGCATCGCTTGTGCCGTATCCGGAGCACAACCAGTCCCCGAGGAACACGTACGAGACCGCGATGGGCAAACAGGCCCTCGGGTTCCCGCATATGAATTACTTCCTCACGCTTTACTCCAGACAACACGTCCTGGTGTACCCGCAGAAGCCGCTCGTGAGGACCAAGATAATGGACATAATAGGGCTCGACAGGCATCCGATAGGGCAGAACGCGGTGGTCGCTGTCCTGTCATTCGAGGGATATAACATTGAGGACGCAATAGTCATGAATAGGGCATCGATCGAGAGGGGACTCGGCCGTTCGTTCTTCTACAGGACTTATGAGGCGGTCGCGCAACAGTACCCCGGCGGAAGCCGGGACAAGTTCGAGGCGCCGAAGCCGGAGGATAACGTGAGGGGGTACAGGGGCGAGAAATACTACAGGTTGCTCGAGCCCGATGGAGCCGTAATGGCGGAGGCCGAGGTGTCGGGCGGCGACGTGCTGGTGGGGAAGACGAGCCCTCCCAGGTTCATAGAGGAATATCGCGAGGCGGAGGCCAGGGGCCTCTACAGGAGGGATTCCTCAATAGCCCTGAGGCCGAGCGAGAAGGGGGTCGTGGACTCCGTGATTTTGACGCAGAGCGTTGAGGGTTATCGCATGTTCAGGTCCAGGGTCAGGGATCAGAGGATACCCGAGCTGGGCGATAAATTCGCGTCCAGGCACGGCCAGAAGGGCGTGGTCGGCATGATAGTGGACCCCGAGGACATGCCGTACACGGAGGACGGCGTCGTCCCCGATATAATAGTGAATCCCCATGCGTTCCCATCCAGGATGACCGTCGGGCATTTCCTGGAATCGATAGCCGGCAAGGCCGCGGCACTTCGGGGGCGGCCGGCGGACGCCAGTGCCTTCTCGAACGAGCCCGTGGAAGACCTGAGGAGGGTCCTGGTGGAGCACGGGTTCAAGCCCACGGGCAAGGAGGTCATGTACGACGGCAGGACCGGCAGGAGGTTCGATGCTGAGATATTCATCGGCGTGGTCTACTATCAGAAGCTGCACCATATGGTGGCCGATAAGATACACGCGCGTGCGCGGGGCCAGGTGCAGATGCTCACGAAGCAGCCGACCGAGGGCCGCGCCCGCGGCGGCGGGCTGAGGTTCGGCGAGATGGAGAGGGACTGTCTCATAGCCTACGGGGCATCCATGCTCCTCAGGGATCGCCTGCTGGAGGAATCCGATAAGACCGAGATATACGTGTGCGAGCGCTGCGGCTACATAGCCTACTACGACCGGAGGCAGCAGAAGATGGTGTGCAGGGTGTGCGGCGATAACGCCAGGATATCCAAGGTCACGGTCGCATACGCGTTCAAGCTGCTACTGCAGGAGATCATGAGCCTCGGGATATCGCCCAGGATTCAGCTGGGAGGTAAGGCGTGATGTCCTCAAACGTCTTCGAGGCCCCCAAGGTAGTCAAGGCGATAAAGTTCGGGGTATTCCCGCCCACGGAGGTCAGGAAGTACTCCGTTGTCGAGATAACAATTCCTGAGACATACGACGAAGACGGGCTTCCGATACCGGGAGGCCTGATGGACAACAGGCTGGGGGTCCTGGAGCCGGGCCAGGTCTGCGGCACGTGCGGAAATCCGGCCCCCGAGTGCCCGGGCCATTTCGGCCACATAGAGCTCGCGGAGCCCGTGATACATGCGTCATTCGCGGACGCCATAAAGTTGCTGCTCACGGCCACGTGCAGATCCTGCGGCCGCATACTGATACCCGAGGCAGAGATAGAGGCCTACAGGAAGGAGCTGGAGGAGAACGCGTCATATAAGCCGGATCTGGCCGAGAAGATATCCAAGGAGATCTACGCCAAGGCCAGGAAGGCCAAGATATGCCCGCATTGCGGGGCGAAGAAGCTGGAGATAGAGTTCACGCGGCCGCACATATTCCACGAGATAATGGAGGACGGCAGCGCGGTCAGGCTGACGCCCGCCGTGATAAGGGAGCGCCTGGAGAAGATCACCGAGGATGATTACCGCATCCTGGGATACGATCCGAACTCCGCCAAGCCCGAATGGCTGGTCCTGCAGGTGCTTCCGGTGCCACCGGTCGCGGTCAGGCCTTCCATAACGCTGGAGAGCGGCGTCCGGTCCGAGGACGATCTGACGCATAAGTTGGTGGATATCGTAAGGACAAATGCGCGCGTCAAGGAGGCAAAGGAGTCAGGGTCCCCTCCGCTCATAATGCAGGACCTGATGGATCTGCTCCAGTACCACGTGACGACTTACTTCGACAACGAGTCGTCGAGCATACCCCCGGCCCATCACAGATCCGGCCGCCCCCTGAAGACGCTGGCGCAGAGGCTCAAGGGGAAGGAGGGCCGGTTCAGGGGCAGCCTGTCCGGCAAGCGCGTCGACTTCTCCGCCAGGACCGTTATCTCGCCGGATCCAAGCATGGACATATCGGAGGTGGGCGTGCCGATCGAGGTGGCCAAGAAGCTGACGGTCCCCGAACGCGTGACGCCGTGGAACCTGGAGTTCCTCAAGGAGCTCGTCAAGAACGGGCCCGGCAAATATCCGGGCGCCAATTATATAATAAGGCCGGACGGCGTGAAGATAAGGCTGGAGTTCGTCCCCGACAGGGAGGCGTATGCGAATTCCCTGGAGCCCGGCTACCTCGTGGAGCGGCATCTCATGAACGGCGATGTGGTGCTTTTCAACAGGCAGCCGTCGCTGCACCGCATGTCCATAATGGCGCACTACGTCAGGGTGCTGCCATACCACACGTTCCGCCTGCACCCAGCGGTCTGTCCACCGTACAACGCGGACTTCGACGGCGACGAGATGAACATGCACGTTCCCCAGGGCGAGGAGGCACGCTCGGAGGCGTATGAGCTCATGAGCGTGCAGGGACAGATAATATCGCCCAGGTACGGCGGTCCGATAATCGGCGCCATAAGGGACTATCTGGCCGCCGGCTATCTGCTCACGAAGGACGATACGCTCCTGAGCGCGCAGACGTTCGCCTATCTGGCGTACGAGGGCGGATATTCCGGGCCGCTCCCGGAGCCCGCCGTCAAGGAGCCCGTGCCCATGTACAAGGGCAAGCAGCTCTTCTCCCTCTTCCTGCCGCGCGGCTTCAGCTACGTGCTGACGTCCAGATGGTCGAAGAGCATGAGGAAGAGGCGCGACGTGGTCGTGAGGGACGGACAGCTGATATCCGGTATAATCGACAAGGCATCGATAGGCGCCGAGGAACCCGATAGCCTTCTTCACAGGGTGGTCAAGGATTACGGCAACGAGACCGCCAGAAAATTCCTCAATTCGACGCTGAAGGTCCTGAAGGAGTTCATAACCGACTGGGGCTTCAGCTACGGATATGATGACCTCGAGATACCGGCCGACGTGAAGGCGCAGATAAAGGAGGCCGTGGACGACGCGTACAGGAAGATCGAGCAGTACGTGGATGACTACGTCAACGGGCGCATGACCCCGGTCAGGGGACTCAGGCTCGAGGATGTCCTCGAGCAGAAGGTGATGGACGTGCTGGGGGAGGCCAGGGACAGGGCCGGTGAACTGCTGGAGCGCGTGCTCCCGAACAACAATCCGGGGGTGATCATGAGCAGGACCGGTGCGCGCGGTAGCTCCCTCAACCTCGGCCAGATGATGGCGCTCCTGGGCCAGCAGGCGGTCAGGGGTAAGAGGATAAAGCGGGGTTACAGGCACAGGCCGCTTCCGCACTTCAAGGAGGGGGATCCCAGCCCCGACGCCTACGGGTTCGTCAAATCCAACTTCAGGGACGGCCTTACGCCGATAGAGTTCTTCTATCACTCAATGGCCGGCAGGGAAGGCCTGGTCGACACGGCCGTCAGGACCCAGCAGAGCGGCTACATGCAGCGCAGGCTCGTGAACGCCATGGAACACCTGAGGGTCGAATACGACTACACTGTCAGGGATCCCGAGGGGAACATAATCGAGTTCCTGTACGGTGAGGACGGCACGGACCCGGCGAAGAGCGATCACGGCGAGGCCGTCAACATCGATCGCCTGGCGGACGTCATATTGCTGAGCGACGATCCGGGCGATCCGAGGGCCAGCGAGGAGGAGAAGCTCGGGATATTGAGCAAATATGAGGGCGAGCTCAACGGCCATCTGCGCGAGAGGCTCGCGTCCGTGCTCTCATCCAGGGAGATGAGCGCGAAGTCCGCGGAAGCGCTCTGCGCCCGCACTATACAGATGTTCAGGGCCGCGATGATAGAGCCCGGTGAGGCCGCCGGGATAGTCTCCGCGCAATCCATCGGCGAGCCGGGCACGCAGATGACGCTCAGGACATTCCACTTCGCAGGGGTCAAGGAGAAGGACGTGACGCTGGGGCTGCCCCGGCTCATAGAGCTGGTTGACGCCAGGAAGCAGCCCAGCACGCCCGTCATGGAGATATACCTGGACGAGGAGCACAGGAAGGATAGGGAGAGCGCGCTGGAGGTGGCGCGCAACATACTCTTCACCAAGGTCGGCGATCTCGCATCGAGCGTGGATATCGACTACTCCACGGGCTCGGTGGTGGTGACGCTGAGCAAGGACCTGCTCAACGAAAGGGGATGCACGGTCGAGGAGGTCGCCAAGGCCCTCAGCATAGGCAAGCGCAAGGTACAATACGATTCGGATTCAGCCGTGGTGTCCGTGTCGCTTGAGAGCTTCGACATAGCTTCGCTTTACAGCCTGCGGGATAAGGTGCTCCGGGGGCGGGTGAAGGGGATAGCGGGAATACATCGCGTAAGCCTCGAGGAGAGGGACGGCGAATGGGTGATAGTCACCTCCGGATCCGATATGAGGAAGGTGTTCCAGGTGCCCGGGGTTGACCCCACGAGGACCAGGACGAACAGCATAAATGAAATAGCGATGGTGCTGGGCATAGAGGCGGCCAGGCAGGCGCTGATCGAGGAGATGCTCAACACGCTGGAGGAACAGGGGCTCGAGGTGGACGTGAGACATATAATGCTGGTCGCCGACCTCATGACCCATAAGGGCATCGTGCAGCAGGTCGGCAGGCACGGGGTCGCCGGCTCCAAGGCAAGCGTGCTGGCCAGGGCCGCGTTCGAGATAACGGTGCCCACGCTGGCGGAGGCCGCTGCCAAGGGCGAGGCCGACGAGCTGAGGGGCGTAACGGAGAACGTAATAGTGGGCGGAATAGTACCGGTTGGCACGGGGATGGTCGATCTATATATGAATGTGGCGGAGGAGGGAGATGTGCAATGAAGGACTACATAAGGAATCTGTCCGATTTCATGCAGACCGTGAGGAGGACCGGCAGCGCGGAGTACGGCCTGCGCGAGGTGAAGAAGCACACGGGGGCGATAAAGCTGCTGATAGCGTCGAACGACCTGAGCCCGGAGGAGGAAGCCGACCTCGAGGACATAGTGAAGAATACCCGGGGCGCGCTCATCCACCTCAGGGATGTGACGCCCGCCGAGCTGGGCAGGGCCGTGGGCAGGCCCCATCCCGTGAGGACCCTTGCCGTGACCTCACTGGGCGACGCGGATCTCGATAAATTCCTGGAATCCGTGAAGGATCTGGAGGAATCGGGCATCCTGAGCGTAACGCGCGCCGCGAGGAGGAGATGACCCGATTGGCCAAGGATGACATAGTGCTGACGGAGAACGAGCTCAGGTTGATGTCCCTGTTCTCCACGATGACCGGAATTCAGGCGAGGGACTGCGTGATAGATGAGAAGTTCGAGAGGCTGATATTCGTGGTCGATGAGGGCTCCGACATGCCCAGGGATAAAATCGCCAGGGAAGCGCTCGGCTATCTGAGGAAGAAGATAAACCGGGACGTCGAGATAGTGCTGTATTCGGACGACCCTGTGAAGCTGATAAAAAATGCCCTGGGCGGTCGCGGCGTGATGGACGTGAAGATTGTGGCCCGGGGTGATTCCAAGATAGCGATAGTGATGGCGGATCCAAGGGAGAAGGGGCTTGTCGTGGGTCGGCAGGGTAGGAATGCCGAGAGGGCGAGGTTGCTGGCGAAGCGGTATCACGGGATAGATAGGATACAGGTGTCCTGATTTTCTTTCGTCATAATACTCAGCTGAAACGGAGATCGCTTGGCCCGGGGCCATCCCGCTCGGTGTCGTGCGGTCGTGAACTGGACTGAAATGCTTTTATCCAGGCCGGCGGGTCGGGGTGGTCATGGGTAATAAGTCGCCCTTGGGCGAATTCGCCGCGAGGAAACTCAACATAAGGAGGAAGAGGTTCAGATGGTCCGATACCAACTACAAGAGGCGCATGCTCAGGCTTGACGAGAAATTCGATCCCACCGAGGGGGCTCCACAGGCGCGCGGCATAGTGCTTGAGAAAGTCGGGATAGAATCCAGGCAGCCCAACTCGGCTATACGCAAATGCGTTCGCGTGCAGCTCGTCAAGAACGGGAAGACCGTGACGGCGTTCGTCCCAGGCGACGGCGGGCTGAACTTCATAGATGAGCACGACGAGGTCATAATAGAGGGCATAGGCGGATCCGAGGGGCGCTCAATGGGCGACATCCCGGGCGTCAAGTATCAGGTATCCATGGTAAATGACGTCTCCCTGAAAATGCTGCTACTCGGCAGGAAGGAGAAGCCCAGGAGGTAGGAGAATGTCTAGGAAATCCAAGGAGGAGCCTAAAATACTTCTCTTCAACCGGTGGGATTTCGACGAGGTGACGATAAACGATCCCGGGCTGAAGAAGGCCATAAGCCTGAAGCCGGTGTACATACCCCATTCGTTCGGGAGACAGGAGCACAGGCGCTTCGGAAAGGCCGAGGTGAACATAGTCGAGAGGCTGATCAACCAGCTTATGCGCTTCGGCAGGAAGTACTGGAAGAACACCGGCAGGATGGGCGGCAAGAAGCACAGGGCGATTAACATCGTGAGGACAACCCTCGATATAGTGCACCTGAGGACGGGCAAGAATCCCGTGGAGGTGCTCGTGAGGGCCATAGAGAACGCATCCCCGAACGAGGACGTGACCAGGATAACCTACGGCGGCGTGACGTACCACGTGAGCGTCGACGTATCGCCGTTCAGGCGCATAGACATAGCGCTCCGCAACATAGCGCTGGGCGCCAGGGAGGCCGCGTTCTCACATCCCAAGAGCATAGAGGAATGCCTAGCGGACGAGATAATCGCGGCGGCCAACGGCGACACCGGCAGCTCCGCGATAAGGGCGAGGATAGAGATGGAGCGCGTCGCGGCGGCCTCCAGATAGGGCTCCGACATAAATCCTTAAATATAGAGCCGCGTGCGAAAAGCGGCGGAGAGCTATGTCCGAGAGGCAGAAACCGTCTAAACCACACCTCAATATAGTTATAGTCGGCCATGTGGACCATGGAAAGTCCACCCTGACGGGTCACCTTCTCTACAGCCTCGGAAAGGTAGATCAGAGGACGATAGAGGAATACGCCAAGATGTCGGAGAAGCTGGGGGTCGGTGATACCTTCAAATTTGCCTGGGTGCTGGACAAACTCAAGGAGGAGAGGGAGAGGGGAATCACCATAGACCTGGCTTTCCAGGACTTCGAGACAAAGAAGTATTACTGGACCCTCATAGATGCGCCGGGTCACAGGGACTTCGTGAAGAACATGATCACCGGCGCCAGCCAAGCCGATGCCGCGGTGCTCGTGATATCAGCGAGGCTGGGCGAGACGGAGTCGGCGCTCTCAGATGAGGGGCAGGCCAGGGAGCACGCATTCCTGCTGAAGACGCTCGGCGTCAACCAGATCGTGGTCGCGATAAACAAGATGGATGCCACCACCCCGCCCTACGACCAGAAGCGCTACGAGGACGTCAAGAACGAGGTCTCGAAGCTGTTGAAGATAGTGGGTTATAAGGTGGACAAAATCAGGTTCGTCCCGGTCTCGGGCTGGAAGGGCGACAACCTGGGGGAGCTTTCCCCCAACATGCCCTGGTACAAGGGCCCGACGCTGATCGAGGCGCTCGACGAATTCGAGGAACCCCCGAAGCCCACCGATAAGCCGCTGAGGATACCTGTCCAGGACGTGTACACGATAACCGGCGTGGGCACCGTTCCTGTAGGCAGGGTCGAGACGGGCGTCCTCAGGGTCGGCGATTCGATAGTCGTCATGCCATCCGGCGCCGTGGGCGAGGTCAAGTCGATAGAGACGCACCATACGCCCATACAGGAGGCGCAGCCGGGCGACAACATAGGCTTCAACCTGAGGGGCGTCTCCAAGGAGGATGTGAAGCGCGGATACGTCATCGGACCGACCAGCAATCCGCCGACCGTTGTGAAGGAGTTCGTGGCGCGCATAATCGTCGTGTTCCACCCGACCGCGGTCGCGCCCGGCTACACGCCGGTCCTCCACGCGCACACGGCGCAGATACCTGCGCAGGTTGTAGAGCTGATGCAGAAGCTGGATCCGCGCACGGGCCAGGTGACGGAGGAGAATCCCAAGAGCCTAAAGACGGGCGACGCTGCCGTGGTTAAGATAAGGCCGCTGAAGCCCATGAGCATCGAGGAGTACAAGGCCATACCGCAGCTCGGAAGGTTCGCCCTCAGGGACTCGGGCAGGACTATAGCCGCTGGGATAGTCGAGAAGATAACCGAAGTGCAGGAAGTCAAGATAAAGAAGTGAACGCCGCGGGGGATATGCGGCGCATTATTTGCCATTGGTATTCGCACGTCTTCATAACAATATGCTTTGCACCTATTATCTCATCATTTGGCATTTGCGTGCCGAAACTTCACCCTGAAGTAAGTAGATAGCTCACAGGGTACATCAGGCAATAAATATATTATAAAATAAGTCTGATATGAAATAAAATAAAACAGAGTAGCGCCCTCTACTGTACCTCTTTCGCGAAGACGCCGGTGATCTCCCTGAAGCCCAGCTTCCTGTAGAAGCCCTCGGCGATCACGTTCTTCATGGGGAACTCCGCGAATATCATCTCGGCGCCCTTGGACCTCAGAAGCTTCTCGGCCTCGTCGACTATCCGATACCCCATTCCACGTCTCCTGTATTCCGGCATCAGGTACACATCAGTTATCTGTCCCACCTTGCGCGGCGAGTAGAAGCATCTGTCGATTATCTTGGCGATCAGCACGCCCCCGACGTTCCCTCCTTCCTCGAGCACCAGCACTATGGAGTCGCTATCCTTCATTGTGCTCTGCAGGTATTTGCGGACTTCCTCCTCCAGGTTGTCCACCGGAGCCAGGAGCGGGTCGAACTCGCCGTTCAGGCGCTTGAGCCTCGACACGAGGTCCGTAAGCCTGCTCAGATCCTCATCCTTGGCCGTTCTCACGGAAATATTGTTAGGCATGGCGGGTCACTTCGCGGGCACAGGGCTAATTAAGTTATTCCTCACAAGCACGTCCAGCGTCTCCCTCGAGAGCTTTATCATCCGGTACGCGCGATCGTAGATCTCGTCCCTCGACAGCTTTAACCTGGCCAGCCCCATCTCAATCGCCTTGAGCCCCACCGCGGTGGCAACCCTCGGATAGACCTCCCACTCCTCCATCGTCGGTATTATGTAGTCCTCCGAGAGCCCGCGTTCCTCCGCGAACTTCGACAGCTCAATCGCCGCGGTGATGACCACCTCGTCCAGTATCTTCTTGGCCCTCACGTCCAGCGTTCCCCTGAATACCGCGGGGAACACGAGGCTGTTGTTTATCTGATTGGGGAAATCGCTCCTACCTGTTGCGAATATTCTGGCGCCCGCCTCCTTTGCCTCCCACGGCCAGATCTCGGGCACCGGATTCGCCTCCGCGAACACTATCGCGTTATCCTTCATCTTCCTAATTTGTTCCTTCTTGATTACGCCCGGCCCCGGCGTCGAAGCGGCTATCAGCACGTCCGCGCCGACGACCGC
>JAWDMO010000030.1:0-13487 GCA_046536535.1 Nitrososphaeria archaeon
CTCGCACACCACGCGTCCCTCAGACGGGGCGCAGAACGTCGAGAGGACCCTCGCGCCCGACGATTCTACGGCGCGGTGCTCCTCCTCCACCGCGGAGTAGCCCGAGGCCTCCACGGTCACGGCGGCGAGCCTCCTCCCCGGCTCTATCCACGAGAATGGCAGCCTGCTGATGCGATGATCGCGACTCATGTGCTGACCGATGAGTGCCGGCTTAAATGCCTTTAATATCATCCAATTGATATACCATTTATACATAATTATTTTACGATCGTCGTCGCGGTTCCACGGCCGCTGCGCGGAGATCCCGCCGGAGCGCCGCGTAAACCGCGGGGGATTTCGATGAACCGGCGCGCCCCGAATTATATTTCAGCTGACGTCGTCGAGAACGGATGGCTAAAAAATAAAAACAATAAATATGGCCGCGGATGTCCGCCGCGTCAGGGAGCGCCCGAGGATCCCTTCAGGGCCGCTATCCGGGATCTGACCGCGGCCAGCTGCGCCTCGAGCGCCGCCGCGTAAGCCTCCAGATACGCTATCTCCACCTGCGGCTGCCACCGGTAATAGGACCACCAGTACGGGTAGCCCCACCCGAGACCCCAGCCCGGACCCCACCAGCGCATTCCGCGCCACGGGGGCCAGGGAGCCCACCAGGACACCTCGGATCACCCCTTCGTCTGCTTCCTCAGGTCGTCGATCCTCGACTTAACCCTCGACAGCTCGTCCTCCAGCTGCCTCGCGTACGCCTCCAGGTAGCCGATCTCGGACTGCGGAAATCCGGGCGCGGGATACTGGCCGGCCACCGGATACGGGGCGGGATCCCAGCCGTAGGACCTCCAGTAGCCCCAGCCCGGACCGTACCCGTATCCCTGATCGCCGCACCATCCGCGGCCCCTCCTGCCGTTCATGGGTCCCCACATACCTATCACCCCGTCTTTATGTGCAATAGCACACAATATAAACCTTTCCGCCAAAGCTAAAACCGGCGCGGCGCTGGGGCCCGCATGCGCCTGAGAATTCTCGCGGCCGACGTCGACGGAACGCTGACCGAGACGAGGGGGTCTTACCGGCTGAGCATGAACGCCATCTCCATGATAAGGGAGCTGGAATCGCGCGGTGTCGCCGTCGTGCTGGCCACCGGGAACAGCTACCAGATAACGAGCGGGCTCACGCGGTACCTGGGCGCCAGCTGGCCGGCGATAGCCGAGAACGGATGCGTGCTGGTGGAGAGGGGCAGGGTGGAGAGCCTCTGCTCGGGAAGGCCGCCCGACGCGCTCATCGATTCCGTGAGGGCGCTGGGGCTCTCCGAGGGCTGGCAGAACCCGTGCCGGCTGCACGACGTCGAGTTCGTGTCGGATGACCGCGGGTCGCTCACGAGGCTCGTCCCGGAGGTGGAGAGGGCGATGGCCGCCTTCGGGTGGAACGGCAGGGTCCTCGTCAGCGGATACGCCCTCCACATGCAGCCGCCCGGGGGCGGAAAGGGCGCCGCCCTGAGGAAGGTCGCGGGGAGGCTCGGCGTACCGGCGGAGCAATCGGGGGCGGTCGGGGACTCCTCCGGGGACGTGGACCTCCTGCTCTCGGCCGGCTTCAGGGCCGCCGTGGGCGACGCCGACCCGGAGCTCAAGGGCGTGGCCGGATACGTGGCTGCGGCGCCGGCGGGGGAAGGGTTCGCAGAGGTGGCGGAGTACGTCCTGAGGGAGCTGGAGCCGGCCCGATGAATCGCCCGGGCGGACGCAACGCCTATTAGATGGGCGCGTCGATTTCAAACCATGAGCGGGGTAAAGTACACGAGCTCCTCCCTGGACGACGCGTCGAACGCGAGGTACGAGGACTCGCTCTCGTACGTCGAGGGGGAGCTGCTCGGCAGATACTACCCGATGGAGATCGGGGGAAGGGACGTCCTGGCGTCCGAGTACGAGGTCAGGAGCCCGGTGGACTCCGACATCGTGGTGGGGCGCTTCCAGAGGGGCGGGAGGGAGGAGGCTTCGGCGGCGCTCAAGGCCGCCGCGGACGCGTTCGAGGACTGGGCCGGGAGGGACTGGAGGGAACGCGCCGCCGTCATGAGGCGCGTGGCGGACGCCGTGGAGCGCAGGAAGTTCGTCCTGGCCGCCGCCATGGCGTACGAGGTGGGCAAGAACCGGGTGGAGGCGGTCGCCGAGGTGAACGAGACGCTCGAGGCCATCCGGTACTACGCGGCGCTCGTGGAGAAGGAGGGGGGCTACGTCAGGAGGATGTCGCCGGGGGGCCCGGGCGAGGACACGTGGAGCGTCGCGAGGCCCAGGGGCCCGTGGTTCGTGATCTCGCCGTTCAACTTCCCCGCGATGCTCGGGAGCGGGATGGTCCAGGGGGCGCTGATAACCGGGAACACGGTCGTCTGGAAGCCCTCCGAGGACGCGACGCTGACCGCGTACCTGATGTACGGGGCGTACATCGAGGGAGGGGTCCCGCCGGGCGTCCTGAACCTGCTGACGGGGCCCGGCGAGCTCTACGAGGACGTCATAGTGGGGGACCGGAGGGTCGCGGGCATCGCCTTCACGGGATCGAGGGACGTGGGACGCCACCTGTACGTGGAGTTCGCCTCCAGGCAGCCGTACCCGAAGCCGGTGGTCCTCGAGACGGGCAGCAAGAACCCCGCGGTGGTCACGGCGAAGGCGGACATCGCCGCCGCCATCGAGGGCGTCGCGAGGGGGGCGTTCGGCTACGGCGGACAGAAGTGCAGCGCCACCTCCAGGGTATACGTGCACGAGGACGTTATGGGGAAGTTCCTGGACGGGCTGGTCGAGTTCACGGGATCGCTCTCGGTCGGGGACCCGAGGAAGCGCGGCACATTCATGGGCCCGCTGATAAACGAGCGCGCGTACGCCAACTTCGCCCGCAACGTGGAGGACGGGATCGCCGCCGGCGGGAGGGTGCTCGTGGGCGGCAGGCAGCTGAGGGATGGATGGATGTCCCGGGGA
Organism: Nitrososphaeria archaeon; assembly: GCA_046536535.1. Lineage (GTDB taxonomy): Archaea > Thermoproteota > Nitrososphaeria > Conexivisphaerales > Conexivisphaeraceae > Conexivisphaera. The sequence continues at coordinate 2,955 of JAWDMO010000030.1, forward strand.
TTCTACGTGGAGCCCACGGTGATGGCGGGGGTCCCGGAGGACCATCGCCTGTTCAGGGATGAGCTTTTCATGCCGCTGCTCCTCGTGGCGCCCTTCAGGGACATGGACGAGGCCATAGCCAAGGTGAACTCGACCGACTACGGGTTGACGGCCGGCATATTCTCGGAGGACGAGGGCGAGGTGGAGGCGTTCATGGAGCGCGCGGAGTTCGGCGTCGTGTACGCCAACAGGAGGGGCGGCGCCACCACGGGCGCATGGCCGGGCGCCCAGACGTTCGTGGGGTGGAAGGCCAGCGGCGCCACTGGAAGGGGCATCGGGGGGCCGTACTATCTGCTGAACTTCTTCCAGGAGCAGTCAAGGACGTACGTCGGAAGGGATGGCGGGCAACCGCGCTGAGGACGCGCGATTCGATCCGGGGGATGGGTGGGGCGGGGGAGGAGGGGAATGGGCTACGACTTCGTCGTGGTGGGCGCGGGCGTCATAGGGCTCTCCGCGGCGTATCACGTAAAGCGCGCGTCGCCGGGATCCAGCGTGCTCCTGGTTGACGCCCTGGGTGGCCCCGGGCTCGGGGACACTTCGAAGTCCGTGGGGGGCTTCAGGACCGCGTTCACGTCCGATGTCAATCGCGCGCTGGCCAGCAGCAGCGTCGGGTTCTACGAGGAGCTGCAGGCGGGGGGACGCGACCTGGGGCTCAGGCGCTACGGCTACCTCTTCCTCGCGACGGACGAAACATACGATGAACTGATGAGGTATCTGGGAGGGGGCTCGAGGCTCCTCGACGAGCGCGAGCTCTCGGAGATGGGCTTGAGGACGCGCGTGTCGGGGCTGGAGGACGCCCGCGCGCTGGGCCTGGGGGACCTCGTCGGGGGATTCCTATATGGGGACGCCGGCATCCTGGATCCGCACCTGATAGTCGGGTACTACGCGGAGGAGCTGGAGGACGCCGGGTGCGAGTTCATGTACAACGCGGAGGCCGAGCTCCTGATGGAGCCGGTCTATCCGCTCGGGATGCCGGGCGAGCCCTTCCCCTGGCAGGAGGTCCGCGTGAGGGGGGTGATCGCCGGGGGGAGGGAGATCCGGTCGGAATCCGTCGTCCTGGCCACCGGGGCGTGGACCGGCGGGATGCTGGACGCGCTGGGGACTCCGCTCCCCCTCAGGCCGCTCAGGAGGATGGCCTACTCGATCCCCGCGACATCGGGGGACCTCAGGGGCCTGCTGGATGCCGGGATACCGCCGCTCGTGGTTCCCGGCGGGGTCTTCCTGAGGCCCGAGCCGGGGGGCGCCTTCTACGTGGAATTCGGCCTCAGGCGGCCGTACGGGCCGGACGATCCGGAGCCGACGGCGTGGGAGCTGGGCGCGCTGCCCGTGCTCTCGTCCTACCTGAGGGCATTCGAGGGGGTCCGCCCCGGCGATTCCTGGGTGGGCCGCTACGACATGAACGTGGTGAGCGGGACGCCGGTGGTGGAGAGGGTGGCCGAGGGCCTCGTCGTCGCGGCCGGCACATCGGGATCCGGCGTGATGAAGGCCGACGCGGTCGGGAGGATGGCGGCGGCGCTCGCGCTGGGGCTGGATCGCGCGGAGCTCCACGGCGGCGGTAGCCTGCCGGCCGACGCGCTCTCAGCGCCCCGGGGGGAGGAGCGCCTGGTAATATAGGGGGACCCATCCGACTCCCCGCGTGCGCGTCGAGTCGGGCCGCGCCGGGCCGCGCGTACTGTTCGCGTCCTCCAGCGTGGGGCTGGGGCACGTGGCCAGGGACCTGCACCTGAGGCGGCTCATGGAATTCGGAGACGTGGAGTGGCTCACGGCCGGCAGCGCGCTGGGGTTCCTCGAGGCGAACGGGGAGAAGGTGCATCCGGCGTCCCGCCTGCTGCGGAGCCTCGGCGACGTGATAGGGGGCTCGCTGATCGGCGGATGCCGCGTCAGGATGAGGCCCGGGCCCATCCGCGACCTCTACTCCGCCGTCAGGTCGAACGCCGATTTGATCGACGACGCGGTGGACTTGGGGTCCTACGACCTGGTGGTGGCGGACGAGTTCTGGGAGCTGCTTCTCTCCGGGCGGAGGCCGGGGAAGGGGGTCTTCCTTACGGACTTCGTGGACCTCTCGCCGGGGCTCTGGCGGATGCCCCTCCGCCCGTTCATCCGCCGCCTCGGCGACGCGATACGCCGGAGGGCCGTCGAGCGGTTCGACCTGAGGGTTCACGTGGGGATGTGGGGGGAGGCCGGGGGGTTCTGGCACCCGGGCCAGCTGGTGACGGACGCGGCCGTCGCATCCGGTGGGTCCGGGGGTCCGGTCGTCGTGAACGTGGGCGGCACCCGGGCCGGATGCGGGATGGCCGCGGGGCTGGGCCCCGAGCTGAGGGCCAGGGGGGTGGATTTCACCGTGATCGGCCCCTGCGGCGAGTTCACCGGGAATCCCGCGCGGATCCTGTCCGGCGCGAGCGCCGTGATCACGCTCGCCGGCTACTCGAGCCTGGTGGAGGTCGCCCTCCTGAGGAAGCCGGCCGTCGTGGTCCCGATCCGGGGGCACTTCGAACACGCGGAGAACGCCCGGGCGTTCTCCGGGAGGAGCGGCTATCGCGTGGTCCCCTGCTCCGACGGGAGGGCGCAGGCGGAGGCGCTCCTCGAGGTCATGGGCGAGGAGCCGGATCCGCCCCCGGTCGTCGACTCCTCCGAGGAGATCGCGCGCGCGATACTGGAACTGGCGTAGTCCCCGGGACGCGGCGCCGACGGAATCCGTTATATTTCGGGGCCATCGCATGCGGCGCGTGGCGCCGCCGATCGAGTACATGCTCGTATCTGTCGCGATCGGGGCAATAGTCGGCCTCGTGAACGAGTACAGGAAGATAGGCGGCTCCAAGGTCTTCATGGGCCTGAGGACATCGATATTCATCTCCCTCATGGGCTACGCGACGGTGCTCCTCTACCAGGTGATCCCGAACCCCGCGGTCATACCTGCGGGGATCGCCGCCATAGTCGTGGTGGCGACCGCCGTGTACGCGGGCAGGGTGGTCACCGTGAGGAGCGTGGGGGCGACCACCTACGTGGCAATGATCCTGCTCTACTTCGCAGGCGCGCTCGCCGGGCTCGGGCTCTACGAGTACGGGTTCGCGCTCGCGGTCCTCCTGGCGGCGCTCAGCCTCTACAAGACGGAGCTCCTGGGCGCGATATCCAGGATCCGGAGGGACGAGCTGATAGCGGTCGTTAACCTGCTCGTGATCTCCGCGGTCATACTCCCCATGCTGCCGGATGAGTACATAGGGCCGTACGGTATCTTCAACCCGTACGGGTTCTGGCTGACGGTCGTCGTCGTGGGCACGATATTCTTCGCGCAGTACATAACGCTGAGGGCCACCAGGAGGGGGCTGTTCGCGTTCACGATGATAGGCGGCATCATCTCCAGCACCACGGTGACCGTGAGCCTCATAGAGCTCGCGAACCGCAGGAGGGACGCGGGGACAGCGGCCGCGCTCAACATAGCGGCCTCGAACATCCCTATGATAATCTTCCAGGTCGCCGTTGTCCTCTACCTTGTCGGGGGGGTCCCGGCGCTGGCCGCCGCGCTTCCCCCGCTGGCGGCCGCGCTGGCGACGTCCGCCGTCATCGCGGCGGTCGGCCGGGGCAGGCTGAGCCCGGAGGGCGTGGAGCCCCCCCGGACCCCGCTGCCCGTGCTGAGGACGGTCGAGTTCGCCGCGCTGCTCTTCGTGATAACCGCGGCGGCGAGGGCGGTGGGCGCGGCCCTTCCCCAGGCCCTCCCGGCCACGATAACGGCGTCGGCCCTCGCGAACGTGCTGAGCTCCGTGTACGCGGTGGGGACCCTGTACTCCAAGGCGCAGATAACGGCGGCGGCGGCGGGCCGCCTGGCGGCCCTGGCGGCGATCGCGGGCGCCGCCGAGAAGGTCGGGCTGGCGGCGCTGATCAGGGATCGCAGGACCGCGGCGCTGACTGCGGGGCTGTCGGCCGCCGTCGCGGCCGCGATGGCCATCTTCCTCCTCTGGACCTGACGGCGCCCGGGGCGCGATCAGCCCTGGATTGCGGCCTCCAGCCTCCTCCTGATGGGGTTCAGGAGGGGCTCCTCCGGGCGCTCCGACGACATCCTCTCCTTGGCATCCTCTATGTAATCCAGGATCCTCTCCGGCGTCAGCCCCTCCGAGAACCTCGCCGCGCGGTCCAGGAAGTAGAGCACGAGCGCGCGCATGGGCGCCGCCGTGACCCCCTTCAGGTAGAACGATTTCACTATGTCCCTGGCCCAGCGCACGCTGTGGCGCATGGTCGCCAGCATCAGCTCGGCGTGCTCCCTGTTCAGGCTCACGGACCTGAACCAGTCCTCCCTCCTGAGGACCCCCATGGGGACGAAGAACATCGGCACTATCATGGACCTGTACGGCTTCAACCTGTCCATGAGCTCCAGCGTCTTCACTATGTCGTCGGGGGTCTCGCCCGGGAGGCCTATTATCAGCGTGGCCGCGGGGACCATCCTGTTCTCGTGGAGTATCGAGAACGCCTCCTCTACTATGTCGGGCCAGCTCTCCGCGGGGTACGGGGACGCCTTCGCCGGCATCACCACGTGCGCCAGCCTGGGGGACCCCGTCTCTATCCCCGTCTGGAACCCCATGTACTGCTGTCCGTTTCCGAGCATCATCTCGGAGATCCTCCTTATCAGGCCGTTCTCCCTCTCCGCCGCGACGACCGCAGCCAGGCTCGCGTGGCTCCACGTCACCGACTTATCGTAGTACCTCATGGCCAGCTCGTGCAGCTTTATCAGCGGCTCCGGCCTCGGGTGTATTCCGTCGGCGCCGTAGAGCAGCACGTCCTCGCTGTGCAGTATCCCGGCGCGGATCCCGGCGGCCCTGTTCACCCTGAGCTCCTCCTCTATGTGATCCAGCGGTATGTTCCTCAGGGGCCTGAGGGTCACGTTGCAGAACTTGCAACCCCTCGGGCACCCCCTCATGACCTCTATGAGCCCGTTGACGCTGGCCCCCTTTATCCTGTTTATCTCATCTAGCTTCGGCGAGTCGCGCGGGGCCACGCTCATGTACCTCGGCAGGTCCGCGCCGTCCACGATCATCCCGGCCAGCTCCACCGCCGCCTTCTCGGATTCCCCGTCCACTATCGTGTCGACCATGAACTCGTCCACGTAGTGGGGCACGTAGAGCCACTGCCAGGCGGCCGGACCCCCCGCGATGATCTTGAGGCCGGGATTGCGGGTCCTCTTCACGCCCGCGACCGTCGACATGAACTTCAGGAGGCTCTTCCTGTTGACGGGCTCCCTCCCCGTCACGAGCCACCACTCGCTGCTCGGCGGGTTGAACGCGAAGTAATCGTGGTGGCCTATCAGGAACGCCCTGGCGCTCCCGGCGTACCTGGGGACGTCGTCGGGATCGACCACCGCGGCGCTGTACCCCGCGTCCTGCAGCGCGGCCTCTATCTTCCTGAGCCCGTAGGGCGCGAACTTCGGGAGGCCGTCGGGGCCCTTCCTGACCTTGGGGGCCGAGAGCCACATCCACAGCCGCTCGGGGAGGAGCACCGATGGGCCCGTCGTCATGAACCCTATGAATTCCCTGTCGTGGTGGGTGGTCATCAGCGTCCTGTCCACGCTTATCACGAATTCGGGCCCGGCCGTCATTCGACCACCTCCAGCGATCCGCCGTTCCACCTGAGGACGACCCTCGCCCCGGAGCTCGCCGGCGATCCGCCCTCCCTCACGGTGAACGACGCGAACAGGAAGCTCTGCAGCGCCTCCCTGAGGAAGTCCTGGCAATCGGTGAACCTGGAGTTCCTCAGCGTGATGAGGAACCTGTAGGCGCCCCTCGCGGCCCACCTGGACACGAGCGCGGTGAAATCATGCGAGGATTCCGCGGGAGGACATCCGTCTATCACCATTTCGGCGTCATATGTGGCCCCCTGCAACGTTCCCACCCAACCACCCCCCGAAATCTTAGCCTTATCCCGACAATCAGCCGCGCGCCCCCGATGCGCGCCTCAGCGCCTCGGCGCGGGCCCTCACGGCGTGCTCCTTCAGGTGCTCCTTCAGGTCCTCCCACTGATCAGGGGGCGCCAGGCTGAACATTGCCCTCTCGAGCACCTCGTTCACCGCGGGGTGGACGTGCATGCTCCGGTAGGCCGGGACTATCGACTGGTCCCTCGTGTTCATCAGCATTATCGCCTCGTGTATCATGGAGGACGCGTACGGCCCTATTATGTGCGCACCGAGCAGGCGGTTGGTCTTCCCGTCGACTATCACCTTGGCGAAGTGGTGCTCGTCCTTCATCGCGAGGCCCTTCGCCGTGTCCCTGTACAGGTAATACCCGACCAGGTACTCCCCTCCCTTCAGGTCCCCCTCCCTCGACCCGACCGCGGCGACCTCCGGCTGCACGAATATCGCGTGCGGCACCGCGTGGTAGTCGACCTTCATCCTCTGCCCCCTGAATGCGTTGTAGAAGACCACCTGGCTCTCGTAGTTCGCCACGTGCTTGAACATGTGCCTCCCCAGGGCGTCGCCGCACGCCCATATGTTGGGCTTGGTGGTCTCCAGGTACTCGTTGACCTCTATCCAGCCGTTCGCGTCGGTCTTCACGCCCGTCATCTCGGGCTTCGTGATGTCTGAGTTGCTCCTCCTGCCGGCCGCCACTATTATCTCGTCCACCTCGAGCTCCACGGAACCCCGGTCCTCGACGCCCTCCGCCGTCACGGCCTTCCGGTCCCCCCTCCTCCTGACCTCGACCACCCTGTGGCCCGGGATCACGTCCATGTGCTCCGAGAGGTCCGACTCGAGGAGATAGGAGACCTCGGGCTCCTCCTGCGGCGCTATCCTGGGCAGCATATCGAACACCGTCACGTGCGATCCCATCATGGAGAGGAAGAAGCCGAACTCGAGCCCCACGTAGCCTCCCCCTATGACGGCCACGTCCCGGGGCAGTTTCCTGAGCGTGAAGAAGTTCTCGTTCGTCAGGTATCCGGCCTCCTCGAGGCCCGGTATGTCCGGCACGAGGGGCCTGGAGCCCGTGCAGAGCAGCACCTTCTCGCCCCTTATCAGCTCGTCGCCCACCTTCACCGTGTATTCGTCTACGAACTCGCCGGTGGTCCGGTAGATGTCGATGCGCGGATCCCCCTTTATGTTCTCCTCTATCATCCTGCTCTCCCCCATGACCTCGTCGTACGCCCACGCCATTATCCGGGGGAAGTCGACGCCGCGCACGTCGACGTCGATCCAGAAATCGCGGGCCCTCCTTATGTTGTGCATTATCTCCGCCGGGTAAAGTATCATCTTGGACGGTATGCACCCCCTCGTCAGGCAGATGCCGCCCACGGGGCCGTTCTCCACGACCGCGGCCCTGAGCCGCGGATCGCTCGATATGAGCTCCGAAACTATGTTCATCGATGAGCCGGTCCCGAACGCTATCACGTCGTACTGCTTCACAGCCGGCGTTGCGGCCGATCATCTATAATTCCGTTTCCGTCGCCGGCGCGGCGTCGGCGCATGGGGAGGCCGCGAGGGCCATCGCCCCCGGGACGTCCCCATCTCTACAGGATCCTGCGCAGGGAGTTCAGCGGCCTGTTGCCGCCGGGCGTGACCAGCGCCATCTCCTCGATCCTGGCGCCGCCGATCCCCCTCACGTAAACCCCGGGCTCTATTGTGACCACCATCCCGGGCTCCAGCCGCCCCTCCTCCCCGGGCGCCAGGTAGGGGAGCTCGTGCACGTCTATCCCCACCCCATGCCCCAGGCTGTGGAGGAACTGCCCCGCGAGGCCGAGGCCCTCCAGCTCCCTCCTGGCCGCCGCGTCCACGTCCCGCGCCGGGACCCCGGGGGCGAGCGCGTCGAACCCCGCCTCGACGGCCGCCTCCACGGCCCTCAGGAGGCGATCGTCCCCGGTCGCGACGGTCCTCGTCATGTCGCTGCAGTAGCCGCGCCTGACGGCCCCCGCGTCCAGCACCACGTAGTCGCCGCGCGATATACGGGTGCCGCGGGGCAGCGCGTGCGGATTGGCGGAGTTCGGGCCGACCCCGACCAGCGTGTCGAACGCGAAGCGCTCCGCGCCCCGCCTCCTCGCCTCCGCCTCGAACTCCGCGGCCAGCTCGAGGTCAGTTACTCCCTCGGACGCCAGGGCCATCGCCCTCTCCATCGCGGACTCGGTTATCCTGAGGGCCTCGACGATCGCGTCCACCTCCTCCTGCTCCTTCACCGAGCGCATGCCCAGTATGCGCGCGGCGACGTCCGATATCCCCGGTATCCTGCGGACCAGCTCGTCCGCGAGCCCCCTGCCCAGGACGCCGAGGTCGGCCGCGACCCTCCCGGACGCGATGGACGACGCCGCCTCCGGCATCGTCGCCTGTATGAGTCCCGGGAGGTCCACCGTCTCCGTGGAGCGCCTGAGCACGGGCTTCACCTCAATCCAGCCGGGCACCTGCTCCGCGGCCCTGTAGTACTCGAGCGCGGGGACCAGCAGGGTCGCAGAGCCGGACGCGTACACGAGGGCGGAGCCCGGGCAGTGGCACCCCGTGAAGTACTCCGCGTCCGAGTCGCCCGCCACTATCAGCGAATCGAAGCCCTCCGCCGCGAGCTCCAGCTTCCCCCTACGATACACGTGCGATCGCCACCTCCAGCGATGCCTCCGCGAGCTCCTCGGGCGTCCCGACGAACCTCAACCCGGCCCCCGGGATCCTCCTGGAGTCCGGGTACTCCCCCAGCCCCTCGAGGCCGTCGGTCGGCATGCCGCTCCTCAGGACGACGGCCGGTATCCCCATCGAGTACGCCATCAGTATCTCCAGCATCGTGCCCGACTCCCCCCCGAGCGCCGCGAGTGCGTCGGAGCTCCTCACGAGGACGACGCTCCTCCCCTTGTAGTCCATCCCCGTGTCTATCGGCACGAACAGGTCCTCCCTCGGGGGCCTGGCGGGCGGATCCAGCGGCAGCAGGAAGACGACCTCGATGCCCCTCCCGAGCGCCTCGTCAGCCACGAACTTCATGGCCCCCCAGTATCCGCCGAGGAGCAGCCTGACCCCGTCCCGGGGAAGCGCCGCGGCGAAGCGCGCGGCGAATTCCCGCAGGCGTGGGGTCGGCTCGCTGTGTGCGGCGACTCCCAAGTTTATCAAGCCGTGTACGCCGGGAGGCCGAGGCTGATAAAGTGAACGGCAAACCCCGCCCCTTCTAGGGGCGGGAGGAGGCCGGAAGCTTTAGCCGGATCTCGTTTTTATCGGGGAGCGCGTAATATGCCACGTGGAGCCATACGTGGGGACGAGCGGCTGGAGCTATCCGTGGAACCCCGACGGCCTGGAGTGGTACGTCCGGAACTCGGGGCTTAACGCGGTCGAGCTCAACGCCAGCTTCTACAGGTTCCCCTTCCGCTCCGTGGTCAGGGGATGGTCGAGGAGGACCGAGCTGCGCTGGAGCGTGAAGGTGCACCGGAGCATAACGCACTCGAGGATGATGAGGCCGCCGGGATCCACAGAGGTCCTCCTCAGGTTCCTGGAGCTCTTCAGGCCGATGGACGACGCCGGGATCGTGGACTTCTACCTGTTCCAGATGCCGCCGCGGTTCGCGGCCGGGGAGGAGAACTGGCGCAGGATAATCGAGGTCTCGGGGGCGGTGGGCCTCGGGCCCAGGATGGCGATCGAGTTCAGGCACCCGAGCTGGTTCTCCGGCGAATGGGTGGAGCGCGCCAGGGGCGCCGGTATCACGATAGTGTCGGTCGACGCGCCTGATCTTTCGTTCTACGCCAGGAGCGGCGACAGCGTTTACCTCAGGATGCACGGGAGGACCGCGTGGTACGCGCACACATACTCGGACGGGGAGCTGGGGGAGGTCGCGGGACGCCTGAGGTCGCTGGGTGGGAGCCGCGCGTACGTGTTCTTCAACAACGACCACGCCATGCTGGAGAACGCGAGGGATATGCTGAAGAAATTGACGGGATCCGGTTCCCCGCCCCCCGGGCGGGGTTCCATCACGGAGGGGTCGCGTTGACGTAGGTCGACGTCGCGTTCGACGGATTGGGCGGTATCATGACCATCGGGTACGTCTCGACCGGCAGGCCCGCGCTGTAGATGGGCACTATCACCCACCCACTGCTGCTCGGCATCCACTGGCCGCCGAAGAGCGGCAGGAGCGAGTAGTGGCCCTCGTTCTGCGGCTGGAGCATGAAGGGCTCCTGCTGCGCTATCAGCGACTCCACGCCCGGCGATGGGAACGGGTTCTGGAAGTCTATCGGGCCGGCCATCGTCATCATGTCGGTGGTGGCTATCGACTGGTTGATCGCCTGGGGGCTGAGGCTGCCGGCCCTCTCGAGCACGTTCACAGCCCAGTCGTAGGCGCCCAGGTCGTACCCTATGGACATGTCCCACTCCTTCCCGGTGGCCGACTCGTATGTCTGGGCCCACTGCGAGGCGTTCATCTTGAGAAGCGGGGAGTAGTAGGTGCTTACGGACGGGAACCACCAGACCTCCGCGCTTATCCCGTACGCCAGGTTGTCGCCCAGCGCCTGCTCGTTCGACGGGAACACGTTGGCCCTCGCGACGGTGACCACCTCGGGTACCCAGCC
>JAWDMO010000031.1:0-13100 GCA_046536535.1 Nitrososphaeria archaeon
AGGACTTTCCACGAGGAATTATTGCATTACTGTGCATATATGCTTTTCGTAATTCATCTCCTCCCTGAAGGTCGGAGCTTTCTTGCTAATGTCTTTTTGTAAACCGCCCTTCACCGGGATGGGGTGCAACTGGTCAATTTAAACCGGTCTCTCCGTTGAGCTTCAGTGGGAAGGATCACGGGAGGGGAATTCCGCGCACAAACCCCCCAGTAAGATAAATATAGCTGCATGTGCTTCACGAGATGGTAGGAAGACCTTGGGAGTGGACCTAGGACCCCTCGTGAAGAACAGGAGGCAGATAAAGATAGAGGAGCTCCATGGTAAGAGCGTCGCAATCGACGCTTATAATGCGCTCTATCAGTTCTTGGCCGTCATAAGGGGGGAGGCGGGTGAACCGCTGGTCGACTCCAGGGGAAGGGTGACGAGTCATCTGAGCGGGCTCTACTACAGGACACTCAATCTCCTGGAGAGGGGGGTCAGGCCGGTATACGTGTTCGACGGCAAGCCGCCCGAGCTCAAGTCGCAGGAGATAGAGAACCGCGTGAAGCAGAGGGAGAGCGCCAAGGCGAAGTATGAGGAAGCGGTAAAACACGGGGACATGGAGGCCGCCAAGACCTATGCGGCGCAGAGCTCCAGGTTGAGGGATTACATGGTGAGGGACGCCGAACAGCTGCTGGATGCGCTGGGCGTGCCATGGATTCAAGCTCCCAGCGAGGGCGAGGCCGAGGCCGCCCACATGGCGCGCATGGGGCATGTATGGGCGTCGGCTTCCCAGGATTACGACTCCCTGCTATTCAATTCCCCCGTGCTGGTGAGGAACCTGACAATATCCGGGAGGCGCAAGCTGCCTAAGAAGGACGTGTACGTGGAGGTGGTCCCCGAGATACTCGAGGTGGACGCGGTGCTCAGGGAGCTGGGGCTTTCCAGGGAGCAGCTAATCGATCTGGCCATACTGATAGGGACCGACTTCAACCCCGAGTGAATAAGTGGCGTGGGCCCGATAAAGGCTTATAATTATATAAAAAAATACGGTAAACTTGAGAATATAGAGGAATTGAGGGACGAAATAAGCGCAATAAATTATGAGGCGATAAGGAAGATCTTCCTGGAGCCCGAGGTCGTTGAACCCGGTGAACTGGAGTGGAGGCCCCCTGACGAGGGCGCGGTCGTCGAGCTCCTCTGCCGCGAGCACGATTTCTCCGAGGAGCGCGTCCTGAACGCGTTGAGGAGGCTTAAGGTCAGCGGTTCCGCGCGCACTGAGAGCCTCGACAAGTGGTTCGGATGACTTATGAGAGGGCGCGCCGGGAGCTCGTGGAGGACCTGATACGCCGGGGCGTGATAAAATCGGCGACCGTGGCGGAGGCGATGCTCAAGGTCCCCAGGGAGCTCTTCGTGTGGCCCGGCACCGAGGAGAGGGCATACGATGACATTCCGTTGCCGCTCGGGAACACCGGCCAGACGATCTCGGCTCCCCATATGGTGGCCGTGATGCTCGAGGAGCTGGACGTTATGCGGGGGCACGCCGTGCTGGAGGTTGGCGCCGGAAGCGGATACAACGCCGCTCTCCTGGCGGAGCTCGTCGGACCGGATGGAAGGGTGGTGAGCGTGGAGAGGATGCCCGAGCTCGTCGATTTCGCGCGCTCCAACTTGACGAGGGCCGGCTATTCCGATCGTGTGGACGTGGTGCTGGGCGATGGCTCGCTCGGATACCCCCCTGGATACGCCGGGCCGCTCTACGATAGGATAACGATCACTGCGGCCGCGCCGCACGTCCCGAAGTACGCGCTTTCGCAGCTGAAGGATGGCGGCGTGCTCTTGGTCCCCATAGGCCCCCAGGGATATCAGGTGTTGACCAGGGTGAGGAAGGCGGGCGGATCATTTACGAGCGAAGAATTATTGGGGTGCGTTTTCGTGCCGCTAGTGGGCGAGGATGGATACAGAGCCGATCGACGTCATCAGGTTCAGGGGACACGCGAACGTGATGGCCACGCACAGGAACACGCTGGAGGTGACGACGGAGGAGGTCCTGACGCCCAGGGGCGACTGCATAATAGGCGTCGGCGCGGATAAGGGCGCCGCTGGGCTCAACGAACGGTTGATGCGCCACATAAGGAACGGCGGCGGCATGCTATTCGAGCTGAGGGTCTCCGGCAGATCGTTCACGTTCGAGGGATGGGGTTCAGACAGCCTGGAACTGTCGGATCCCACGTCGGTGGTGATAAGGAGGAGCTCATTCGCCAGCCCCAGGACCATAGCGATAAGGTCAAGCGCCGCGGCGATCGACGTCCCCAGGGAGCTCGTGGAGGAGCTCAGGAAGGGCCAGCGCGGCATCATGCTGATTTACGCCCGCGATGCCGGCTCGGGCGCGGATCAGCCCGTCCGGGGGCTTCGCCGCCCCCGATTTCCCTCGGCGCGCGCCGCGGATGGCGACGTCCGAAGATCCCTGAACGATTTTATCAGATAGTCTATCGCCGAGAATGCCTTTGCGGCATCCCTGGAATCGATCAATATTATCGTATCCGTATGGCTGCTCGTCATATCCTCCACGTTTATATCCTCCTCGTAGAGCCTGACGAATATCGGTATCAGGCAGCCCGGCGTTTGTTTGATCTCCGACGGGCTGGAGATTATCAGCGCCGCCAGGCCCTCCCTGCGCTCCAGCACCTCGGCCGTCTCGGCGAGCGCTCCCAGCACCTCGGCAGCCCTCGAGTCCACGGCGATGGTCACGGACTCGAGCCCCTCGGTCAGATGGACCAAGTGCTCATGTGACCTCCTGAGGATCTCCATGACGACCCTCGTGGAGCTCCTCGTCCTAGCTATAGATATCCTGGATATATCGGTCCTCACCGACACGGCGCTCCTTCCGATTATATCGCGCACGGCGTCCGAGGGGGTTCCCAGGTCACCCCTTATCCTGAGCCTCCTGAGCGCCACTATTATTGACCCATCGCTGGCGCCCATCCCCACGTCGCGCTCCACGGCGGGCCTGATCATCCTGGCCAGCGCCGACAGGTTAGCGTAGCCGTACATGACCGCCATCTTCGCTGGGAGGTTCGACTCGAGCGCCCTGCGCACGGCGTCGGCCACGCTTTCATGTTTAGATTTGGTCTTATTGTCCATTATAGGTCATCATTTGGCCAAAAACAATAATTAAGGGTATCGGCTGGGATCGACAGCAGTTGAGTGCGGGCAAGGTTGTGTTGGCTTATTCGGGAGGTCTGGACACCTCGGTCATGATAAAATGGCTGCAGGAGAAATACGGTGCGGAGGTCTACACGCTCACGCTGGACCTGGGCCAGCGCGATGACTTCGGCGATATAGAGAGCAGGGCTTACGCAATCGGTTCCAGACAGCATTTCTTCGTGGATGCGAAGGCGGAATTCGTCACGCGCTTCGTGTTTCCGGCCATAAAGGCCAATGGCTTCTACGAGGGGAAATATCCCCTCAGCACCGCCCTGGGCAGGCCCCTCATAGCGGAGAAACTGGTGGAGGTCGCGCACAAGGTGGGGGCGGACGCCGTGGCGCACGGATCCACCGGGAAGGGAAACGACCAGGTGAGGTTCGACGTGACGGTCAGGGCGCTGGATCCGGGGCTAAAGGTGCTGGTCCCCGTGAGGGACTGGGGACTCTCGAGGGATGTCGAGCTGGAATACGCCAAGAGCCACGGGGTACCCGTGTCGGAGAAGAAGAGCAAGTACAGCATAGACCAGAATCTCTGGGGGAGATCCGTCGAGAGCGGTCCCCTGGAGGACCCCTTCTCGGAGCCCGAGGATGATGTATACGAATGGATCACGCCGCCCGTGAAGGCGCCGAATGCCCCCGAGTACGTGACGCTCACGTTCAAGGAGGGAATACCGGTGGAAATCGACGGGGAACGTCCGGAGCCCGTTCAGCTGATACAGAAACTGAACACGGTCGCGGGGCGGAACGGCGTCGGCCTCGTGGACCACATAGAGGACAGGCTGGTCGGTATAAAATCGCGCGAGGTCTACGAGGTGCCGGCCGCCCTCACGGTGCTGGAGGCCCACAGGGACCTGGAGAAACTCACGCTGACGGTGCACGAGCTCTCCGTGAAGACGCCGCTGGAGGACGTATGGTCGCGGCTGGTTTACAACGGCCTATGGCAGGAGCCCCTCAGGAGGCACATCGATGCGTTCGTCGACTCAACGCAGAGGCCCGTGAGCGGCGACGTCAGGGTGAAACTCTACAAGGGCCAGCTCTCGGTGGTCGGCAGGAGATCCGAAAACTCGCTGTACAGGCTGGAGATGTCCACATATTCCAGGGAATCGAAGTACAACCAGCAGCTGGCCGTCGGATTCACGGAACTGTGGGGCATGCAGACGATAACTGCGAACTCCGTGAGGTCAAGGGTGAACGGCTAGGGAATGGCGTCCGACATCTACAGGGAGGGCAGGCTGGGATCCAGGGTCCTGGAGGACGTCATCAGCTACATAAGCAGCTACTCCGACGACGTCGAGATATTCGATGCGATAATCAGGATAAACATCGCCCACATGGTTGCGCTCCACGATGCGGGCTACATCGGGAGGGATGACGCCGCGGCCGTGCTCAGGACACTGCTGGGGATGGACTCCGGCGTACTGAGGTCGATGCCCAGGATGGAGGACGCGCACATGATGGTCGAAGCCAAGGTCATAGAGGACGCGGGCCGGCCCGGGGAGAACATGAACCTGGGCAAGAGCAGGAACGACCAGGTGGCGGCCGCCATACGCATGCGCCTGAGGGACTATATGATAGATATCGTGGGATCAGGCGCGAAACTTGGATTAAATCTTATAGAAAAATCCAGAGAATTCAAGGATTTTGTTATGCCCGGGTTCACACATCTTCAGCCGGCGCAGCCGGTCACGCTCGGCTACGTGATGCTCGCGCATGCGGAGGAGATCCTCAGGGATCTCCATAGGCTAGTGGAGGCCTACAACAGGGTCAACCTGTCGCCGCTCGGGGCGGCAGCCATGTCCGGGTCCACGGTCAGGTTGAACCGGTACCTGCTCGCCAATCTCCTGGGCTTCAAGGACGTGCTGCGCAACGCGGTTGACGCGGTGTCCTCCAGGGATTACATGGTTGAGGTCCTCGCGGCAATGCTCTCGATATCCGTGGAATCGTCGAGGCTGGCGGAGCACCTCGTGCTCTGGTCCTCGCAGGAGTTCGACTACGTGGACATGCCGGACGAATATACTGCGACGAGCAGCATAATGCCCAACAAGAAGAACCCGGTGGTGGCGGAGCTGGCGAGGGCCAAGGCGGCCTCGCCGCTCTCATCGCTCGTCGCGGTCGCCACGATACTGAAGTCGCTGCCGTATTCCTACAACCTCGATATGCAGGATGCAACGCCATATCTATGGGCCGCCTCGAAGGACGTCCTCTCCACGCTCAACGTCCTGGCGGGGGCCATCGGCGGCATGAGGGCCGACCGCGACAGGATGGCGGAGGACGCGCTTGCGGGTTTCGTGACGGGTAGTGACCTCGCCGAGTATCTGACGCTGAAGTTCGGCGTACCTTTCAGGACGGCGCACAGGATAGTGGGCAGGGTGGTCAGGCGCGCGGTCGACGGCGGGCTCAGCTGGGGTCCCGGCCTCAGGGCCCATGTGGAGTCGTGCGCGGCCGAGGAGGGATACACAATCGCGGTGCCGGAGGGCGAGCTGTCCGCGGTCCTCGATCCCGCGAGGGCCATCGCGCGGCGGGGGCACGTCGGCATGAGCGGCGATGAATACGATATGATGGTGATGGATCTGGAGGCCAAGATGCGCCATACGCTGTCGTGGAGGGATGTGGCGATGGAAGAACTTAAAAAATCCCAGTCGCTTCTGGAGGAGCGGGCGCGTGCTATAATAGGGGGTGTTTGAATGCCGATAAAGGTTCAGTGTAAGGAGTGTGGTGGTACCATAGATGTACCCGAGGATGCCCTCCCGGGGGAGATAGTCTCATGTCCCGACTGCGGGACGGAATACGAGGTCGTATCGGTCGACGCCAAGGCCGGCCGTGCCGAGCTCAAACCGGCCGAGGAAGTGAAGGAGGACTGGGGCGAGTAAACACGCTTGGCGAATAGTATATCCATTCTCATTGATAGGTTGAGGTGGGAGGAGAAGGCACTCTACGCGAGCGCGGTCGACGCGGGGCTCAAAGCCAGCCTCGTCGACGTGAAGTCCCACAGCATGGATATATCGGATAGATCCAGCCTGCCCGAGGACCTCAGGGGATCGGACGTCGTGCTGCAGAGGTGCATAAGCCACTACCGCGGACTCTACTACTCGGCCGTGCTCGAGGCGTTCGACTACCGGGTGGTGAACTCGTTCATGACCTCGATGGTGAGCGGGAACAAGCTGCTGACCTCCCTGAGGCTCGTCAAAATGGGCGTTCCGACCCCGAGGACATACGTATCGTTCTCGGACGAATCGGCGCTGGAGTTCATGGAGCGCCACGGCTATCCGATTGTCATGAAGCCCATAGTGGGCAGCTGGGGGCGCATGGTGGTCAAGGTAGACGATAAGGACGACGCGAACACCGTGGTGGAGTTCCGGAGGATGATCCAGGACCCGACGTATCAGGTGTACTACCTTCAGGAGTACGTCAGGCGGCCGCCGAGGGATCTCCGCGCCGTGGTGGTCGGCGACAGTGTGGTCGCGGCGGAATATCGCTATCAGCCCCCCGACGACTGGAGGACCAATATAGCCAGGGGAGGGAGGGCCGAGCCCGTGAAGCTGGACGCCGGCGACACCGAGATAGTATTGAAGGCCGCCGAGGCCGTGGGGGGCGGCGTGCTGGGGGTGGACGCGATGGAGACCGAGGACGGGTTACTCGTGCACGAGGTGAATAGCGGCGTGGAGTTCCATGGGGCCAGCCGGGCGACCGGTGTGGATATAGCCGCAAAGATAGTGGAGTACGCCAGGGAGATCATCAGGAAGTGATACGTGATGGTAAAGGTCTCGATAATAGGCGCATCGGGCTACGTCGGGGGGGAACTACTGAGGATACTCTCGAGGCATCCCGACGTCGAGATAGTCGCGGCGCATTCGCGTCAGTACGCTGGCGAGTACGTGCACAGGGTGCATCCGAACCTGAGGGGCACCCTCAACCTGCAGTTCACCGGCGAGGACCCCGTCAAGGCGGTGTCGAGGTCCGACGTGGCATTCCTCTCAGTCCCGCACGGCACATCGGTCAAGGTGACGCCATCGCTCATGCAGCTGGGCGTCAAGATCATAGACATGAGCGCGGATTTCAGGCTGAAGGACCCCTCGGCGTATGAGGTCTGGTATCATTACAGGCATCCATATCCGGATCTCCTCGGGAAATTCGTCTACGGCCTGGCCGAGCTGCACAGGGATGAACTCAGGGGCGCCGACTACGCGTCCGCCCCCGGGTGCAACGCGGCGGCCGCGATACTGGGGCTGGCGCCGTTGGCCCGGTCCGGGGCTATATCGAACGGCACCGTAGTGGTCGACGCGAAGGTGGGGTCGTCCGGCGCGGGCGGTAAGCCCTCCCCGGCCACGCATTTCTCGGAGAGATTCGGCGTCGTGAGGCCGTACAGCCCGGCCGGCCACAGGCATGTCGCGGAGATAGAACAGGAGCTGACGCGCGCCTCCGGCCGCACGTACAGGATCGCCATGAGCGCGCACGCCGTCAACATCGTGCGCGGAATACTCTCCACGTCGCACGTCTTCACGGACGAGGAGAACCTCGATCAGGCGAGGATCTGGCGGGCCTACAGGGAGATGTACCGCGAAGAGCCGTTCATAAGGTTCATCCGGGACAAGAAGGGCATATTCAGATATCCGGACCCGAAGATAGTCGTCGGATCGAACTTCGCGGACATAGGATTCGAGGTGGACCGCCACACGAGCAGGATAGTGGTGTTATCGGCGATCGATAACCTGATGAAGGGCGCCGCGGGGAGCGCCGTGCAGGCCATGAACCTCATGCTGGGGATCGACGAGAGGACCGCGCTGGACATGCCGCCGCTCCATCCGGTTTGAGGTGATGCGTTTGATGGTCGTGAAGATAGGCGGAAGCCTCGTGCACGGCGGCTTTCTCGAGGGGATACTGGATGACATAGCCGGGCGCGATGGCGTCGTGATCGTGCACGGCGGCGGCGCGGTGGTCACCGAAATCGCAGAGAAGCTGGGCGTGAGGCAGCAGTTCGTGACGTCGCCCACCGGCATAAGGAGCCGCTATACGGATAAGGAGACGGCCGGGATATTCGCGATGGTCATGGCCGGGAGGATAGGCACCGATATCGTGGCGTCCCTGCGGGCTAGGGGGGTCGACGCGTTCGGCCTCTCGGGCGTCGACGGCGGGCTCCTCGTGGCCGAGCGCAAGAAGCGCCTTGTGATAATCGACGACAGGGGGAGGAGGCGCGCGATAGATGGCGGATACACCGGCAGGATACTGGAGGTGAGGGCCAGCGTGCTCAGGGCTCTTCTGGACGCCGGGTTCACGCCGGTGGTATCCCCCCTGGCTATAAGCCCGGAGGGCGAGGTGTTGAACGTCGACGCAGACAGGGCGGCGGCTTACGTGGCCGCGGCGCTCAGGGCGGACAGGTTGCTGCTGCTGACGAACGTCGCCGGGCTTCTGGACCCCGAGGGGAGGCTCGTCAGGGAGTTGACGCTCGAGGACGCCAGGGAGCGCATGAAGGGCGTGGGGCCCGGGATGGACAAGAAGCTTCTCGCCGCGACCGAGGCGCTCGACGGCGGCGTCGGCGAGGTGCTGATCGCCGACGGAAGAATAGATAAGCCGATAAGCGGCGCGCTCGGCGGCGACCGCACGGTCGTGAGGAGGGGCAGTTAGATGGATCCCGGGCACGTCGTGGAGGTGGAGGACGCCAGGCTGCTCAAGACGTTCCAGAGGTTCGGCGTCATAGTGGACCGCGCCGAGGGCGCCTACCTGTGGGATATGTCCGGGCGCAGGTACCTGGACTTCATGGCCGGCTACGGCGTCGCGATACTGGGGCACGGCAGGAGGGAGGTGGCGGACGCGATCGTGGATCAGCTGCGCCGCAACGCGATATGCCACGGATCGCTCTACAGCCCGGCGAGGGCGGAGTTCCTGGAAGAGCTATTCGACGTGCTGCCCGGCAACATGTCGGCCGCATACATGGCGAACAGCGGGGCCGAGGCTGTGGAGGCGGCTATAAAGGTCGCCGTGAAGGCGACGGGCCGTTCGCTGTTCATCGCCGCCAAGGGTTCATATCACGGGAAGACGCTGGGCGCGCTTTCGCTCACCTGGGGCGAGAAGTACAGGAAGCCGTTCATGCAGCTACTGCCGAAGGTGCATTTCGTGGGATACGGCGATGCCAAGGCGCTGGACGACGCGCCGTTCGAGGAAGCAGCCGCCATTTTCCTGGAGCCCGTCCAGGGCGAGGGCGGCGTCAACCTGCCGAGCGCGGAATTCATGGTCGAAGCCGAGAGGCGCTGCAGGTCCAGCGGCTGCGTGCTTGTCATGGACGAGATACAGGCCGGGCTCGGCAGGACCGGTAGGATGTGGGCCCACGAGCACTGGGGGGTCAAGCCGGACATAATCACAATAGGTAAGGGAATCGGCGGCGGGATACCCATGGGCGTCGCAGCGATGTCGTCTGAGCTCTCGGGCGCAATGAAGCTCGGCGAGCAGACGTCCACGTTCGGGGGGAACCCGCTCGCATCGGCCGCGGGGGCCGCGGTCCTCAGGGTTTTGAGGGAGGGGAGGCTCTGGGAGAACGCCGAGAGGATGGGATCGAGGTTCCTCAGGGGCCTGGACGGAATCGCCGCCGGGCGCAGGCTGGCCGAGTCCAGCAGGGGACTGGGCCTTATGGATGCGCTCGACCTTAGGATAAGCGTCTCGGAGGCGCTGCCGGCGCTCATAGGAAACGGGATGATCTCCACATACTCGGGCCTCAGGACCCTCAGGTTCCTCCCCCCGCTCGTAATAGGCGAGGACGAGGTCGACAGCGCTCTGTCGATAATCGACAGAACGCTCATGGAAATCGAACAGACCAAAAGGTCGAATATGGGCGAAAGAGATTAATTTATGTCCTATAAACGTGCGGCGCATGTCGCATGACGAAATAGACTCGAGGATCATCGAGATGCTGAAGTCCGACGCCAGGAGGCCGTTCGTCGACATGGCCAAGGAGCTGGGGATCTCCGAGGCCGCGGTCAGGAGGCGCGTGAGGAGGCTCGTCGACTCCCATGTGATAAGGAAGTTCACGGTGGAGCTCGGGAGGCTCGGCGGAGCCAATGCGATAACGCTGGTGGCGGTCGAGCCCGGCGCGCAGATAAGGGAGATAGTCGAGCGCGTGAGGGAGCTGGAAGGCGTCGATCGCATCTACGAGATAACGGGACAGTATGACATGGCGATCTTCGTGGGCGGCGACAGCATAACAGAGGTCAACTCGACAATAGACAGGATAAGATCGATGGACGGCGTGACCGGCACGAACACGATAATAATCCTCAAGGAGGACTGAGATTACTTGGCCCAGTCGATAGATAGGGCCGGCCTAGGGTATTCCGGCGAGTACAACTCCGGCTCCACGTCATCGCTCGGGGGCAGGAAGGTGCATATACTCGACAGCACCCTCAGGGAGGGCGAACAGGGCGCCGGGGTATCCTTCACGACCAGGCAGCGCCTTCAGATAGCCTGGATGCTCGACTACTTCGGCGTGGATTCCATAGAGGTGAGCCCCGTGATATCCCGGTCCCACTTCGAGAGCTGTAGCGAGATGGTGAACGCCGGCCTGAGCGCCCAGATAGTCGCGCATGCCAGGGCGCTCAAGCAGGATATAGACACCGTGCTGAGGTGCGGCGCCAGCAGCGCTGCCATCTACCACTCGGTATCCGATATACATCTGAGGTACAAGCTTAACGTGGATTTCGAGGACGCCGTCCGCAGGGGGGTAGAGGCGGTCGAGTACGCGAAGTCGCACGGCCTGAAGCTGAGGTTCACGCTCGAGGATGCCAGCAGGACGTCGCCGGATCGCCTTGTCGAGTACGCGAAGGCCATGGAGGACGCCGGCGCGGACCGTCTCAGCATACCGGACACGGTGGGCGTGATGACCCCGGGCGGCATGTACAGGCTCGTCAAGCTCGTCAGGGAATCGGTCGACATACCGCTGGATGTGCACTGCCACAACGACCTCGGCCTGTCGCTGGCGAACGCGCTCGCCGGCCTGGAGGCCGGCGCGGACCAGGTCCACACGACGGTCGGCGGAATGGGCGAGAGATCCGGGATAACTGACCTAGCGCAGCTGGCCGTGACGCTCATATCCATCTACGGAGCGCAGATCAACGTCAGGATGAACATGCTGAAGGACCTCTACGACCTGGTGTTCAACTATCTTGGATTCAGCCCGTTTCCGTTCATGCCGTTGCTGGGCGACAACGCGTACAAGCACAAGGCGGGCACCCATATAGCGGCGGTCCTCAGGAATCCGATCGCCTACGAGGTCATCCCGCCGCGGTTCGTGGGCGCGAGGAGGAAGCTCGTCTTCGGTGAGCTGCTCGGCAGGAACGGGGCCGCGTTCTTCCTCAAGCTGATGGGGCTCGAGCCGGACGATGCCAAGGCCAGGTCCTTCGCCGATGCCATGAAGGGACTCCAGATGGGCGACCTGTTCGAGCTTGAGATGGACGAGCGCATGGAGAAGCTGTTCCTGGAATCACAGAGGAGCCTGGAGGGCGGGGAATGACCACCATAACGATGTTCCACGACGTCGTGAGGCTCGAGGAGAAGATGCTGGTGGAGTCCGCCGGGAGGAGGAACGTGGACGTGAGGCTGGTGGATACGAGGAACATGAGGCTGGACTCGCACGGCGGGCTCGATGGATACCTGGAGGCCGGGGGCGTCGCGTTCCAGCGCAGCGTGAGCTACTACCGCCACCTGCACGTGACCGCGTACCTGGAGTACATGGGCGTGCGGGTCGTCAACGGCCTTCAGACGGTTATAGTTGCCGGCAACAAGATGCTGACCACAATGGCGCTTGCCAGGGATGGCGTGCCGACGCCGAGGACGCTCGTGGCGTTCTCCAAGGAGAGGGCTCTTGATGCGTTCACGGAGCTCGGGGGCAGGGCGGTCCTGAAGCCCGTCATGGGCAGCTGGGGAAGGCTGGTGGCGCTGCTCGACTCCAAGGCTGCTGCGCAGGCGGTTATCGAGGACCGCGAGGAGATGGGGCCCATACACCAGGTGTACTACCTTCAGGAGTACGTCAGGCGGCCGCCTAGGGATATAAGGTCGTTCGTGGTCGGCAACCGGGTGGTCGCGGCGATCTATCGCTATCAACCCCCCGACGACTGGAGGACCAATACGGCCAGGGGAGGGAAGGCCGAACCATGTCAGATCACGCGCGAGCTGGAGGACGTGTCGATGAAGGCTGCCGAGGCCGTGGGGGGCGGCGTGCTGGGGGTGGACGCGATGGAGACCGAGGACGGGCTCATAGTGCACGAGGTTAACCATAACCCGGAATTCAGGAACAGCGTGAAGGTGACCGGTATAGATATTGCCGGCCACATGATAGACTATGTCGCGGGCCTGGCCAAGAGGTAGTTGAAATGAGCGTCGAGAACAGCGAGGAGATAAAGTTCCTGATGGATATGGTTAACATATATTCACCATCGGGCCGCGAGGCGAGGATAGCGAAATACATCTACGAGAAGATGTCATCGGATTTCTCGTTCGACGACGTCAAGCTGGACGACGTCGGGAACGTGATAGGGGTTTACCGGGGCAAGCGGCCCTCCGTGCTTCTGTGCAGTCATATGGACACGGTCCCGGGCAGGTTGCCCGTGCGGATCGAGGACGGCCACCTGATGGGCCGCGGATCGGTCGACGCCAAGGGATCCCTGGCGGCAATGGTGCTGGCCGCGCATGCCCTGAAGGAGAGCGGCTACGAGGGCGAGATAGTGGTCGCGGCGGTCGTCGACGAGGAGGGCAGGGGCATAGGCGCCAAACATCTGGCGAGGAGCGGCCTGAGCGTCGATTATGTGCTCCTGGGCGAGCCGAGCGGCCTGTCTCAGATAACCGTCGGCTACAAGGGCCGCGTGCAGCTCAGGGTGAACGTCGAGACAGAGGGATTCCACGCGAGCTCCCCGTGGCTGGGCAAGAGCGCGTTC
>JAWDMO010000032.1:0-12183 GCA_046536535.1 Nitrososphaeria archaeon
ATCATCGCATCGCGTGGCCGAGGTGCTCCTGGGCGATGAGACCGGGAGCGTATACCTAACCCTCTGGGACGAGGATATCGACAAAGTGGACGTTGGAAGCACCGTGGCCCTGAAGAACGGATACGTGAACATCTTCAGGGGACACATGCGCCTGAACGTCGGCAGGTACGGGACCATCGAGGTCCTGGAGACGCCGTTCGAGGGCGAGGTGAACACCGATAACAACCTCTCCGATAAGGAGTACGAGGACCGCCCACCCCGTAGAGGGGGAGGCGGCCGTCGGTTCAATCGCTTCTGATACAACGCGCACCAAAATCCCCTTTTAAATTAAATTTTTAAATTAACTTAATTTAAATCCGCGTGGAGTATGGACTATCGATGTCCGACGGCGCGATCGAACGCCTCCAGGAACCTCGTCAGGTGCGCCTCTGACACGATCCCCATGTGCCCTATCCTGATGTGCCTGGATCTGTTCTGGCCGACGCCGACGCCTATCCATATCCCATCGGAATCGTAGATGATTCTCCTGAGCTCGAGCGCGTCCAGCCCCGCCGCCTCCACGTCGAAGACGCTTACCGTGGGCGACGGATTTCCGGCTACGACCCCGGCCCCCCTCGCGGCCATCTCCCTCCTGAGGAACGATGCCGTCGTATCGTGTCTGGCCCACCTGGCCTCCATTCCCTCGTCGAGCACCATCTCGAGCGCCCTGTGTAGCGCCATGAAGACGTTGACGGCCGGCGTCGAGAGGTACTTCCCGGGTTCCTCGGAGACCTCGATCCACCTCCTGAGATCCATATAGAGCGTCGGCGATTCCCTGAGCCGTTCCGCTGCATCGTCCGAGACGGCGACGATTGCGACCCCGGGCGGCGCTGCTATGCATTTCTGCGACGACGTGACCAGTATCCCGATCCCGAGTTCGTCCATGTCAAGCCTCGCGCCGCCCACGCTGCTGACGCCGTCGACGAGCAGTGTTGTTCCGGCAGCCCTCGCAGCCCTCGCCAGATCCTCGAGCGGCGTCAGCAGGCCCGTCGACGTATCGACATGCGTCAGCGCCACCACCCTGTACTTCCCGGACTCGAGCGCCGCCCTGTAGCTGTCCGCGGGCACCAGCTGGCCCGGGGGGGCGCTCAGCACGTCGACGTGGCCGGCGTATCTGCGCGCTATCTCGGCCAGCCTGTTCCCGAAATATCCCGATTCCAGGACGAGCGCCCGATCGGACTTCGAGAGCGCGGACGAGAGCGCCATCTCCACGCCCAGGGTCCCGGAACCCGTGACGAGCGCCACCCGGGCGGTCTTCGAGCGCACGACTTCCCTCACCATTGACGGGAGCTCCCCGAATACCCTCAGGAATTCCGGCGAATTGTGCGACAGCTGAGGGCCCGCCAGGGCATCCCTCACCGATCTGTCCACGATCGTCGGGCCCGGCGTCAGGAGCAGCGGCCTCTCGAACTCCACGCGCGGCTTATGATCGCGTTTCTTTAAAAGTGTGCTAGCGGCTTTGGGAGGCTCCGATCTCCGGGGGGCGGCTCACGGCGCCGGTGCACGGGCCGGGTATCGCTCAACGCACATACATCTTATCACATATTCAGTAAATCATCGCGGATTAGGACATCAAACCTTAAACTCCGGATACGGGATCCACGCGGCGATGTCGTCCTCATCGAATGAATCCGGACGCCGGTCGCCGCTGCCCGTGGACGAGGCCAGGATAACGCGCGCGGTGCTTGAGGAGTCCCTCCGCGACTGGGAATCTATAGCGACCAGCGATGCGGTCGTGGTGGGCGCCGGCCCCTCCGGAATGGCGGCCGCCTACTACCTGTCGAAGGAGGGCGTGAAGACCGTCGTCTTCGAGAGGAGGCTCGGATTCGGAGGGGGTATAGGGGGAGGCGCCATGTTCCTCCATAAGATAGTCGTGGAGTCGCCGGCGGATGAGATTCTCGGGGATATCGGCGCCAGGACCAGGGAGATCGAGCCCGGGATATTCGTGCTCGACGCCGCCGAGCTCATGGCTAAGCTGGCGTCGAGCGCGCTCGACGCGGGCGCCAAAATAATCCACGGCGTGAGCGTCGAGGACGTGATCTTCAGGAGGGATCCGCTGCGCGTCGAGGGCGTCGTCGTGAACTGGACCGCGTCCGCGCTCTCGGGGCTCCACGTGGACCCGCTCTTCATCAGGTCACGCGCGGTCGTGGATGCCACGGGGCACGACGCCGAGGTCGTGGAGGTGGCGTCGAGGAAGGTCCCCGAGCTCGGGATAGAGATCAGGGGCGAGAGATCCGCGTACAGCGAACTCTCGGAGGCGCTCGTCTCGGAGGGCGCCGTCGCCGTCGCCCCGGGGCTCTACGCATCGGGGATGGCCGTGGCGAAGGTCAGGGGGCTGCCCAGGATGGGTCCGATATTCGGCGCGATGCTCCTCTCCGGGAGGAATGTCGCCCGGGAGATAGCCGGGAATCTGCGGACCCGGACCACTCCCTGACGAACGCCCTGGCCGCGGCCGGGGGATCCGGGGACCCCAGGATCGCCGATATCACCGCCACGCCGTGGACCCCGATGGACCTCAGGGCCCTCACGTGCTCCAGCTTTATACCGCCTATCGCGTACACCGGTATGTGCACGGACCCAACGATAATCCTCAATCCCCCGATCCCTATGACGTGCGCATCGCCCTTCGTGGAAGTCGGAAAGACGCTCCCGGCGCCCACGTAGTCCGCGCCCTCCTCCTCCGCCCTCCTCGCTTCCTCCGGAGTCCCGGCCGATGCGCCCACTATCGCGTCCCCGATGAGGCGCCTCGCGATGTCGATCGGGAGGTCGTCCTGTCCCAGGTGGACGCCGTCCGCCCCCGATGCATATGCGATGTCGACGCGGTCGTCAACTATGAAAGTGGCCCCGTAGGACGCACACAGCTCGCGGATGGCCCTGGCGTCATCCGCCATGGCGCGCGCCGGCGCCGACTTCTCCCTGTACTGTATGATCCTTATCCCGGCCTCCAGCATGATCCGCGCCGCCTCGCGGTGGCCCATCCCGAACTCCCCGCTGGTTATACCGTATATCCCGGGCGGGGGCGTCCTCCTCACGCGGCGAACTGCCGCGCGCCCGATAATATCGTTGTCGCCCGGATCCCGGGCGGGGGCGTCCTCCCCATTAACTCCCGCCGTTTAAAACAGTTCCAGAATATGCTGTGTTGCGCAATTTAGCTGATTTAACGTCTGATAATCGCCAGTTGGATCGAAGAACGAGCATTTGCAATATGCTACCCGTGAATAGCCGTCCTAAAGTGATATTCCTGAGGTTATGCAACACAGCATCAGAATAGATATGTTTAAATTAGATGTTTGATACACAATAAAATGGGGGGCGGAAAGATGCGCGTTGAACTGAGGATGGAGGGGGTTCCCCATCAGCGCGAGTGGTGGGACGGAAACGTCCTGCCGACGCTGGTGGGTGGGTACCTCCTGACGGGGGCGGAGCGGAGGGGACCCGATGAACTCGTGAGGGGCCTATATGATGCCGTGAAGCCCCAGCTCTACGCGTACGACAGGTACGCTGATGCGTACCTGCGTGTACCTACGTAGAGTGAAACCCATTAGTGAACTACCCCTGCCCTCGCGGAGGGAAACTTCCGCCCCCTACCCCCGAAAAGTTAAACACACGCGGTCCCTGGAGCAGCGCATGAAGGCCGCGGTATTCGGCAGGCCCGGGATCGAGAACGTGGGGATCGTCGATGTCGACGCGCCCTCGCCGGGTCCGCACGAGGTCCTCATAAGGGTGGTGCGCGCCGGCGTGAACCCCGTGGATCGCCTCACGGTGACCGGAGCCAGGAATCCCACGCCGATGCCCCACATCCCGGGGGCGGAGTTCGCCGGGATAGTCGAGGAGGTCGGGGCGCACGTCGATGGGATCTCCAGGGGGGATATCGTCATCGATTATCCCCGTGTCTTCTGCGGCCGCTGCGATATGTGCATCTCGGGCAGGGAGATGCTGTGCCGCACGGGAGGGGTGCTGGGGACCGTCTCGAACGGCGGCTTCGCGGAGCTCGCCGTGGTCCCCTACGTGTCGGTCATGAAGGTCGATGCATCGCTCGGATGGGATCTGCTCGCCAGCCTTCCGGTATCCGCGCTGACGGCGTATCACGGGCTGCGTTCCTCGGGCCTCAGGGCGGGGCAGACGGTCGCGGTGGTCGGGGCATCCGGCAACACCGGGATGTTCGCGGTCCAGCTGGCGCATATCATGGGGGCGCGCGTCGTGGCGATCTCCAGGAAGCCCAGGGGGTGGCTCATGGACATGGGCGCCGACGCCGTCGTGGAACCCGGATCCGCGATGCGCGCGGTCGCGGAGCTGACCGGCGGTGCGATGGCGGACGTCGTGGTGGATCCGCTCGGCTCCGGCACAGCTTCATGGAGCCTCGGGCTCCTGGGGTCCGGGGGAAAACTCATCAGCTACGGGGTGCTCACCGGCCAAGAGGTCCAGGTCGACATGAGGACTATATACTCCAGGGAGATCTCGATCGTGGGGACCACGGGCGGGACGCGGGCTGAGCTCGTGGAACTGATAGCGATCGCCTCGTCGCGCGGCCTGGACGCCCGCGTCTGGAGGAAGTATGGGCTCGGGGACGTCAGGAGGGCGCTGGAGGATCTCTCGAGCGGGGAGAGGGACGGGCGCGTGATGCTGGACGTCGAGCGCCGGTAAAGCGTTTATAGGACGTCCGCCCTGCCCGGGTTATGAATTCGATAAAGAGCGTCGAGGCAATAGTGGTGGGCGAGAGGGGATCCGAGGCCACGTGGGCATCGGTCGCGGTCTTGGTGAGGGTCGTGACGTCCAACGGCGGGGTGGGCTACGGGGAGGCCGTGCCGACGCTCAGGACCGGACAGGTGGTGGAGGCGGTGAGGAGGCTTGCATCGGTCGTGGACGGCATGGATCCGCACGATCTGGAGCTCATCCACAGGTCATGGGTCAGGGAGGAATTCTACCTGCACCGCTCGATAGAATCCACCGCGGCGCTCTCGGCGCTCGATATAGCGCTCTGGGACATAAAGGGAAGGGAACTGGGCGCGCCCGTGCACGAGCTGCTGGGCGGCGCCTACAGGAGAAACATCCTCGCATATGCTAACGGATGGTACGGCGGCTGCAGGACCCCCGACGACTTCGCGAACGCCGCGTCGAGGGTCGTCGGGATGGGCTACAGGGGGCTGAAGTTCGATCCGTTCGGGGGATATTTCGACTACATAGATCGCGCGGGCGTCGAGAGATCGTCCCGCATCGTAGGGGCCGTGAGGGAGGCGGTGGGCGACGACGTCCACCTGATGATAGAGCATCACGGGAGGTTCGAGTACGAGTCGGCCGTGAGGATAGCGGACGCGCTCTCCGCGTACACACCGCTCTTCATGGAGGAGCCGGTCCATCCATACGATCTGGAGGGGCTCAGGAGGTACAGGGCGCGGACGCGTGTCCCGGTCGCGCTGGGTGAGAGGATATTGAACAAGGAGGAGGCGCTCCAGTACCTGAAGGAGGGGCTGGTGGACTTCCTGCAGGTGGATCTGACGAACGTCGGCGGGATAACCGAGGCGTGGAAGATAGCCGCGATCGCGGATTCGTTCGGCGTCAGGATGGCGTACCACAACGCGTTCGGCCCGCTGCAGAACGCTGCAACCCTCCAGCTGGACGCGACAATACCGAACTTCATGATACAGGAGACGTTCTACGATTTCTTCCCCCAGTGGAAGAGGGACATGGTGGGCGACTCGATGAAGCTCACCGGCGGATATCACCAGGTGCCCGGGGGACCCGGCCTCGGGGTGGACGTGAGGGAGGACGTTATCGACTCGCACAGGGTGGAGGGGCTCGAGGAGAGGGTTCCGGGCGAGCCCGTGTGGGTCGTCAGGGGCACATGGATCGGGGAGGACGCGTCCAGGATACCCTAGGAACAATTTATATCAGAGGAGCGCTTTCTATAACGCATGAAGAGTTCCCTTCTGTTCATAGATGGGGAGTGGGTGAACCCCTCGAGCGGTGAGTTCCTCACGAAGCTGAACCCCTCGACGGGGAAGCCGCTCGGCCAGTTCGCGTCCGCGACCCCGGACGACGTCGGGAGGGCCGTGGATGCGGCGTACGAGGCACAGGCATCCTGGGGGAAGCTCACGTCGGTCGAGCGCGCGAGGTACATCTGGGGCGCGATAGGCATCATAAGGTCCAGGAGGTCCGAGCTGGAGGACCTGCTGACCGACGAGGTCGGGAAGCCGACGAGGGAGGCTGTCCAGGAGGTGGACGGCGTCATAGACCAGCTCACTTACTACGCGGAGATGGCGAGGAAGATCACCGGGGACGTCGTCGAGGGAACGAAACCCGACAGGGTGATACTGCAGTACCGCGTCCCATACGGGGTGGTCGCAGCGATAACGCCGTGGAACTTCCCGGCCGGGATGATAGCGAGGAAGGTGGGGCCCGCGCTCGTGACTGGAAACACTGTCGTGCTGAAGCCGAGCTCCGATACGCCGTTCATAGGGGAGTGGCTCACCCGCGCCTTCCAAGATGCGGGGCTCCCGAGGGGCGTCCTGAACTTCGTGACGGGGAAGGGAAGCGCGATCGGGTCCGCGATGACGTCGAACAGGAAGGTCGCGCTGATAACGCTGACCGGGGAGACCGGCACCGGCGAGGAGGTTATGAAGTCCGCCGCGAACTCCATGGCCAAGGTCATACTGGAGCTGGGGGGGAAGGCGCCGTTCATGGTCTGGAAGGACGCCGACCTGGAGCTCGCGGCCCGCGTGCTCATGTGGGCCAAATACTGGAACTCCGGCCAGTCATGCATAGCCGCCGAGAGGTTGTTCGTGCACGAGGACGTGTACGACGCGTTCATGCGCAGATTCCTGGAGCTCACGGCATCCCTCAGGGTCGGGGACCCCAGGAAGAACGAGATGGGGCCGCTGATAAACGCCGGCCAGCTGAGGAAGATATCCGATGTGGTGGATCGCGCCAGGGGCGAGGGACTGAAGGTCCTCCACGGGGGATCGAGGCCATCGCTGCCGGAGCCGTTCTCCGGCGGATACTACTATCTCCCGACGATCATCGAGGGGACCGACCAGAGCTCTTCCGCGTTCAGGGAGGAGATCTTCGGCCCCGTTCTCCCGGCGATGAAGGTCGGGGACGACTTCGGGAAACTGATCGACCTGGCCAACGACTCCATCTACGGGCTCGCGTCATATCTGTTCACCAGGGACCTGTCCCTCGCGATGAGGGCCGCGGAGGAGGTGAAGTTCGGCGAGCTCTACGTCAACATGCCGGGCCCCGAGGCCACCCAGGGATATCACACGGGATTCCGCATGTCGGGGCAGGCCGGGGAGAATTCCAAACACGGGGTGCTGGAGTACACGAAGGTGAAGAACATCTACTTCGACTACGGCCCCAGCCCGCTCGAGGGGGAGGTCATACCCCCGTACTCTTGAGGCCGATCGCTATGGAATCCCCGCGCGCCGCGCCGCACATACCCCGGGGCATAGTGACGCCGGCCGTCACGCCCCTGAGGGACGGGGAGCTCGATCCCGAGGGGATAACCGAGCTCCTGGAATTCCTCAGGTCGTCCGGGGTGGTCGCCGTATTCCCCGCGGGATCGGTCGGATCATTTCATCTACTGGGCATCGAGGAACACAAGCGCCTGATATCGGAGTTCGCGTCCAGGCTGCCGTCCGGTATGCTCCTCCTCCCCGGCGTGCACCGGGGGAACGTGCGCGATACGATCGACGTGGCGAGGCACGCCAGGGACGTCGGCGCAACGGCGGTGGTCTCCGTCCCGCCGTTCTACTCCGAGCTCGGCCAAGCCGAGGTGGCCGATTACTATTCGGAGCTGGCCTCGGCCGCCGACGTGCCGGTGATAATCTACAACATACCTCAGATGGCCAGAAACCGGATAGATCCCGGGACCGCGGCAGGGATCGCGCGCGCCACGGGACGGATAGCCGGCGTGAAGGACAGCTCCAGGGACCTGGCGACGCTGCAGGGCTACCTGGATGCCCTTCCCGGTGTCCCGGTGTACGAGGGACAGGACGACCTGCTGCTGCCAGCCAGGATCCTCGGGGCACACGGGGGGGTGTGCGGCACGTCGAACTTCACGGACCTCCCGGTGAGGGTGTGGTCCGAGGCCGTCGACCGCGCCCCCGCGCTCCAGTCCAGGCTCTCGCGCCTGATGCGCGCGTTATCCGGGTACGAGTTCCCGTCGGCCTACTACTACCTCTTCCAGGCCCTGGTCATGGGCAGGAGGAGCCCCGGGGGATATCTGCCGAGGCCGCTCAGGCCGCTCGGCGGGCGCGAGGCCGAGGCCCTGCTCTCATCGGTCCGCGGGATCGTCGGGGATGATCGGGGCGCTTCAGGTTAGCAATAATTACCCAATGTTTAAATTATTCCGCGGAGTTTTCCCCTTATGGTCAAATATCAGGTGCGCGAAATCGACGACGGCGTCTGGCTCCTGAGGCTCGACGACGACAGGACCGGGTTCTTCGAGGCCGCATGGAGCATTCCCGAGGGCATCACGTACAACTCCTACCTGCTGAGGGCGCCCGACGGCTTCGTGCTGATCGATACGTGGAAGGGGGCCTATTCGGAGCAGTTCATCGACGCCCTCCGGGAGGTGGTCGATCCGCGCAGGATAACCCATGTGGTGGTGAACCACGCGGAGCCGGACCACACGGGGGGCATTCCCGCGGTCATCAGGGAGGCCGGGGGCCCGAAGATCGTGGTTCATCCATCCGGGGAGAGGGTGCTGAGGGCCAAGTACGGCGAGCTCGGGGAGGTGGTGAAGGTCGAGGGGACGAAGCGGATCACGATATCGGGGGAGGAATTCCTGGTGGCGCACGTCCCCTGGGTCCACTGGCCGGAGACGGTGTTCACCTATCAGCCGAGCAGGAGGATCCTCTACACCTGCGACGTCTTCGGCTCGTACTCCATCCCCGGCGGATACCTGGCGGATCCGTCCGATCCCTCCTACCTGAGGAGCGCCGAGAAGTACTTGGTGACCGTCATGGGGCACTACCGCGAGCACGTGCTCAGGGCGGTGGAGAAGGTCAGGTCGCTGGGGGTGAGCATCTCCAGGGTGGCGCCGTCGCACGGCGGAGTGTGGGAGGGGGATCCGGAGGTCCCGATGAAGCTCTTCGAGGACTTCGCGAGGGGGACGCCGAGGCTGGGAGGAGTTGCCCTCGCCTACGTCACGATGTACGGGTCCGTGGAGGGCGCGGTCTCGATGCTCAACGGTGAGCTGATCAAGAGGGGGATATCCGTCAGCTCGTTCGCGGCGAACGACGTGGATCGCGGAAGCCCCGAGGACTTCATGACGCGGGCAAACGCCGCATCCGCAGTCGTGCTGGCCACTCCGACGTACGACTCGGAGGTGCATCCCCGCATGGAGTACCTCCTCTATCTAATCAGGTCCAAGATGAAGGGCACCGGTAAGCCGGTGGCGGCGATGGTATCATATGCGTGGGGATCCAACGCCGCCAAGCGCGTGGAGAATGCGCTCAGGGAAGCCGATCTCCGCATCCTCGGCGTGGAATCGTTCAGGGAGAGGCCGACCCCGGAGCAGGTAGCCGGGATAGCCGATGCCGTGGCCGAGGCCGAGCGCGGACGATCCATCAGCCCAGGGTGAACTCAACCCTCTTGTTCCTCCTTCCCTTGTTCTCCACCCGCGTCGCCGCTATACGCCCGATCTCCCTGAGGTTCGACACGTGCGTTCCCCCGTCCATCTGAGCATCCAGCCCCTCTATCTCGATGATCCTGACCATCTCCAGCCTGTTCAGGAGTTCCCTCCCCGGGGCCGTCCTGGCCAGATTGGGGATGGACATCGCCTCATCCCTGCTCACGTAGCGCGCCAGGACCCTCCTTCCGTTCGATATCTCGCGGTTCGCCTCCTCCACGAGGCCCTCCAGCGCCTCCCTGGAGAATTCCGGCCAATCGAAGTCGACCCTGGCCCTGTCGTCGTATATCTGTCCACCGGTTATCTGTCCCTCGGTCCCCCTCCTGAGGATGAGCGCGTCCAGCAGGTGTATGGCCGTGTGGAGCCTCATGTGCGCGTATCTCCTGTCCCAGTCCAGCTCGCCCACGACCCGGACGCCGGATGGCGGCGCCCCCTGCACCCTGTGGACGACCGCGTCATCCTCCTTGGAGGCCTCGGTCACCGCGATGCGCGATCCGCCGAACTCGATGAAGCCGGAGTCGGGGGGCTGTCCCCCTCCGCCCGGATAGAACGCGGTCCTGTCGAGCACCACATATCCATCCCCGGACTCCACAACGGTCGCGTCGAATCTCCTGAGATATTGATCATCCAGATATAGGAGGGCCGTCCGCACGCTGTTCCGGGATCACCGACCCCGGGATAAGCGTTGTGCGGGGGGAGATGCGTCCGCGGATCACCGCCTCCTCGACAGGAGAATGAACAGGTCGTTCACGTTAGTCCCGGTCGGGCCGGTCTCGATCGCCAGTCCAGCGCGGGCCAGGAAGTCGTACGAATCGTTGGCGTAAAGCGCCCTCTTGGCGCCCTCCTCATCGAGCGACCCGATCTCGTCGGACCCCAGCGCGGCCCCCGCCGCCGGGGAGTTGCCGTCGACGCCGTCGGTCGCCAGCGCCCCCAGGCCCGTATACCCCGCGGCCCCCAGCTCCTTCACCTGGAGGGCTGCCGCCAGCGCCAGCTCCTGGTTCCTGCCGCCCCTCCCGCTCCCCCTCACGGTCACCGTCGTCTCCCCGCCGGCCGCCAGCGCCCTCCTGGCACCCCGCGCGGAGAGCGATCCCAGGAATCTCCCCACCTCCCTGGCCTCCCCCTCCATGGAGTCGGTGAGCACCTCCGAGCGATATCCGAGTTCCCTGGCCCTGCGCGCCATGGCCCTGAGGGACGGCCTATTGTCCAGGACTATCCTGTTCACCACGCGCGAGAACAGCCGGTCCCCGGGCTTCGGCGTCTCGTCCAGGAGGCCTTTGGCGCCCCTCTCCAGGACGCGCGCGGCCCCCGGGAATTCATCGAGGAGCCCGTACCTCCTGAGCACCTCCAGCGCATCCGAGTAAGTGGTGGGATCCGGCGCCGTGGGGCCGGATGCTATGGAGTCCAGCGGGTTCCCCACCACATCCGAAACTATCAGCGAGGCGCACGCGCGGCCCCTGAACCCCCTCAACAGCTGCCCGCCCTTCACCTCCGACAGGTGCTTCCTCACGGCGTTCAGCTCCCTGATGTCGGCGCCCCTCCTCATGAGTTCCCCCGCCAGCGCGGCCTCCTCCTCCACGCTCACGCCGTCCTTCGGGACCTCCAGGAGGGAGGATCCTCCTCCGGATATCAGCACCAGGAGGAACTCATCGCCGCGGACTCCGCGTACCAGCTCCAGCGCCTCCCTGGAGGCGCGCACGTTCTCCCCCGATGGGAGCGGGTGCGTGCCCTCCATGGCCCTGATCGGACTGATATCCCCCGACGGATACCCCCTGGGAATTATCGCGATTCCCCGGTCCACGTGCACAGATCCGCCGAGGGCTCCTCTGGCCATCCTGTAGGCCGCCTTCCCGAACGCCAGGACGACCGTCCTCCCGCGCGGGCGGACGATCGATATCCCCCTCCTCACCGCGGCTTCCGGATCCGCCGCGGCCAGTCCCTCCGTCAGGATCTCGAGGACATCGGATCTCCCCGTCACATGGAGTGACGCGCGCTGCTGATATTTAACCTGTGGGAAGGGGGCGGAAGAAGGCCGCGATCGCCTCAGGGGGCGCGGGCCGTCATCACCTCGCCGGCCCCCTCCGTATCCATGCGCGTGTGAGCTCGAGGGCGCGAACGCGATCCGCCGATCCGTAACCGGGAAGCCTCGTCCGCGCGGACGGGACAGTTCACACATGGCACGCGATGAGACGGCCATAGCCATGACGTTAATAATTCCATATCAAATTGGTACATCATAATCAACTATTATAATTGAATCCGGGGAATATGTTAGTCAATAGTCGATCGACGTCCTCCGAAAGGAAATATTTATCAGATGGTATACAAAATAGTCTATTGAGAATATATGAGCGCCGGATTCGAGAAGGTGAACCCCGGGGGCCTCGGGCTCCTGGGATTCGCCCTGACAACGATAGTGCTCAGCGCGCACAACGCGGGGCTCATACCGACGACGGGCCTCACGATAGGGTACGCGGTCTTCTGGGGAGGGCTGGCGCAGGTTTTCGCGGGCTGGA
>JAWDMO010000033.1:0-11745 GCA_046536535.1 Nitrososphaeria archaeon
GGAGGTCGACGAAGGACTCCTCGGCGGGCTGATAGACGCCGCGGAGGACGGCTCGCTCGCCGCGCGCTTCGAGGCGCTGGCGGAGCTGGACGAGCGCGTGGGGAAGGGTATCGACATGATCCTGGATTACCTGAGGACCGCTGCGAAGCGCAATAGGAAGGAGGTAATACTCGAGCTGGCCGCCGACTATGCGAGCCTGTTCCTCGGGATAAAGGGGACGCCGCCCCATCCATCGGAGTCCGCGTACATGTCAGCGGGCCACCTGATCTATCAGGAGCAGCGGGACGACGTCCTGGACATCTACAGGGATATGGGCGTGGACAAGGTTAAGGAATTCACGGAGCCCGAGGACCATGTAGCGGTGGAGCTCAGCTTCATGTCCTACCTGATAGGAAGGACCGTCGAGGAGGTTGAGAAGGGGAACCTCGGGGAGGCCAGGAGGCTCATGGGGATCCAGGGGAGGTTCCTGGATGAGCACCTGTTGAAGTGGCTCCATGAGCTGGCCAAGGACGTGGAGGAGAACGCGGATGTCGACTTCTACAGGGGGCTAGCGTACCTGACAGATGGGTTCATATCCCTGGATGGACTGTCGCTGAAGGAGCTCGCATCGATGCTGGAAAATTATACGCCGGATAGATCGCGGTTGAAAAGCTAAAATAGCATGCGGCGCACGACGTGCATGTGCTCACGGAGGAGATATTGGACGAGCTGGCGCCGCTGGGCGGCGGCAGGGTGAAATTGGCCGCCGTGGGGCTCGGGTACACGATAGTAGTCATGGACGACGGCAGCGCGGGGCTCTCCCATACGCCGACGGAGGATGCGGCGCACGAATGCGAGAACAACCCGCTCGCCGGCAGGATAGCTGGAATGGAGTGGAGCGAAGTCGCGCGGCTGGCCGCCGGCGATGGCCCCGTTCAATCCGCGCTCGGCGTGGCGGCGCTGAACGCCGCCGCCTCCAAGCTGGATGGAGGATATGTCGGGGGTGACCTGATGGACTACCTGGAGGTGAGGGATGGCGACAGGGTGTGCATGGTCGGGTATATACCGGCCATAGCGAGGAGGGCCAGGGAATCCGGCGCGGATGTCCTGATATTCGAGTTCAGGCCGATCGACGACCCGGGATACAGGCCTTGGTGGGCGTCGGAGGTCCTGATGAGGAGGTGCGACGTCGCGGTGCTGAGCGGCGCGACGTTGGTGAATAAGACCATGGAGAGGCTCCTGGAGCTGTCGTCGGGGGCCAGGGAGAGGGCCGTGGTGGGGCCCAGCACGGTCATGGCGCCCTCGACATTCTCGAGAAGGGGGGTGGGCGTCCTGGCCGGCACGAGGATAGTGGATGCCGACCTTGCAGCTAGAATAGTGGCCGAGGGAGGCGGTACGAGGACGATGTATTCCACGGGGGCCGCGGAGAAAGTAGTGGCCGTGCTCCGCTAGGGATGAGGGGACCAGCCGGGCCACTCATCGGCGCGCTCGAGCCACCAGGACGGAACTACGGGCGAGAGAACCGAGTCCCAGTGGTCATACGGTTTCACGTCCAGGACAGGCGTCCCGGGCGACGCATCGAGCCCGACGACGACCAGCCTCCCGCCACGCGGATCGACGGACTCCAGCCCGACGACGGATATGCCTATCGGATTCGGGCGATCGGGGCTCCGGGTCGCGAAGACCCCCAGAGGGCGAGGTGCCCAGCGGGGCTGGGCCCTCAGGCTGCCGCTCCATCTCCTCATGTGAAGCCGATATATTATGAATGCGTGGCTGTACTCGTTCAGGTCGTTGAGGCCATCCGCGTAATCGTTGAGAATCCTCACTACAGATCTCCTGGACCACCTGGGCCCCCCATCAGTTGACTCTACGCATCCCACGGCGACCATCTCGACGACGTCCCGGCAAGTTTCGCTCAGATGCCGATCACCAGCCCGCTCCTCACACCACAGTATTTATCGGGATACTTGGATATTAGATAATCGCTAGCCGCGGTTCCACTGCAGTGGCCCGGACAAATACGGCCAGCGGCGGCTGCTAGGGCGTCGAGCGAATCCCGGGATGGTGAGTGAAACCCGCCCAGGACCAGCGCCAGAGGTCCACCGAGGTCTTCCAGGGCTTTCCGTGCGAGCGCGTCGATCCCCGGATGGCCGCACCCCACGAGGAGCGCGTACCCCGCGCCCGCCCCGACGGCCATCGCCATCTCGTCCACAGCGCCTGCGTGGAGGGGCCCCACCGAATAAGCCCCCGGCGCGAGCTCCCGCGCGGACTCGACGGCTATGGGCCTGAGTCCTACGGCTTCGAGCCTCTCAAGGGGGCCGGGCGGGGCGTAAACCGGAATGCCGGGCCTGAGGGCGACGGGCCCCAGTAACCCCCCTACGTGAGCCAGATGATGATGGCTCACGACCACGAAGTCCAGGGATCCTAGATCTATCCCGAGCGCATTCGCGTTGAACTCCAGGACCGCGGGGTCGCTGCCCGCGTCGAAGAGCGCGCGCCAGCTCCCTGAGTCGATGTAAACGCTGAGGCCCCGATCGGCTCTGAGCCCTGGCCCCGCGTTGTCGTCCACGAGGACCACGAGCTTCATCGGTCACTCCTGTGCGGATCGCGCTTAAGGCCTTGACGGTCGCAGTTTAAAACAGTTCCAGAATAGATATGTTTTAATATGTATTTGTAGTAGAGTAGGTGCGCCGGGGATGGATGGCGGAAAGAAGCGTGTTGAACGGAGGATGGAGGGGGTTCCCCAGCAGCGCGAGTGGTGGGACGGAAACGTCCTCCCGACGCTGGTGGGCGGGTACCTCCTGACGGGGGCGGAGCGGAGGGGACCCGATGAACTCGCGAGGGGCCTATATGATGCCGTGAAGCCCCAGCTCTACGCGTACGACAGGTACGCTGATGCGTACCTGCGTGTACCTACGTAGAGTGAAACCCTATCCGCCTGAGCAGTGCATCCCCGGCGTCGCTGAGCTCATAGTACCGATGATGGACGCGGGTCTCGGCCTTCGGCTTCGCCCTCCGCTCATGGCGCTTTATTATTCTCGATCTCGGGACATCCATGAGGCCCATGCCGACGAGGCGCTCGAGTTCGGGCTCCACCTCCTCGAGCGGCCTCCCGACGAGCTTCGCGTAAGTCAG
The DNA here is from genome assembly GCA_046536535.1 of Nitrososphaeria archaeon. Classification (GTDB taxonomy): domain Archaea; phylum Thermoproteota; class Nitrososphaeria; order Conexivisphaerales; family Conexivisphaeraceae; genus Conexivisphaera. The sequence goes on from JAWDMO010000033.1 coordinate 3,115, forward strand.
CGCGTTGTCCACTCCGATCCTGCGGGCTGCGTCGAGGATCTTCATGGCCAGATAGTCGTCCCGCAGCGCGAGCCTGCAGCCCTCGATGAATGAATCCCAGTCGAGTGACCTCAGGAGCAGATCCCCGGCATCGCTGAGCTCATAGTACATGTGATGTCTGTGGACCTCGTCGCTGAGCTTCAGCTTGGCCTCAGACCTCTTCACGGATGACCCGGGGACCCTCCTTATGAGTTCCATGGATTCGAGCTTGTCCAGCATCCCCAGCACATCCTCGAGCGGGATCCCGGTGGAGATCGCGATCGACCTTCCGTAGTCCACGCGCGCCCTCCTCAGATGGGCGAGCACGCGCAGCGCGCCCGGAATCGCCAGCACGCTCGCCAGCGGGGGAAGCCGACCGTCCGGCATTCACCGACCACCGCGCCAGAACAAGCCGCCCAGTCGCCTCCGGATCCCCGGGTGAGGGGCGTGGACGAGCGTCATCTCCACCTCAGCTAGGAATCTCGCTGCGAACTCCTGGAAGTTCGCATAGTACGCCCTGAAGGAGCACGTCATGGTGCCGGATGCCGCGGACGGCGGTATGCAGAGCGGCCTCTCGCATCCTAGGGAGTCGCTCGCCGACGCGAGCGCCGACGCGAGCGCCGACGCGCGATCCATATCACCCCTCAGCCCCCTGGCCTCTACTATGATCCTCCTGTACATGCCGTCTATGGCGGACGAAAGCGCCGCGCTGAATTCCTGGGGCATCTGCGGGGGCGGCTCGCGCGATCCCTCGTGGAGCCTGATCACCACGGGCCTTCCGCGGACGTCGAGGATCGCCTCGGGATCGGGGTCCATGATATAATCCCATATACATGGATCGTATATAAAAATCTAGGGCGAAACCCGCGTCGACGTCAGGCCGATGCCTTGGCCCTCACGGGCCCGCGGAGGAGCTTCCTGAGGACCATCTGCAGTATTCCGCCGTTCTCGTAGTACTCGACCTCGACCTCCGTGTCCAGCCTGGCCAGCGCGTTGAACACGACTTCGGTCCCATCGTCCCTCCTGGCCCTGATCCTCAGGATCTTCTTCGGCTTCAGCCCCTCCCCTATTCCCTCTATGGTGTATGTCTCCCTCCCCGTGAGCCCGAGGCTCCTCCAGCCCTGTCCGTCCACGAACTGGAGCGGCAGTATTCCCATGCCGACCAAGTTGCTCCGGTGTATCCTCTCGAAGCTCTCCGCTATCACGGCCCTGACGCCCAGGAGATATGGTCCCTTCGCGGCCCAGTCGCGCGAGCTCCCGGTGCCGTACTGCTTCCCGCCCAGGACTATGACCGGCGTGCCCTCCTGTCTGTACTTCATCGCGGCGTCGTAGATGCTCATGACCTGGCCGTCCGGCATGTGGACCGTCCACCAGCCCTCCCTATCGGGGGTGAGGAAGTTCTTGAGCCTCACGTTGGCGAACGTCCCGCGCATCATGATCTCATGGTTGCCCCTCCTCGACCCATAGGTGTTGAAGTCCTCCGGCTTCACTCCGTGCTCTATCAGATAGCGGCCGGCCGGGCTGTCCACCGGTATGGAGCCCGCCGGGGATATGTGATCCGTGGTTATCCTGTCGCCGAGCAGCACGAGGACCCTCGCGTTCACTATGTCCCTGGCCTTCCCGGGCTCGGGAGGCATATTCTCGAAGAACGGCGGACGCCTCAGGTACGTGGAACTGGGGTCCCACTGGAATATCGTGGACTCGGGCGATGGAAGGCCCCTCCAGTCCTCCTCGCCCTCGAATATACCCGAGTAGACTTCCCTGAACTCCTTGGGGTCCAGATAGCGCCCGACGATCTCCCTGACCTCGGACGGCGATGGCCATATATCCTTCAGATAAACTGGCCTCCCGTTCGGGTCGTATCCCAGGGGTTCCGCGTTGAAATCTATGTCGAGCCTCCCGGCCAGCGCATAGGCGACCACGAGCGGCGGCGACGCCAGGAAGCTGCCCCTCGTGAGCGGATTGATCCTCCCCTCGAAGTTCCTGTTTCCGCTGAGGACGCTGACCGCGTAAAGGCCGTTCGTCTTTATTGCGTCCTCGACCTCCCTGATCAGGGGTCCGCTGTTCCCTATGCACACGGTGCAGCCGAACCCGGTCACATGGAACCTCAGCGCCTGAAGATACGGCATCAGGCCGGACCTTGTCAGGTACTCCACCACCACCCTGCTCCCGGGGGCGAAGCTGGTCTTCACCCAGGGCTTCACGTCGAGGCCCCTCTCAACGGCCCTCTTCGCCAGAAGGGCCGCGCCGACCATGAGATATGGGTTCGACGTGTTGGTGCAGCTGGTTATCGCCGCGAGCGCGACGAACCCGTGGCCGACCTCCCCCTTCACGCCGCCGATCGTTATGGGCACGCGTAGATCGGGGCTCGGAGAGGGCTTCGCGGACTCGATGTACTTCCTGAGTATATCGGGAAACCTCTGCTTGACGGATCCGAGCGGTATCCTGTCCTCGGGGTTCGCGGGGCCGGCTATCGACGGCTCCACCCTCGATATATCTATCTCGATGACCTTGGAGTACTCCGGGTCCGGGGACCCGGGCTCGCGGAGGAGCCCGACGCGCCTCGTGTACTCCTCGACGAATTTTACATGTTTATCGCTCTTCCCGGTGAGCCTGAGATACTCGAGGGTGGCACGGTCGACCGGAAAGAAGCCCGTCGTCGCGCCGTACTCCGGCGCCATGTTGGCGACGGTCGCCCTGTCGGGGACCGATAGCTTCTCGACGCCCGGGCCGAAGAACTCGACGATCTTCCCAACCACGTCGCTCTTCCTGAGAATCTCGGTCACGGTGAGCACGAGATCCGTGGCGGTCGCGCCCGCGGGCAGCTCCCCGACGAGCCTGACCCCGACCACCTCGGGTATCGGTATATAGTAGGGCTGGCCAAGCATCGCGGCCTCCGCCTCTATTCCGCCGACGCCCCACGCGAGGACGCCGACGCCCGCGGCCATCGTCGTGTGGGAATCCGTCCCTATCACGGTGTCCGGGAAGGCGGCGGGGCCCTTTCCCTGTCTCCTCAGGTGGACCACCTGCGCCAGGTATTCGACGTTCACCTGGTGTATTATGCCCCGCCCGGGCGGGACCACGCGGAAGTTGCGGAACGCGTCCTGAGCCCAGCGAAGGAACGTGTACCTCTCCCGATTCCTCTCCATCTCGAGCCTCATGTTCTGCGCAAGCGCGTCGACGGATCCGAAGTAGTCCACCTGAACCGAGTGATCTATTATCAGGTCGGCCGGTATCGTCGGGTTCGCGACGGCCGGGTTTCCCTTCATGTCGCGCAGGGCCTCCCTCATCGCCGCGAGGTCGGCAACCGCGGGGACGCCTGTGAAATCCTGGAGCACGACCCTGGAGGGCATGTACGGTATCTCCCTCCCGACGTTCTCCGTCCACTTCGCCACTGCCTCAGCATCCTCGGCCCTCACCACATACCCGTCGTAGTTCCTGAGCATGTTCTCGAGGAGCATCCTCATCGCGTAGGGGAGTTTCGAGACGTCATATCCCTGTCCGGAAAGCCTCATCGGGTTCCAGATGTTCGCCTTACCCCTATAGGTATCGATCTGCTCCATGGTCTGAGTGGGATCCAAGGGCATCGCGCTCTGGGTCACACATGAAGGTTAAAAGGCATTTGCGCGAGGTTTTTATCGCGGAAGGGATCGAGGCGTTCCACGCACTGTAAAGCCCGAATGAGATGGGACTTCGCGTGAAGCTATGGGCGCGGAGCCGCCGGAATTCTGGAAACCCCGGGAGCTGCCATGGGGTCGGAGCCGGCTGTCTCCGAGGTCCCGGGAACCGGTGGTATACGATAGCGTTCCCGGGAGCTGCGCGCCCGACAGGCCCGGGATGAGGAGATGGAAGGGCGTGGGATCGACGGAGGAGGCGGAGCCCACGGCTCATCTGTCGACCTGTGATGCGATCTTTCCCTTCAGCGCGGCCCTGGCTGCCGAGAGCCGCGCCACCATGACCCTGTAGGGCGACGCGCTCACGTAGTCGAGGCCGGCAGAGTGGAAGAACTCTATGGACGCTGGATCGCCGCCGTGCTCCCCGCAGATGCCCACCTCGAGCGCCGGGTTCGACGCCTTGCCGTCGGACGTCGCGGACCTCACGAGCCTGCCCACCCCTTCCACGTCTATTGTCTGGAACGGGTTCTCCTTCAGGATCCCCAGCTCCAGATACTTGGGGAGGAACTTGTTCTCGACATCGTCCCTGCTGAAGCTGAGCGTAGCCTGCGTGAGGTCGTTCGTCCCGAAGCTGAAGAACGCGACGTCCCGCGCTATCTCCGACGCGGTGAGCGCCGCCCTAACGGTCTCCACCATCGTACCGACCGTTATCTCGGCCCTCAGGCCGCCCTTCGACAGCGCGTACGCGGAGACCCTGGAGCGGTCGCCCTCGAACTTGTAGCCCCTCTCCGCGGCGACGTCCATCATAGCGCGCTCTATCGAGCTGGACTTCACGTCGCTTCTCTCCGATGCGTCCCTCACCTGGGGTATCATTATCTCGGCCCTCGGGTTCTTCCCCTCCTCGAGGAGGTCCAGCTCGGCCTCCAGTATGGCCCTGGTGAGGAAGTAGTAGAAGTCGGGATCGGTCACGCCGACCCTCACTCCCCTGTGGCCCATCATCGGGTTATGCTCGGTGAGCGCGGTGACCCTGGAGTACAGGCGCTCCAGCTCCCCCAGCATCGATTCGTACTGCTTCAGGACGTCGGGCGCCATGGCCTTGGCGGTCTCCGAGTCCCTGAGCGCCAGATAGGCGGCCCTCGCCTCGTGGAGCTGGGAGAGGACCTCGACCGGCGACGGGAGGAACTCGTGCAACGGTGGATCTATGAGCCTTATCACGACGGGGAGGCCGTCCATGATCTCGAGGATCTCCTTGAAGTCCGGCCTTATCATGTCGGAGAGCTTCCCCAGGAGCTCGCGCCTCTCCTCCGCCCCCTCGGAAAGTATGACCTTCCTCAGGAGCTCCAGGCGCTCCGTCCGCCGGAACATCCTCTCTATCCTCAGGAGGCCGATCCCCTGCGCCCCGAACTTCCTCGCTATCCCCGCGTCCTCCGGGACGTCCGCGTTCGCCCTCACACCGAGCCTCCTGAACCCATCAGCCCATGAGAGGAGTACATCGAGCTCCGGTATGAGCTCCGGCTCCACCGTCGGGACCTTCCCCAGGTAGACCTTCCCGCCGCTGCCGTCGATCGTCACCCAGTCGCCCTCGTTTATCACCGAGCCGCCTACACGTATCTGCTTCGAATCGTAGTCCACCGATAACGCCTCGGCGCCCACCACGGCGGGCTTCCCTATCGCCCTCGCGACCACCGCGGCGTGCGACGTCATGCCGCCCCTCGACGTGAGGATTCCCTTCGCGGCGTAGAACCCGTGGACGTCATCCGGCTTCGTCTCGACCCTGGCCAGCACGACGTCCTTTCCCGACCTAGCCCATTCGACGGCCGTATCCGGATGGAACACGACCTGGCCGCTCACGGCGCCCGGGGATGCCGGGAGCCCGGCGGCGATCGCCACGACCTTGGCCTTCGGGTCCACCCTGGGATAGAGGAGGTTCTGCACGGTCGACGGTTCGACCTTCATCACGGCCGACTCCCTCGATATTATCCCCTCGCGGGCAAGGTCGACCGCCGTCTTGACCCTCGCGGCCGCCGTCATTTTTGCAGCCCTGTTCTGGAGGAAGTATAACCTGCCCCTCTCCACGGTGAACTCTATATCCATCACGTCCCCGTTGAGGCGCTCGAGCTTCTTTCCGGCGTCTATCAGCTGATCATAGACAGCCGGCATCCTCCTGCGCAGCTCGCCGAGGTCCATCGGGGTCCTGGTCCCGGCCACGACGTCCTCGCCCTGCGCGCTGGGGAGGAACTCGCCGTACGGCTCGTCCGCACCGGTGGACGGGTTCCTCGTGAAGTAGACGCCGGTGCCGGAGTCCCATCCCATGTTGCCGAACACCATGGTGACCACGTTGACGGCCGTGCAGTCGGCCATCTCCGGCGTTATGCCGTTGGCCATCCTGTAGTATATCGCCCTGGGATTCATCCAGGACCTGAAGACAGCCTTGACGGCGAGCTCGAGCTGCCTCTTGGGATCCTGCGGGAAATCGCCCCACCTGGAAGCTATGACTGATTTGAGCTCATCGACTATGGACTTCAGGATCTCTACGGAGTCCGCCCAGAGCCCCGGCGATATCTCCCTCGGGGGCTGTGCGTCGATCCGGAGGACGTACCCCGGGAGCTCCGATGCCAGCCTGGAGAGCTCATCGGCGCGCTTGGACGAGGCCGCAGACTTCAGGGCCTCGTTGTACTTCGATATCACGCCGTCGAACGCGCCATCCTCTATATTGAGCACTATCTTGCCGAACATCTGGAGGAACCTCCTGTACGCGTCGTACGCGAACCACTCGTTTCCGGTCAGCGACGCCAGCCCGACGACGACCTCGTCGTTCAGCCCCAGGTTGAGCACGGTATCCATCATGCCTGGCATCGAGAGCGCCGCCCCGGAGCGAACCGATACGAGGAGCGGGTTCTTCGGATTTCCGAGGCCCTTCCCGGTCTCCGACTCCAGCTCGCGTATGCGTTCCCCGATCTCATCCATGAGCCCTTCGGGAAGATCCATGGAGTTTATGGTTGACCATATCCTGGAAATCAGCTCGTCCCTCACGGAGGGTTGAGGGTTCTCCTTGAGCTTCTCGATTAGCTGATCAATTTCATCCCTCCTGGGGTTCAGGAAGTCCCTGCAGGCGACCGTGGTTATCGTGAAGCCCGGCGGAACCGGAAGCCCCATCTGCGTCATCTGCGAGAGGGAGGATCCCTTGCCGCCGAGGAGCTTCTTATCCCTCCAGTCGCCCTCGCGGAACGAGACCGTGTATTTGAAGGAGCGAGCCATGCCGGCTAACCTAAGGCGCGCATCGAATATAAAAGTTCCAATCGCCGCAGCGCCCGGGGAACCGGAACCGCTGCCCGGGAGGTCCGCGGGATCGCGCGTGCTGGAAGTTTAGCGGAGGGATGGCGCGCGTCCCATCACCGGGTGCAAATGTCCGCGATGGACTCCAGCGCGCGGATACCGGATCCCCCGAGGTCCGGGCACCTCCCGGCCGGGATGCGCACCAGGATGGCCCCCGGCGCGACCTCCAGGGCGCGGCCCCCGACGGACTCCAGCGCCCCGCCGAGTTCCCCGCCGGATGCCAGGACCGCGAAGAACCGGTCACCGGGGGTCCATCCATCCTCCGGCTCGAGGAAACGCGTCACTTCTATCGCGTCCCCCGACGCGTTCAGGCGCGGCCTGAGGGCCTCCCCCAGCCTAGCGGCCTGCGCGGCCTCCTGCACGTCGTGGGCCCTGATCGCGTGCGCCCCGGCGAATACAGCTATCGCCTCTGCGGCCACGGTGCCGGTCAGGCGGTCGCGGGGGTCGCGAATCCCGAGGATCCTCCCTATGAAGGACTTCCTGGACACGCCGACGAGGATCGGCCTCAGCAGCGGGAGGAGCCTCCGGATGCCCCCCAGGACCTCGGAGTCCCGCTCATACCATTCGACGCCCGTCCCCCTGAAGAACCCGATGCCCGGATCCAGGACTATCAGGTCCGCGTCGACGCCGGCAGATCCGCAGATGCGAAGGGATTCCGCGAGGCCGTATCTGGCGGAGAGGACCGGGGACCCCGACGTCGCCGTCTCCTCCTCCCTGATTCCAACCACCGCCGAGGCCCCGTGGGACGCTATCGTGCGCGCCATCAGCGGATCCGCCTTGCAACCCGAGACGTCGTTCACGGCGTCCGCGCCGGCGGCGAGCGCGGCCTCCGCGACCGACGCCCTGACGGTGTCCACCGAGACTACCGCGCCCAGCTCGCGCTTCAGGGCGCTCACCAGAGGGACGACCCTGGATGCCTCCACCTCAGGGGGGACCGCCCGGGATTCCACGTAGGGCGCGGTGGACATGCCGCCCACGTCTATCAGGTCGGCTCCCTCCTCCAGCATCCTGGACGCCGTGGCGACCGCCTCCGCCGGGGACCTCACGAGGGATCCGATGTAGAATGACTCGGGGCTCGCGTTCATGGCCCCCATTATCCTCACGGGAAGCCCCTCGCCGACCTCCAGGGGGCCGAGCCTCGCACGGAGCGCGCGCACGCCGGTCAACGCGTGGAATACCCCGACCCAACCGACTGGACTCCACCCCTCTTCAGCGGGCTCGATCCCGCATGGCCCACGGCGGAGGTTCCGTCTAACTGAACCGTTCCGTGGCGCTTCACATGGAGGGGAATTGCGGGGGCCCGGTCCATGCCAATGAATTTGGATTGCGCCAATCCGCCCATCGGGCGATCCGTTCGTATCGATTATCAATATTTCGGTTGGGGTTCGCCCCGGGGACCCGGGTCCCCGGGTCCCCGGGGGCCGGCCGCTACATCCCCCGCGGAATGGATCCTCCACCGATCCCCGTCAAGATGAGCCATGTGCTTCGCGCGCTGTATCCCACCTTGAGGATGAGGTTCTGCGAGCGATGGACATATGGAACGAATGAATCTGGAAAATAAAGTAAATCCACGTCATTTATGGATGAGAAGTACCCGTATCCCCATTACTTATAGAAGATTTAAATAATTATTATAAAAATTCAGATCTGAAATGTCGCCCAG
>JAWDMO010000034.1:0-11645 GCA_046536535.1 Nitrososphaeria archaeon
TCGGCAACTTCTACAACGAGAGCATGGACTACTGGACCGACATACTGTACTGGGCCGCCGCCAACACGACGATCGCCCAGGAGGCCGCATCGAACGTCCAGCAGATATTCAACCAGCAGCTGCCATACATAATATGGTACTACGGGACCACGCTCTATGCCGTCCAGTCCAACGGGTGGCAGGGGTACGCGAACATACCGACCACCGGGCCGGCCGAGGAGACCGGCCTCTACTACACACTGCTGAACGTCCACCCGGCCGGCGCGATCGGGGGGACGTTCACGGAGGCGTTGCACTCCGCGCCAACGAGCCTGGACCCGCTCTACGAGACCAACTGGGTGTGGCAGATCGACGTCTGGCAGGAGGTCTACGACAGTCCGATAGGCACCCCGCCGACCGGCGTGACGAGCGGCGCCCTGATGCCCTGGATGGCCACGTACACCGTGCAGAACGACGTGACGGCGCCCATAGGGAACGGATCCGGCTGGTGGAACCCCTTCGGCGCGTCCAACATAGTCAACGGACAGATAATAACGCTCAACTTCTTCAGGAACGCTACGTGGCAGGACGGGGTGCCGATAACCGCGTACGACTACAACTTCTCGCTGTACTACTGGGATCTTCAGGGACTGAGCGGCGCGCTCACCCCTGAGTACGGCGCATCTACCCCACCCTACGGGCTCTTGGCCACGTACATACCCCCGAACGACCCATACGAGATACAATTGTACGTGAACTCCACGAACATCTGGAACGTATACACGCTCGATATACCCCCAATACCGGAGCACATATTCCAGTACTTCAGCCCGAGCGCGGTGGCCAGCGCGACGGGCGCAATGGACACGACGGTCCCCGTCTCCCAGATATCCGGGCTCAGCAGCTACCTGAACTCCCCGAGCGAGTCGCTGCCCGGGTGGATGTACTGGCTGCCCAACCTGGAGGTGGGCAGCGGGCCGTTCGTCTTCCAGAGCTGGAACAAGGTGACCAACACGCAGGTGCTAACGAGGAACGTGAACTACTACAGATCCGCCTGGTGGGCCTGGATGTCCACGGTGACCCAGGGCGGTTCCTACGGCTACAAGGTCAACGTCCAGCAGGAGATCTACAACCCGACGTCCAGCTCGTTCATGGGCGTCGCGCCCGGCTCCACCGGAAACATACCCATAACGAACGCCACGGGCGTGGTGCAGGTGGAGGCGCCCGGAGGGACCGTGGTGGCCTCCTACCCGCTCACGAGCGTCGGCAACGGATCCTACACGGCGTCGATACCCACGACGGGGCTGAGCCCAGGCGCCTACGAGCTGGTGGCGAACCTGACGTACACGTCGTTCGGCCTCAACAGGGTCTGGTACAGCTACAGCGGGCTCACGGTGACGGCGCCCGTGACCTCGGCTCCCCTCGTGATCAAGGTGACTAACCCGAGCGGCCTGCCCATAGCGGGCGCTACCGTGGTCGTGGACGGCCAGACGGCCACGACCAACACCTCGGGCATCGCATCGTTCCCGAGCGTGCCGCTGGGGACATACACGGCCACGATATCGGCCCCCGGCTACAAGCCGACGAATATCACGGTCACATCATCGGCACCAATCGCCACGGCATCCGCATCGCTGGCGCCCGTTCCCGCGACGGTTCCTGCTCCCAACTACACGCTCACGTACGCCATAATAGCCGTCGTAGTGATAATAGTGATAGTTGGGGTCGTCGTGGCAGCGCTTCGCCGCCGGTAGCGAAGGATTAATTAGGGACCATTTTTCTTTTTTCGCGCATTATGAGCCTACTTGGCTATATAGTCAAGAGGCTGGCGATCACCGCAGTGATAATGATCGTGATAGCGGCGATAAATTTCCTGCTATTTCAGGTATTACCCTTCGTGCTGCTCGGGATAAACCCGGAGGTCTGGTACGTCCCGGCGATCAGCACGTCGCATAACCTGCAATATATAACAAAGATAAGGGAACAGGTGATATCCGAGCTGGGGTTCAACCTTCCGATCCAGGATAGATTCCTCAGGTACATGGAGTCGCTCTTCACGTTTCACTTCGGCTACAACGTCGGAGGGGCGCTCAGCGGTCCCGTCTCCACGACCATATCCAGGTTCGCCCCCTATACCATACTGCTGCTGGGCGGATCCACGGTTGTATCGTTCATCATCGGCGAGTATCTGGGCGTCTTCTCAGCCAGCAGGCGGGGGAGGCCCGCGGACAAGGCCTCGTTCGTGTCGCTGCTGTTCCTTTACTCGATGCCGTCCTTCTGGATAGGCATGATACTCCTGCTGGTGTTCGCGTACTACATCAGGCTGGCGCCGTCGAGCGCGGCGGCCTACATGTCCCAGTACACCGGCGCCGCCTACTATCTGGCGGTGCTGAAGGCGATGGCCCTGCCGTTCCTCTCGCTCACCCTCATAAGCATCGGCGGGTTCTACCTGATAATGAGGAGTTCCGCGCTGGAGGTCATGAACGAGGACTACGTCCTCATGGCCAGGGCCAAGGGCCTCAGGGAGAGGAACGTGCTCTACAAGCACGTGCTCAGGAACGCGGTGATCCCCGTGATGACGGTCTTCGCGATATCCCTCGGGTTCGTGCTTTCGGGGGCCGTGATAACAGAGACCGTATTCGGGTGGCCGGGCCTCGGTTACTGGACATATATGGCTATACTGACGCAGGACTTCCCGCTGGAACAGGCCATATTCTTCATAATATCGCTCATGGTGGTGCTGGCGAACCTCGCCGCGGATCTCCTCTACGGGTTTCTGGATCCCAGGATAAGGAGATGATTGGATGCCGAGGGAGAGCGCGCTCAAACTGCTCCTGCACAACAGGACGGGGATGGTCGGCGTCGTCATAATAGTGTTCTTCGGGCTCATGGCGCTCCTGGCGCCCTACATAGCGGGGCCCAGCCCGGCGCAGACGTACGTCACCGGTCCGTGGGCCGTTCCTGCATGGGCCACAGCATTCCCGCAGTACTGGGGACTTCCCCCGAACCTGGAGGCGGCGCCGCCCTCCCTCACCCAGTGGGCCGGCGCCGCCGGGCGGGGCGCCGGCTACGAGATGGTCCAAGTCCAACCTCCCCCGGCGCTCGTCTCCAAGACGGGATACAGCGCGCCCTCGGCGTACGCCGCCCTGATATCCGCCGCCGTCCCCCCGGGTTCCGAGGACGTGGTATACACGGCGAACTACACGTTCAACTACAGGTACAGGCCTCCCTACGAGTTCAAGTTCGGCGCGCTCGTGGAGCCCCTCTCGGTCGATAACATCTCCGACTTCTACCTGCGCTTCCTCCTCGTGAAGCCGGACGGCCAGGTGGTGCACCTGACATCCTACAGCGTCATGTCCAGCTCATTCGAGGAGGACATAAGCTACAACAACGGCTTCAGGCTCGGCAACTGGAATGTCGTGTACCTGTCCACCACGCTGCCCGACGTGAACCTGGCGGCGCTCGGCCCCTCCGGACTGGGGATGACCAACACGGGCCTCAAGTACCTGGACGAGAACGGCAACTACACGCTGGTGGTGCAGGTGGTGGCGCTCGGCGGCTCCTCGCCCGGCAGCCTGAAGGTCGAGCTCGCCTATCCCTTCCTTTTCGTCTACGGGAGGCAGTACGGCCTCCTGGGATCCGATAACCGGGGCCGCGATCTCTGGTCGCAGTTCGTCTGGGGATCCAGGATCTCGATGGAGGTGGGCCTGCTCGCGTCCATATTCACGGTGATAGTCGGCATGTACCTCGGTGTGATATCCGGCGCATTCGGGGGGTTGGTCGACGAGACGCTCATGAGGATAGCCGATATCTTCCTGGTGATACCGTTCCTCCCGCTCGCGATAATACTCGTGTTCATGATAACGCAGTCGGCCTTCCTGGCGAAGGAACTTTACCTGTGGCTCATAGTCCTGTTCGCGGTGCTCTCGTGGCCGGCCGTCGCAAGGGTGATAAGATCCCAGACCCTCACGGTGAAGGAGCGCGGCTACGTGGAGGCGGCGAGGGCCCTCGGGGCGGGGAGGGGCCACATAATAAGCAGGCACATACTGCCGAACATAATGAGCCTCGTGTACGCGAACCTCGCGCTCAACGTCCCCGGGTTCATACTGACGGAGGCGGCGCTGGATTTCCTGTTCCCCGGCGCGTCCACGGTCCCGACGTGGGGCAGGATGCTCTCCAAGGCGTTCGACTACGCGTCATCCGCCATCTACTACAACTTCGGCTGGTGGTGGTTCATATTCCCCGGCATAGCCATAGTGCTGCTCTCGCTATCGTTCGTGCTGCTAGGCTACGCGCTCGACGAGATCTTCAACCCGAGGCTGAGGCGGAGATGATGGGATGAGGGGGTGGGCCGTCGTCTTGGTGGTGCTCGTGGCGATCGCCGTGGCCGCGCTCGGCGCGTGGTACGCGTACTACGGTGCGCCGCGGCCGTCAGCCGGGGTCTACGTGAACCCCGAGACCGCCGCCGAGCCCGGATATACCGCGACCTATAACTACACGATATCGGTGTATGCCGGGCAGCTGGAGGTGGGGGCGTACTACAACGAGTTCCGCGTCAAGGTGCTCTCGGTGGACGGCGACCTGGTAAGGATCGGATATGAGCAGCTGGTCTCGGCGAACCGGCCCGTGTCAAATCCCGCGCAGACCGTCAACTACACGTATGCGCTGGTGCCGTCAAACATATCCACTTACTACTCGGGCATCGGCGTACCCATCTTCCTCTCGAGCGACGTCCGCCCCGGCAGCGGCGGCGCTAACACCACCATAGACGGGTACAATGTAACGTATAAGTACGTGGTGACGGTATCCAGCGGGAACACATTGGTGTCCTCGTCGATTATGATCTACAACGGGACGAGCCCCGTGTCCGCCTCATACTGGTACTTCCAGTACAACGGAACCACTGATATGCTGGAGCAGGCGTACGGGCTGCTCGCCACACAGCAGTACGGTTATCGCTTCGAGTACCAGATGATGGACCGCGGGGGGAGCTGAGATGGGCGACGCCGTAATCCGGGTCGAGGACCTCAATATGTACTACAGGACCAAGGAGGGCGCCGTGAGGGCCGTCCAGGACGTCGGATTCGAGGTCGCGCGGGGCGAGACGGTGGGGGTCGCGGGGGAGTCCGGGAGCGGGAAGTCCTCGCTGGCGCTCACCCTGCTCAGGCTCCTGCCGAACTACTCCGTCATAGAGCGCGGCCGGGTCATGCTCGACGGCAAGGATATCCTGACGATGGGCGACGAGGAGCTCAGGAGGCTCAGGTGGACGAAGATGGCGTTCGTGCCGCAGGCCTCGATGAACGCGCTCAACCCGGTCTTCACGATAGGGGATCAGATAGTGGAGGCGATAGTCACGCATCGGGATGTGAGCAGGGAGGAGGCCGTCGGGACTGCGTCGAACCTCCTGGACGTCGTCGGCGTCGGAAGGGAAAGGCTGAACAGTTACCCCCACGAGCTGAGCGGGGGCCAGAGGCAGAGGGTCGCGATAGCGATGGCGCTCGCCAACAACCCCGAATTCCTGATACTCGACGAGCCGACGACCGCGCTCGACGTGATAGTGCAGGCACAGATACTCAAGCTGCTGGAGGAACTGCGCTCCAAGTACAGCATGGGTGTGCTCCTGATAACGCACGATCTCTCGGTAATAGCCGAGCTGGCGGATACCGTGATGATTTACTACGGGGGGAGGATAGTGGAGAGGGCGCCCGCCGTGGAGCTATACGGGAACCCGCTCCACCCGTACACCGAGGCGCTGCTCAAGGCGTTCCCGGACATAAGGGCGAAAAGGCAGCGCTTCTCATACCTCCCGGGCTCGCCGCCGAACCTGGCGAACCCGCCCTCAGGGTGCCCGTTCCACCCCAGGTGCCCCCGCGCATTCGACAGGTGCAGGACGGAGGTCCCGCAGCTCAGGGAGGTCAGGCCCGGCCACTGGGTGGCCTGCCACCTTTACTGAGGTGATGCTATGGAGGACCTGATCTCCATAAAGGATCTGAAGGTCTACTATCCGTTCTACGCCGGCTTCCTGAGCAAGATAACCGGGGCCAAGCTCTATGTAAAGGCGGTGGACGGCGTTAACATGTCAATAGGGCGCGGCGAGATACTGGGGCTGGTCGGCGAATCCGGGAGCGGCAAGACCACGCTGGGGAAGGCAATTGTGCGCCTCGTGAACCCCACCGGAGGCCGGATAATCTACGACGGCGTCGATATAGCGGCCCTGGGCCACGCCGCCCTCAGAAAGTACAGGAGCAGGCTCCAGATAATATTCCAGGACCCGTACGACTCGATAAATCCCAGGATGAACGCGTTCGACGTGGTCGCGGAGGGGTTGGTGATAAACAAGATGGCCAAGGGGAAGGATCTGGAGGAGAGGGTTATGCGCTCGCTCGAGGACGTCAGGCTGATGCCGCCGGAGGAGTTCGCGTATCGCTACCCCCACGAGCTGAGCGGGGGCCAGAGGCAGAGGGTCGCGATAGCAAGGGCGCTCGCGATGAGGCCCGAGTTCATAGTGGCGGACGAGCCCGCATCCATGCTCGATGTCTCCATAAGGGGCGAGGTCCTCAACGTGATGCTTGACCTGCGCGAGAGGTACGGCCTCTCGTTCCTGTTCATCACCCACGACCTGGCGATAGCCAAGCACATGTCGGATCGGGTGGCCGTGATGTACCTGGGGAGGGTGATGGAGATCGCTGACTCGGAGGAGCTCGTCAGGGAGCCCCTGCACCCGTACACCGAGGCGCTGCTCGCGGCAATACCGATCCCCGACCCGACGGCCCCGAAGGTGCAGGTCAAGGCAAAGGGCGAGATATCCAGCGCGCTCAACCCGCCCTCAGGGTGCCCGTTCCACCCCAGGTGCCCCCGCGCATTCGACAGGTGCAGGACGGAGGTCCCGCAGCTCAGGGAGGTCAGGCCCGGCCACTGGGTGGCCTGCCACCTTTACTGAGAGGTTCGCTCGGTTTATAGAGAACTCCAGCTACACGTAGCCGCGATGCCGTACTACCTGCCGACCCTGTCGGTCCTCGATCTAGTGGGCGGCGCGGTCGCGCTGGCTGTGGCGTACGCGGCCTACAAGTACAACCGGCTAGTGGGCGGATCGGTCCCGGCCTTCCTGGGGCTGAGCTTCTCGCTCCTGGGCCTCGGACTCCTGCTGCAGGGGGTCCTGGCCGGGATGCTCTTCGCTCATCCCGATATAGCGTACGCCAGGCTGTTCATGGTATCCTCCTATCTGTACCTCCTGCTGCAGGTTGCCGCGTACTTGACGCTTGCAGTTGGGTATACCGGCATAACGTATTCGGCCGAGCCGTTCGCGCTCTCCCTCACGGCGCTGCTCGGGCCCGGCATGCTGGCGCCGACGGGCATCGCGCTCACGGCGCCATTCCCCATTGTACTCAGGAGGGCATTCGTTATCGATCCGACGTTCTTCGACGCTATCCAGCTCGCGTCAATTCTGTTGCTCGCGCTCGTCGTATTCGACGCTATCCAGCTCAGATCGAAGGGCTCGTTCTCAGCGCTCGTTCTCAGCGCGTTCTCCCTCATGCTGGCCGGCCACGCTGTGATGCTGGCCTACCCCATGGGATTCCTGGATTACTACCTGATAGGGAGCGCAGTGAGGTTCGCGGGGTTCGCGCTCCTCCTGATCTTCCTGCTCAGGGGGAGACACATTGGCTAGGAGGAAGCCGGGCAGGAGCAGGCTCAGGATGTATCACGACGTACTGGAGATAATATCGAAGGACGGCGGAAGGGCCAGGTTCACGAAGGTCCTCAACGAATCCGGCATACCCTACGACAGATTCCTCAGGTATGAGGAGGAACTCGAACGGAGGGGCCTCATAGCGGAGGCCAGGGATGGCGATGCCAGGTATCTGGAGATGACGCGGGAAGGCCTCAGGTTCCTGGAGGAGTTGAGGAGGATGGAGCGTTTCCTCAAGGACCTCGGACTCGGGCTCTGAACGCCGCACGCGCTCCTCAGCAAGTCCGGACCCCACCGTGGGCACCCAGCGACATGTGCGTCACCACATGCGCGCTCAATCGGCCTCCTCTCCGTTCCGAGAGCTTCCTGCAGCAGGCATTTCAAATACAATCCACTCTGATAACTGCGGCAACCCCCTTTCCCTTCGGAGCGGGGAGGGATTGGCAGTAGATAGCCCCGGTGCCGCCCAGCGATAGCAATAGGGGTCGGAGTCGGAAAGAGACCTCATCGTCGCCTCGGCAAACCACCTCTCCTCATCCCCATATCTCTCCGGGATCTATGCCTTATTAAATGAAGGGGCTTTGTGCACGGGTCAAATAGGATGATCACCCCAGGACAGCTATCGTCTCCGGCGGCGCGCGCCCCACCCCCTACTGGAACCTCAGCCGTCGTAATATACGAAGAACAGATTTGGCCATACCATCGAGGATGCTATCCTAGCCTCCTCTTCAGGGTGGTGGAGGGCCTCTCGGCCCTGCTCCTGTCGCAGATATCTTACTGTGGGTTTGGGGGCGGAAGTCCCCTTTCCGTAACGATAAATCCAAAATCATCCTCATTAAATCTGAATCATGGCTGACATGATGAGCGCCGCTGAACGGTTCGACCGGATCTATGTGGTTCACATGACATCGATCTCACCTTCACCCATCCCCCGGATGAGCGCCGGCAGCAGTCCGAACTCCTCCTCAGGCCGCCCCCGAAGAGTGTGAAGAAAGGGTAGATGAGCGCTGCGAGGAATCAACGCCCGGGATCCGGAACGGGCTCCGTGGAGGCGGTGCTTCTACTCGCCCGTAAGGGTACGAGCGGGTTCTGTCAAGGAGTCGTGGAGCACACGCCCGGACCTGGCAGTTCCTTTGAAGCCAGCCGTGACGCATTACATATACGTGTAAATTATCATACAATAATACCGGTAATGTTTATATAGACAGCCGGCGGGTTTGGACATGAGTTACAGCGATAGCGTCGATGCGCATCAGAAAACCAGTAAATTCGAATCGAATGATTCAGCGATGGGCGGATCTGCAGCGCCGCCCGCTGGCTCGTCCAGCACATCCTCATCCCGCATACCGTGGGCGATAATAACTGCGCTCTCCCTGGGGATGCTGGTCTACGGGGTGGCCGAGAGCTACGGCCCCGTCAGCGCCGTCAGCGGAGTTCTGCCCTCCAGTCTCGCGTTTCTGGCGTATAGCCTGCCTTATGTGGCGGGCGGATTCGGGGCGCTCCTCGCCGGCTGGATGGCCGACTCCATGGGGAGGAGGAACTCGTTCGTGGTGACCGCCGCTCTCATAGTCGTGGGGGTGGCGCTCTATCTGGTCTACTCCCTCTGGGCGCAGGTACTGGGGCTCCTGATAGCTTCGTTCGTCCTCGTGGGGATGGCGGCCATAGGGCTCGAGAGCCCCGTCCTAGCGATGCTGGCGGAGGCGGTGCCGGCCAGGTGGCGCGGGAACCTCCTGGTGATAGTGCAGAACTTCGGGAACCTCGGCGTGGCAATAACATTCATACCGTTCTTCCTGGGACTCGCCGGCCTCACGAACACTGTGGCGATAACGCTGCTCTTCATCGCCCCCTTGGCCGCGCTCATAGTGGCGCTGGTCGCAGCTCGGGAGTCGCTCCCCTGGAGCGCGATCTCCGGGAGGACCGGGATGGACGTGGAGTCGGCCTGGCGGGAAATAGATGGAAGGGCGGAGCCCGTCGAGCCGAGGGGCGGCCTCTGGCTCAGGTTGCTGTTGCTGATAGTGCTCGGGATAGCCCAGGACGTGGGGTTCGTCTACATAACCTACGGCGTCGCATACTCCTATTTCTCACAGAGCGTCGCCGAGGTGGTCCCGATAATCGGCGGGCTGACGATGGTCATAGTGGGGATAGTGTTCGGGATTCTCTTCGTGGAGAAGATGAGGAGGAAGGCGCTCGCCGTCCTCTCCTTCGGAATGCAGCTGGTGTTGTGGATAATACTGTGGGCATACTACGCCGCCACGGGGAGCACCGCCGGGCTGATCCTGCTGGCCATAATGACAATACAATTCCTGCCGGTCGAGCTCACGTGGGCATCCAGGGCCGTCCTGGAGCCCGAGCTGTTCCCCACCCGCACGAGGGGTAGGCTGATATCGGTCGTTAGGGCCGTCGTCTGGATAACCACCGGCGTTATAACGGGGGTACTCACGTTTGTCGTGCCGGCATTCAACGTAGCGGCGGCTTCCGTTGCCGCGATATTCGCGCTATCAACGATACTCACCGGCGTCTGGTGGTTCAAGGGGTTCGAGACCAGCGGAAGGAGCCTCTCGGGACACGACACCCAGTGAATTTACTGTGTGAATTCCCGTTTTAATTATAATTTTATATATTTCTGCGGAATAGATATAAAATGTTATGATATTATCCATGCCGCTGAAACATCTGACCCCCTCCCCGCCCTAGAAGGGCGAGGGTTCCCCGGGGATCCCGGGGCGGGGGTCTCGGCAGTTAACGCCGCTTTGACGGACGCTACTCCGCCATGGTCCACGAAGAAGGAGAGCGGCCTCTTGAGCGTTGCCGGTATCGAGCCAACGCCGCGCTTCAGAATGTTCAGCGCTCCGTTGAGATCGCTGTGCAGCCTGTGCCCGAGCGGGCAGGTGACCACACCCCTCGGGCTCCTCGTCACCTTCGCGCCGTGGACCGCGCAGTGGTTCGAGGTGTTGTACTCCACGACCTCATACACGCGTATGCCGTATTCCTGCGCCTTGAGCTCGATCGCGCGCATAAGTTCACGATATCTCCACATATTGGAGGTGAGCTTGTTTCCCCTGTCCTGCGCTATATCGCGGGGATAGCCCAGGTAAATCTTCGAGACCCCGAGCTCCCAGAGGCTCCTCACCAGGTGGCCGGCCAGGTTCCAGTACAGGTGCGTAATGCGCCCCGCGAGCTTCCGGAACAGCCTCCGCTTCTTTCTACTGAGCCTCCGGGACTCCTCATCGTCGCCGCCCTTCCTCGCCTCGTCCGCCTCTGACTGTATCTCGGCGATCTTCTTGGTGAGGTAGAAGAAGTCCTCCTTCGCCCTGGACCCCCTGTAGAGGAGCCAGGCGCCGCCACTCGTCACCGCGCTCGCCAAAATGTTGATCCCGAGGTCCACCCCCGCGGCCACCTTACCCTTCGGCTTTGCGATCCGGATGGACCTCCTCTTCCCGTGGACAATATACTTCGACCCATTACCATTCCTAGTAGTCTCAACTCCGACCTCCACTGGTATGGAGGCGTACCAGGCCCTCCTCGCCTCATCGTAGCGTATCTCCAGCCTACCCTGTTTACCGTACCACCTCAGCCTGCCGGCGAAATCGATTTCGAGGCCGAAGTCCCTCAGGACTAGTCTGTGATTTTGCTCGTCCACTACGTATCTGTCCTGCCTGACGACCAGGAGGAGCCCCCTCTCCTTGGTCTCCCTGTCCTTCCAGTACTTTGGTGGGCTGACGCGCTTCATGTGGGGCGGCAGCTTCCCCTCTTTCTTCAGCTTCAGTAGGGAGAAGAACGAGCTCCATGCCTCGTTGTTCTTCTGCAGGACCGCCTGGGCGTTGACGCCGAGCGCACCCTTGTACCTCTCATAGTACTTGTCCCACGTCCCCTCGAGGTCCACTTTCTCCCCGCGAAAGAACTGTTGCCTCCTCTCGTAGTTGACTTCGTTGAAGAGCCTCGCCGAGATGCTCGCTAACCTCCTGGAGCTTCCTCTCCT
>JAWDMO010000035.1:0-11583 GCA_046536535.1 Nitrososphaeria archaeon
CGTTCACGCTCACAGTGACCTCGGCGGGGACCGCGGAGTTGTCGTCCACGATAAATCCCGGCAAGATATACGTGAACGTGGGGCCCGCAGTGGTCCAGGTGAGCGGCAGCTTCGGCATAAGCGGAAGCTTCGCGGCGTCCCAGGGGACCCTGGTATGGGAGAGCGCATCGGTGAAGCTGACCTTGGACACATTGGCCCAGACCAGCGTGCCGCTGGGCAGCGTGGGGATTCCCGGCACCGACATGAACATAGGCTTCAACCTCGGCGTGGGGTTCGGCCCCGACTTCACGCTGATACTCCACCTGGTGCCCACCTCCAACGGGCAGTACGAGATAACGCCCGGCCTCCCGATAACCGCGTCGAACGCCACGATCGGGCTGGGCGCGACTGTATCGCTATCCGTCAACGCCAAGGTGCAGGCGGGAATAGACTGGGTGAGCGTCGGGGGCGGGGGGACACTATCATTCATGCAGTACGTCAGCACGCCGCCCTTCGTGGATCTCGGCGGCGAGCTCACGGGCACCGTCAGCATAACGGCGACGGTGGTGGATATAGAGTACACGATCTGGAGCGCCTCCGGGACCATATACACGTGGGGAACGGTGCCCGATCCGTCGCCGAACGGCAACGCGACCGTGGGCTACGTCAGGACGTACTTCAACGGGAGCGACTACAGCGAGCTGACGTGGGTGAACGGCTCCTGGAGCGGCCCCATGATCACCGACGTGTACCCGATGACGTCCATCTCGACCGCGCAGGGCCCGTCCGGCGACTACCTATTCTACACATACTTCAACGTGTCCCAGGCCACCGGAAATCCGCTCTCGGCCGCGGGGCTCGTCGTGGGCCCCGGCAGGAACGCCTCGTCGATAGCCATGCCGTCATACGGCCGCTACCAGTCGTTCAGCCCGCGGGCGTTCGAGATGCCCAACGGGACCCTCCTCATGCTCTGGGACGGCGTCCCGTACGGTGAGATCGGCCCGTCCAACGTGTCATCGGTGGACAGGATACTCGTGCAGGGATCGACCCTGGGGAGCGGGGGATGGTCGCCCGCGTTCAACGTGACGTCCTCGGGCGTCGCCAACAGTTACTACTACAGCGACGGCTACGTCCTGGCGGCGGTGGCCCCCAATATATCGTCCTACAACGACACGTCGATAGTGGAATACGCGCTGGGAGGATCCGGTCCACTGGTCGATCTTCACGTGTACAACGTATCGAACATAGATTACTTCAACCCGGGCCTTTCGCTAGCGATCCTGAGGTTCGACAACTCCAGCTACGAGTCGCTGAACCTCTCCACGGGGTCGCTGGCGCCGCTGAGGCCGCCGGACAACGGGACGATAGTGCAGGTGGGCGCCGCCGAGAACTCCTCCGCCCTGTATTACGAGCTGACGAACTCCCCCGCCGGGAGCGACTTCTACCTCTACAACGCGTCCACCGGCTCCCTGATCTACTCCCAGGGGGTCCCCCAGGACGCATATCCGGCGACGTTCATCTACGGCGGCGGCTCGTACTCGGCGCTCGTGACAAGGGCCGAGCCCTACGGGATCGACGTCTACGCGGTCGACCTGGGAGCGGGGACGGGTGCGCTCTACCGTTACCTGAACGACAGCGCCTCATCATCCGTCGTGGCGTCCAGCGGCTCCGGCCAGCTCTACCTGTACTCGCTGGACCAGTACGGGAACTCAAGCGATCCGCTCTACAACGTCACGTCGTTCATAGTGCCGTTCACGCCGCCTCCCGCGCCCTCCCTAAATCTGTCGTACTCGGCCTCCTCAATAGATGCCAGCTGGTCGGTTCCGCAGGCCGCGGCGTACGGGGTGAGTTCCGTCGAGGTCTACGCCGGCAACGGCTCCTCCGGGAATCTGCTCGGCATCTTCAACGGCTCCTCCGGCTCGCTGTCCTATCCGGTGAACTCCTCCGGCGACTACGCGCTGACCGCCTACAGCGTGAGCGCCATCGGCACGTCGCCCGCGGCGTCCTCGTCCATGGAAATCCGCTGGGCTAACTTCAGCGAGGGCGGGCTTCCGTCGGGCAGCCCGTGGGGTGTGCGCGTTGTGGGGACCTCCTCGTACGGGCAGCCCATATCGGCGTCCTGGGGGACATCGGGGGGAAGCATCGACGTCCTCCTGCCGACCGGCACCTATGACTACTATCCATCGCCGCCGTCCCAGTATACGGCCAGCCCCGGCTACATCAACCTGAGCTCCGCCAGCCCCGGCTCCGGTGTCCACATATCGTTCTCGCCCATCACGTACGACGTCGTGTTCGTGGAGTCGGGGCTTCCGCCGGGGACGCCCTGGTGGGTATCGTTCAACGGCGCCAACAGGATGTCGACGTCCGGCGCGATTGAGTTCGCGGGAGTCCTGCCCGGATTGTATGGGTGGAGCGCCGCCACGCCCGTGTACGTCGGATCCGGGATAAGGTACGTCGCCCCGGCGTCAAGCGGCTCCATGGACGTGCCGTCCAGGACCTCCCAGACCATCTACTACTCCGCGCAGTATCTGTTCACGGTACAGGCCACGCCCGGCGGCGCCGTTGGCAACTCCGGGGGATGGTACGGTGCCGGATCCAAGGTCAACATCTCGGCCCAGGCATTCCCGGGATACAGATTCTACCGGTGGATCCAGGGCAATTCGTCGGCCATCGAGATAGCGAACGCATCGTCCCCCAGCACGGACGTGACGATCGGTGGATCCGGGACGGTGACCGCCCGGTTCATACCGGCCCTCCAGTCCACGATATCGATCGGCCCGTCGAGCGGTCCCCCGGGCACGGCCGTATCCATAACGGGGTCCAGCTTCTACCCGGGCTCCACAGTGACGATCTCGTACGACGGGAACGCGGTCGGATCGCTCGCCGCATCGGCGTCCGGGTCCTTCTCGACGTCGTTCACGGTGCCGCGGCTTCCCAACGGGACATACGCCGTAAGCGCGGTCGACTCCTACGGCGACTCGGCCACTGCCTACTTCGTCGAGTCCACGGTGCCCGTGCAGGGCGCCGCCCTCAACTCCACGGCGGCCATCGCCTACGTGGAGAACGGAACCGCCACCGTCGGCGCGTCCCCGGTGGGGATAACGGTCACCATAATCAACGCGTCCGTGCCGGATAACTACCCAGTATCCGTATACATGGCCGCGCTCAACGGGATCCCGACGAACGTCACGTCCACAGCTGTGAGGTCGGCGGGCTACTACGACGTCCGCATCTCCGGCCTCACGGCCGGCATCGCACTGGTGAACGTGACGAATCCGTACATCTCGCCGTCGAACACGTACAGCCTGCTGCAGTACTGGAACGGGAGCGCGTGGGAGAACGCGTCCGACATAACGGTGGCCGGGCACACAATGAGCGGTTACATACCGGCGTCGGCGCTCTCCGGCACCCCCGTGGCGGTCGTGGTCGCGTTCCCGGTGACGTTCGTGGAGGCGGGCCTGCCATCCGGCACCCAGTGGTACGTCGTGTTCAACGGGATCCAGTACAGCTCGACCTCCGCCGCCATCGCGATAGCGGGAGTCCCGCCCGGATCGTATGGGTGGAGCGCCGCCACGCCCGTGCAGATATCGCAGCTGGAGAGGGACGTGTCCTCCCCCGCCTCCGGGACGCTGGACGTGTCCAACGCGACGCAGGTGCAGGTGCCCTATTCGACGCAGTACCTCGTTTCATTCGAGTCCCTGCCCGGCGCCGGCGGGACCACATATCCCAACATGACGCAGTGGGTTGCCGCCGGATCGTCGATACAGCTGCAGGCGATCCCATCGCGCGGGTACGAGTTCGCCGGGTGGGCGCATCAGTCGCCTCCACATATGTCGTGGTGAACTCGGGGGGAACGATAGCCGCGGAGTTCAGGGCTTCGCCGTCTTATACGTGGGCTTACGTAGCTGCTGCAGCTGTGGCGGTGATGGCGGTGGCCATATCTCTGGCATATTCCAGGAGGCGGAGGCCGTCGGCGCGGTGAGCGCGCATCCGTGCGCTTTCCGCATGCCGTCCGGCGATGGAAAATTTCGCACCCCGGGTGCGGCGGCAGGTCCATCGGCGTTGGAACCGGGGGAGGCGAATTGCCGCTTGAAGGACCGGGACGCCGACCGCGCGAATCCCCTAGTACACCTCAACGGACTCCGCGGTGGAGCCCGACGAACTGTAGTAAAGCTCCATCACGATCGCCGCCACCATCAGGACGGCGGCGCCGATGAAGAAGTCCAGCTGGTAACCGGACGACTTCGCCAGGAAGCCCGAGGCGATGGCCCCCATCATGAACGCCAGGCTTCCAACGGTGCTGTAGGCGCCGAGGCTCCTGCCCCTGTTGCCGGGCACAAGCGACGCGTATAGAAGCGCGTTCATGGTCACGGTGATCATCGTGTAGGCGAACCCGATGAACGTGAACGACAGCACGGTCGCATACAGCGCGTCGGCGCCCACCACGAACGTCGAGAACGCCGCCGCGGACAGCATCCCGAGGGCCCTGATACCCATACCCCTCGACGCGAACCTGTACCCGGGCCTCCTGAGCTCCTCGGCCAGCAGCACGGCCACGAGCGCGTTTATCGCCGTCATGTACAGATAGGACAGCAGCACCTGCGATTCGTTGAGGCCGACGGACTCCTCGTACGGGATGTAGACGGTGAAGAACAGCTGCGCCGAGAAGCTGAACAGCGCGTTGGCGATCGTGAGCACGCTGAGCTCGGATCCAGGGATCCTCCTGATCCTCTTCCTCAGGACGTCGATGTCGAAGAGCCTGGGAAAGCTCAGGAATATCATCGGGAGCGAAGTCAGCCTCGACACGAACACGTTGGGCGAGCTGAGCACGGCCCTCCTCTCGAGGACCATCGGGGGTTCGCGGACGAACGCGTAGAGCATGGCCGTGCCGGCGGCGCCGACGATCGTGGACGCCAGGGCGTAGCCGACCAGCGTGGATTCGCCGACCGATGCGAGTCCCATCGCCGTTCCCAGCGCGCTCCCGGTCACCAGGTACAGGAATCCCTTCCTGGCGTTCTCGCTCCACTGGCCCTTGTCCGTGGTCTCCACGACGAGCAGGTTGAGGTACACCGCGAGCGCCGCGTAGAAGAACGCGCCGATCGCGTACCATACTATCGCGCCCAACACGGAGTCGCCCAGGATCATGGCCAGGGGGGTGACGGTGAGGCCGGCCGAGCTCGCGGTGAGCATTATCCTGCGCCTGGGCACCCTGTCCGCGACCCACCCCCAGAAGATGCTGCCGACCATCGACGACGCGTAGTAGGCGAATGCCGCGACGCTGACGTCTATCACGCCGCCGCCCAGCTCCAGTATGAGCAGCGGCGTGATCATGCCGAGCGCGTAGGAGATGGCCCCTATGAACAGCCACGAGTACAGCCACTTCGCCAACGCGGGAGCAAATAAATCCGGCGATAATTTCCCTTTCGCGCATGGATCGCGACAGCGCCCTCCCCTGGCTGGCGGTGGCCCTGGGCGGCGCTGTGGTGGGCCTGCTCGGCGCCCTCGCGTTCAGGGGGCTCTACGTCCTCTGGGGCGTGGTCGAGGGCGGTTTCTCGAGGAGCCCCGCGGCTGCCGTGACGTTCCCGCTGATGGGCCTCCTGACGTCCTACCTGCTGGTCGACACGTTCGCGCTGAACCGGTCGATAGGCAGCGCCACCGGGATCGTCCTCGCGGAATACCACACGAAGGGCGCGCCCACGCTCCGGGACTCGGTGGTCCGCGCGCTCGCAAGCGTGGCCACCGTCGGCTTCGGCGGCGCCGCCGGTCCCGAGGGCGCCGGAATACTCCTGGGCCCGGGCGTTATGCAGTCCATCGCCGGGGCGCTCGGCATAAGGGGGCGCCGGGGGAGGCTGACGCTGGCCGGCGCCGCCGCCGGGCTGGCGGGCGTCCTGAAGACCCCCGCCACCCACATAATGTACGCGCTCGAGGTGCCGTTCGCCAGGGGACTCGAGAAGGAGCCGTTCCTGGAGGTCGCGCTCGCCGCCACGATATCGTACGCCGTATCGGCGGCGCTCACGGGCCCCCTTCCGATACTCGCCGTCCAGGTCCAGCCGGTCACCGGGCCCATGTCGCTCATGTGGAGCGCGATCCTGGGGCTCATAGCCGGCGCATACTCGATAGCCTTCTCCAAGCTGTACACCTACGCCGGCAGGGCGTCCTCCGCAATGAGGATCCGCGGCGGATTCGCCCTCATAGTGCTCACGGGCGGCGTCGCGATAGGCCTGCTCGGCCTGCTCTCGCGCGCGTCCATAGGTCCCGGGATCGACCTCCTGGACGGGGTCGTGCTCGGGACGTTCGCCGTGCAGTCCATGCTGGTGCTCCTGGCGCTGAGGAGCCTGACCGCCACGGCCACCCTGAACTTCGGCGGCGTGGGCGGCCTCTTCACGCCGACGATAATAAACGGCGCGCTGCTCGGCGCGCTCTTCGCGAGGATCCTGGGCCTGGAGCCTCTCTCGTTCTACGCGCTCATAGGCGCGGCCGCCACGCTGGCCGGCACCTACAAGATACTGCTCGCGCCCGCCACGATGGTCGTGGAGCTGTCCGGCGTGGGCTTCATAATACCCGCGCTCCTGGCGTCCGCGGTGAGCTACGCGGTCTCTCTCCCCACCACGATATTCAGGTTCCAGCTCACCGGATCCGCGAAGGAGGAGGCCCTCCTGAGGAGCGCCTACTCCAGGCTGAGGGGGAGCCCGCTGCTCTCGCAGCTCCGGGTCTCCGACGTCATGGAGAGGGACGTGCCGTCGGTGAAGCTGGGCGACTCGCTCAGGAGGGCCGTGGACCTGATGGCCGCGGAGGGGCTCGACGAGCTGCCGGTGGTGGACGAGGGCGGCATCCCGGTGGGCCGCCTTTCGATCGAGGACGTTTCGTGGCTCGGCGACAGGCGCATGGACGCGCCGGTGTCATCGGCGCCCCTGCTGAGCATCAACACTATAGGACAGGGCGAGCCGCTGGGCGATGCGATAGAGCGCATGCTGAGCTCCGGCTCGAGGATCCTCTACGCGGTGGACGAGGACGGCGCGCTGTCCGGCGCGCTCCGCGAGATGGGCGTGGTCCGCGCCCTCATGCACCACCTGTGATCCATCGTCGTAAGGCGTCGCGGATCACCCTTCGCATATACTCATATGAAATTCGGCGCTGAAAGGGGTCAGACGTGCAACGTCGGATCGACTATGCAAGAATTCCCATGCCACGGATTCAGATGGTGCCGCGTCTCACCCCCCATACGGCCAGCACTTTCGTAAGGTTTATATTACACTACGTGCATGCCTAATCCGAAAATGGTCGAGTGGGAAGCATTCGACGTAAAGGCCAGGAAGAAGGTCCGCATAGTCGATCCCGAGATCAAACAGCTCAAGAACGGCCGCTGGGCGGTCGTCGGCAAGAGCGCTGAGACCGGTATAAAGGTCTTCAGGTTCCTCACGAAGGCGGAAGCCGATCGCTACGGGAAGAAGTGACGGCCGGCTGCCGTTCGCTTCATCCATCCCCTTTATCTGAAATTTTTTGTTACATCGAACTTAAATAGGAATCGAGTTGCTAGGCATGTAATCGGGATTTCGATTGGCGGATCTCGATGTAGTGATCGTGGGCGCGGGGCCCGCGGGCCTCTTCGCCGCGTACGAGCTCGCGTCCGCCTCCCGGGGGAGGCTGCGCATATCGCTGGTGGAACAGGGTCTGGAGGCGTCCAGGCGCATATGTCCCATGGACGTCCTGGCCTCCAGGGGAAAGAAGCCCGTCTGCGTCGGATGCGTGCCGTGCCATGTCATGAGCGGCCTGGGAGGGGCCGGCGCCCTCAGCAGCGGCACGATAAACCTGAGGCCCGATATAGGAGGCGACATCGATAAGCTGGTCGGAAGCTGGGAGAGGGCCGATGAGCTGATACGCTACGTGGACTCGGTTTTCGTCAAGTTCGGCGCGCCGGACAGGCTGTTCGTGCCGGACAGGGACAGATCAAGCGACCTCGAGAGGACGGCGGCGAGGGCCGGCGCGCGCTTCATACCGGTCGCGCAGAGGCACATGGGGACGGAGAACACGCCCAGGGTGATAGACGCGCTCAGCGGCTACCTGGAGTCGATGGGCGTCACCGTGCTCACGCTGACGAAGGTCCACGACGTCATAGGTAACGGAGGGGGGTACTCGGTCCTGACCAACAGGGGGGAGCTCAGGGCCCGCTACGTCGTCCTGGCGCCCGGCCGCAGCGGCGCGGACTGGTTCTCCGAGCTCGCCAGGAGGCGCGGGATAGACGTGGAGCCCGGCCCCCTGGATATCGGGGTGAGGGTCGAGATACCGTCGTACATAGCGGAGCCGGTGACGTCCGTCGTGAGGGACCCCAAGTTCATAATGTACACGAAGAAGTACGACGACAAGGCCAGGACGTTCTGCACGAACCAGAGCGGCTACGTCGTGGAGGAGTACTACGAGGACAAGACCGTTGGCGTCAACGGCGAGAGCTACGCGTCCAGGAGCAGCAGGAACACGAACTTCGCGCTCCTGGTCACCGTGATGCTGACCGATCCGCTTGAGGACACGATAGAATACGGGAAGTCCATCGCGAGGCTCGCCACAAGGCTCGGAGGAGGGAAACCGATACTCCAGCGCCTGGGCGATCTTGAGGCCGGCCGCCGCAGCACGTACTCCAGGATAGACAGGAGCCTCGTGGAGCCGACCCTCAGGAACTTCACGGCCGGCGACATATCGATGGCCTATCCATACAGGATAGTCGAGGACATACTGGAGGCGCTCACCAAGCTCGACATAGTCATGCCCGGCGTGGCGTCCCCCCAGACCCTCCTCTACGCGCCCGAGATCAAGTACTACAGCGTGAAGACGAAGGTGAACGGGGACCTGGAGACGAGCCTGAAGGGGGTGTACGCGGCGGGCGACGGCGCGGGGCTCTCCAGGGGGATAAACGGCGCCGCCGCGACGGGGGTGCTGGCGGCCCGCGGCATCCTGAGGAGCGACGGAATTCTCTGAGTCCTCCCGCCATCGACGGTGGTCCCGAAATTCATCCCGGGCGATCCCGTTTGGAAATGCTGTCGGTGAGGACGCGCGCCGTCGGATAATCGACGGCCATCCGCCTGTTCGGGAACTGCGACCGATGGCCGGGACCCCGTCCGGGGACGACCCGAAGAGGGAGGATTGGGTTCCGGGCCGCTGGAATTCATCCCGGGACGATCGCGACGGGACGGGCGGTATTCCATTCGATGGGCGGTCCACCGATGACATGCGCGCCATGCCCCACACGTGGTTTTCCGATCTACCGTGAAGCGCTGGGCTCGCCGTCGATCGTCATTATCTTGACGCCCCTCATCCTGATGTTCACGGCGTAACCGGCCGCCGCCAGCCCCTTCGCGGAATCCATGAGGCCCCTGAGATCCCTGATGGCCTCGGCCGGCCGCAGCAGCATGCGCCCATCGATCTTCCTCACGTCAAACGAGATGGCGTTGCCGTCGACCGATACCCAGATCTCGTTTCCGCCGAGCTTCGCCCTGCCCTTCAGCCTCATGTACGCTTGCGGTGCCTCAAATAAAAATTCGCGGCCCTTGATGGACAGCCTAGCCCTTAGTTCCACCGGCACGCCCGCCGCCCTCGACCACCTTCAGCGTCAGCTTGCCCCCGACGTCGTTTATCTCGAGCTCGAGGCCCTCCGGGATCTCCCTCTCGGTCGTCTTGGAGAGGATATCGACCACCTTCTCGGCGAGCGAGTCGTCGATCTCCACGTCAATGTTCATTATTATCTTGGCCATTTCACAGTTTCAAGGCACGTGCTCATATAATAACCTTTTGGACTCGCGGCGTCCGAATTTACGATCGGGACCCGTGCCCTATTTTAATCCCCTCCCGGGATACCCTCCCGTGTCCTGGCGCGCGTTCGACGACCTCGCGGACAGATACGATCTCTGGTACCGGCGGAACCCCGCGACGTACTGGAACGAGGTCAGAGCCGTGAAGGCGCTCGGGCTCGCCGGCGTCGGCGTCGAGATCGGCGTGGGCACCGGGAGGTTCGCGGCGCCGCTGGGAATCCCCCTGGGGATCGACATGAGCACCCGGATGCTGAGGGCCGCCGCGTCCAGGGGCATAAACGTCGTCAGGGCGTCGGCGGAGTCGCTTCCCATCCGGAATTCCCTCCTCGACTACGCGCTGTTCGTGGTCACCCTCTGCTTCCTGGAGGATCCGATCGCGGCGCTCGAGGAGGCGCGGGCGTCGCTCAGGCCCGGGGGGCACGTAGCGGCCTGCATAGTGCCCAGGGACAGCCCGTGGGGCGTGCACTACGCGTCGAGCCCCAGCCCGTTCTACTCCGCGGCCAAGTTCTACTCGGTCGACGAGTTGCTTTCCATGATGCGCCGCGCCGGCCTGGAGCCGGACGCGATATCGTCCACCCTCAGGTATGGTCCCCTGGATCCACCGTCGGCCGAGGAGCCCGTGGACGGCCCGGGCGGGGGATTCGTCTGCGTGAGGTCGGAGTCTACGGCCCCTTAGAGCTGGCGAGTATCTCATCAGCACGCTGGCCGTATCCCCACTCGCGGAGGCCGCTCACCACGGAATCCAGGTACGCCTTGGCCGGCTGGACGAACTTCCGCCTGTTAGCGAACGTGTACGTGTACGCGTCCGCCTCCCCGATCCCCTCTATCTCCACCCTCACGTGGAGCCTCCTCGCGATCGCCGGCACGCCCTCGTATCTGTCGAGGATCGCCGCGCGCCCCTCGTCTATCAGATACGCCACCCCCGGGACGTCGCGCCCTTCCCTCTCCTCCAGGTCGAGCACGCCGCATCCCCACTGCGGTGAATACGCGAAGAACCCGACGTCGTATCCCCTGAGTATCGCCCTCCTGGCGTCGTCCCACGAGCCGATGACCCTCTTCATCCTCCTGGTGCTCATATTGCTGCCGAACGCGAAATACCAGAGACCCACGTCGGATCCCTCGACGTGGGCCTAGATTTCGGTATCGCTAGATGCCGTCCGGGCGGCGCCGAATCGGCGGGCGCGGTCGGCCGGTACCCGCGCGAACGGGCGTATCCGACAGAAGGACCCATGGGAGGCACTGAGGCGGCGGGCGGATCGTCCCATTCGGCCTGCACGTCATCTTTTTCTGCCAGAGACCCCTCCCGCGACTGTAGACCCAAAATTCATCCCCGGCGATCCCGAGCTGGAAAGCATTTGGCGAGGATGGTTTCCCATCCAAGCGACCCAGGATGGCAAACCACCCTCGCCGGGATGAGGTGCGGCTGGCCGGTATGAACTGGTTTCCCGGTTCCCTGCTGAGCTTCAGGGGGAGGAAGGGGGATGCGGCGGCCAGGACCCCGGCCTCCGCGTCTATCTGGAGGGATTCCGCCGAGGGCAAATCGGGGACGTACGGCGTGTCGGCCCGACGTCCTGAACCACGTGGAGGACCAGGGGCTCAGCGTGATCGGGAACGTGCTGGAGGAGGTCAGGGGATGATCCATCGCTCGACTGGACCGGGATAAGGTACTACGGCAAATACGTGGAGGGTCTGGGATCCGGCGATAAGGGATACTGATATTGATACTGATATTCCCGGAACTACGCGACCGCCGCCGCGAAATACGGGGGCAGGATGGGATACTGCTGCTTGCATTCTCGCCGTA
>JAWDMO010000036.1:0-11233 GCA_046536535.1 Nitrososphaeria archaeon
CTGTCTAGCTCGTCCTTCACCGCATCGTGCTCCATGCGGATCTCCTCATACCTGCCCTCGAGCTCGTGAAGGCGCTTGTCTATCGAGTCCATCTCGGACCTCACGTTGTACGCCCTCTTGAGCACTTGGAGCTCCTTCGTGAGCTTCTCCAGGCTTCCGACTATCCTCTTCTCGTCTATCTCCTCCCTGGGCCTCGTCTGCAGCTCCCATTCGAGCCTCCCTATCTCCTTCTCGAGCGTCGCTGCGGCGTCGGTGCCCATGTCCACGCGGAGCCCCCTCGAGATCTTGCGGAGGTCAGAGGCCCTGCCCCGGAGCTCCCGGAGCTCCTCGACTATTGAGCCCCTCACCTCCCGGAGCTCCTCGAGCCTGCCCTTCAGCTGATCGTAGCCCGAGTTCTCCTCGTCCAGCTTTCCCCTGACGCCCTTCAGTTCGTCCCTGATGGAATCGATCTTCTGGAGGACCGCGTCCACCTGTCTCCTGAGCGCTGACCTCTCGTCGAGGAGCCTCCTGAACTCCTGCTCCTCATCCTCCGAGCTCAACCATTATCGCCTCCAGCCCCTTTCCGACCTCGCCCGTTTTATACTTGCCACCTAAATCGGGGGTCATCACGCCCCTCCTCAGGGCCTCGATGGCGGCCGACTCGATGAGCTTGGACGCCCTTCCGAGCCTCGGATCCCCCTTGACCTGGGAGAGCCAGTCGAGCATCATGGACGCCGAGAACACAGTGGCGTACGGATTGGCGAGGCCCTTCCCCGCTATATCCGGGGCTGACCCGTGGACCGGCTCGAACAGCGCCATGCTCTCCCCTATATTAGCGGATGGCGCCATCCCGAGCCCACCGACGACCTGCGCCGCCTCGTCGGATAATATGTCCCCGTAGACATTCATCGTGAGCAGAACGTCGAATGAGCGCGGATCCCTTATGAGCGCCATGGACGCGGCGTCCACGTACAGCT
Organism: Nitrososphaeria archaeon; assembly: GCA_046536535.1. Taxonomy (GTDB): domain Archaea; phylum Thermoproteota; class Nitrososphaeria; order Conexivisphaerales; family Conexivisphaeraceae; genus Conexivisphaera. The sequence continues at coordinate 957 of JAWDMO010000036.1, forward strand.
CCCTGTAGGACACCCCCGCATGGTGTCCGGCGACCTCCCTGGAGGTGCGCGCGAAGAGCCCGTCGGTCACCGGCATGACGTTTGCCTTGTGCACGATGGTCACGTGCTTCCTGCGCCTCTCGGCCTCCCTGAATGCGTACTCAGCTATCCTCCTCGAGGCGCGCTCGGTCACTATCTTCAGAGCCACGGCCGCCCCGGGGAGCTCGAACTCATAGCCCTTGTACAGATCCTCGGTGTTCTCCCTGACTATCAATATATCGACGCCGTCCATGAGCGGCCTGACACCAGGGTACACCTTGGCCGGGCGAATGTTCGCGTATAGGTCGAACATCTGCCTGAGGCGGACTATGACGTCCTTGGCGGTCTCGCCCACCGGGCCCTTGATAGCCGCATCCGAGGACTTCACGCCCTCCACCGTCTCCTCGGGGAGCGCCTCCTCTAGCTCGGCCAGCGCTGAATCCCCCGCCCTGAACATGCGGAACTCGATCTGGAACCCGAACATGTCGGCCGCGCGCTGGACAGCCGAAAGCGCCACCGGCACCACTTCGGGACCTATGCCGTCACCCTCTATTACCGCTATCCTGTACACGTGTATTCCCTCCCGCTCTCGCCGCCCTCTTCTGGAGGATCTTATTTATTCCATCCACCATTGCGTCCACGCTCGCCATCACGATATCTGTGCCGACCGACCGCGCAGATGCCACGTTCCCGGCGTCGTCCTCCACCTTTATCAGGACCTCACCGAGCGCGTCGGAGCCCCCGGTTATAGCCTCCAGCCTGTATTCGACCAGGCGGACCTCCGCTATCTCCTTCACCATCGACTGTAGCGCCCTCAGCGCCGCGTCGACGGGCCCCACGCCGATGCTCGACGTCGATATCTCGTGATCCTTCAACCGGAGCCTGATGGAGGCGGTCGGGCTTATCCCCATCCCCGTCACCACGACGAGCCCCGACAGCGATGCGGTGGTCTCCCCGGGGGGAAGCCGCCCGGTCACGCTTCTGGCGATCGCCAGCAGGTCCGCGTCGGTCACGGTCTTGCCCATATCGCCCAGCCTCTTCACCTCCTGGACTATCTGGCGCAGCTGATCCTCGTCCACATCGATCCCGTATTCCCTCAACATTGCATCTATCCCGTGGCTCCCGGCGTGCTTCCCCGCCACGAAGAACCTCCTCCTGCCGACTACCTCCGGATTTATCGGCTCATATGTGGAAGGCATCTCCAGCACCCCGTGGACGTGTATCCCCGATTCGTGGCCGAACGCGTTATCGCCCACGATGGCCTTGTTGGGCGGCGGATATACGCCGGTGAGCTTCGCCACCATCCGCGATGTCTCGTATATCAGCTCGGGCTTTATCCCCAGCTCACGTTTATAGAGGAACTTGAGCGCCAGCGCGGTCTCCTCGAGCGACGCGTTCCCGGCCCTCTCGCCTATTCCGTTCACAGTCGCGTGGAACTGGGAGGCGCCGGCGATCACGCCCGCTATGCTGTTGGCCACCGCGAGCCCGAAATCGTCGTGGCAGTGGACGCTGATGATCTTCCCGGGGGCCGCCTCCCGGGTGAGCCTGACGAGCTCGGCCATCCTCTCGGGGGTGGCCGTCCCGACCGTGTCCGGTATGTCCAGGACGTCCGCGCCGGCCCTCGCGACTTCCGAGAAGACCCTGCTGAGGAATTGAACATCCGTCCTCGTCGCATCCTCCGCGGAGAACTCCACCTCCACCCCGTGGGATTTCGCGTACTCGACGGCCTCCACCGCCCTCGAGAGCGCGTCGTCCCTCGTCATCTTCAGCTTGTACTGCAAGTGCACATCGGACGTCGCTATGAAGATGTGGATCCTGTCGACCCCGGCGTCGAGCGACCTGTCCACGTCGCCCCTCGCCGCCCTGGCCAGGGCGGCGATCCTGGATCCGAGGCCGAGGCCCGCTATCCTCCTGGCGCCCTCGAACTCGCCCTCGCTGGAGGCCGGAAATCCGGCCTCTATGGCGTCCACGCCGAGCTTGTCCAGCTGCTTGGCTATCTCGACCTTTTCGTCCGGGGTGAGCGCAACGCCCGGCGTCTGCTCGCCGTCCCTGAGCGTCGTGTCGAATATATATACCCTATCGTCCGCCGAGGGTTGCCCCGGACCATTCCTCAACGGGATTCACCCAATCTTCATCAACTTCCTGACCTGCTCGCCCACGCGCTCTATCTGATGTGCCCTCACCGAGTCGACGAGGCGCCTCATTTCGGCGGAGCTCTTTGCCACGTCGCCGGACCACTCCCTGGCGAACTCGCCGGACTGTATCTCCCTCAGTATCGATTTCATGTTCTCCGCAACGTGCTCATCCACCACGCGGGGCCCCCGCGTCATGCCGCCGTAGCGGGCGGTCTCGGAGACGGACTCCAGCATGTGGGAGAGTCCGCCGGACTGTATAAGGTCCACTATGAGCTTCAGCTCGTTCAGGACCTCGAAGTACGCGACCTCGGGCTGATAGCCCGCCGCCACGAGCGTCTCGAATCCCCTGAGTATCAGGTAGGTCACGCCTCCCACCAGCACAGTCTGCTCCCCGAAGAGATCGGTCTCAACCTCCTCCTTGAACGTGGTCTCCATCACGCCGGCGCGCGTGGAGCCTATCGCCTTCCCGTACGCGAGCGCCAGATCCAGCGCCTTCCCGGATGCGTTCTGCGCGACAGCCACGAGCGACGGTACACCCCTGCCGGCGACGTACTCATCCCTGACGCGGGGACCCGGGCTCTTGGGCGCGACCATGAAGACGTCCGCCCACTCCGGCGGCCTGATCAACCCGTAGTGGATGTTGAACGCGTGCGCGAACCCCAGCGCAGTCCCCCTCCTGAGGTTCGGTGATATCAGTTCCCCATAGACCGAGGGCTGCTGGAGGTCCGGTATCAGCAGCTGGACCACAGACGCCCTCCTTACGGCTTCGTCTATCGGGAGGGGCTCAAACCCGTCCCGGGACGCCTGGGCCCACGAGCTGCCGCCGCGCCTGAGGCCCACGGACACGTCGACCCCGCTATCCCTTAAATTCAGGGCCTGCGCCCTCCCCTGGCTTCCGTACCCTATAACGGCCACCTTCCTGGACAGTATCGCGTCGAGCGATACATCGTCGTCGTAATATATCTTGGGCAACCTAGCTCACCTCCAACGCCACCACTCCCGTCCTCGCGACCTCCTCAAGTACTTTCCCGCGGTCGAGCGCGTCGATCAGCGACGACACGTACGAGGGGGAGCCGACGACCTGCAGGACGATGCCTTCGCCGGATTCCCCGAGCACCCTCAGTTCACCTTCCCCGCCGACGCCCCGCGCGACGTCCACGCCGCCGGACTTCACGCGGATCAGCGCCAGCTCCCTCTGGGCCGCCCTGGAGGGATCCATGCGGCTCACGTCAATCACGTCGACGGTCCTCCTCAGGACCCTAGCGAAGTCCTCCGCCATCTGCTCATCCCCGCGCATGGTGATTATCATCCTGGAGGTATCCGGGCGCTCCGTCACGCCGACCGCCACGCTCTCTATGTTGAAGCTCCTTCTCCGGAACTGCGAGGCGACCCTGAAGAGCACGCCCGGCTTGTTCTCCACCATCAATGAATATATTACAGCGTTCTCGCCGCTCATTCCCGGCCATCTCCCAGGAGCATCTCGTTCAGGGTCCTTCCCGGGCCCACGAACGGGAACACGTCCTCCTCCGGGTGTATTGGGACGTCTATTATCGTCGCGACGTCGCTGCGGATCGCCGACCTGAAAACCGAGCGGAACTCGTCCAGCGAGTACACCCTGGCGCCCTCCGCCCCGAACGACTCCGCCAGCCTGACGAAGTCCGGGTTCGCGTCAAATATCGTGGCCGCGTACCTCCGGTTATAGAAGAGCCGCTGCCACTGCGCGACCATCCCGAGCGATGAGTTGTTGAGTATCACCGCAACGACCGGCAGCTTCTCATTCACGCTGGTGGCGAGGGAGTTCATGGTCATCATGAAACTGCCGTCCCCCGCTATATCCACGACCGGGACGTCCGGCCTCGCCGCCTTGGCGCCTATGGCGGCCGGAAATCCGAACCCCATTGTCCCCAGCCCACCGCTCGTGATGAACGTCCTCGGCCTCAGGACCTTGAAGTACAGCTCCGCCCACATCTGGTTCTGGCCCACCTCCGTGGTCACTATGGAATCGGGGGGCAGCAGCTCGCGCATCGTCCTCAGTATGTAGGGCGGCGAGAACTCCGACTTCACGCCGACTATCCTGTCGCGCCACTCGGAGGCGACCTCGTCCACCCTCCTCCTCCATGCGCCCCAGTTCCCGGTCCTGGCGCGCTCGCGGAACATCTCCAGCAGGAGCCTGAGGCTGGATTTGAGGTCGCCGGTGACCGCGTGGTGCGTCTTCACGTTCTTCCCGACCTCGGTCGGGTCCACGTCGAAGTGTACTATCTTGGCGTCGGGCGCGAACCCCTTGACCTCCATCGTGGTCCTGTCCGAGAACCTGACTCCAACCGCCAAGACGAGGTCCGCCTCGTTCACCAGCTTGTTGGCGTGCACTGTTCCGTGCATTCCGACGGGTCCCAGCGCCAGCGGATGATCCTCCGGCACCGCGCCCTTTCCCATGAGCGTCGTCGCGATCGGTATCAGCGCCGATTCTGCCAGCTGCAGCAGGTATTCATGCGCCCCGGATTTTATCACGCCGCCGCCCGCCAGTATGACCGGCCTCTCGGCATTCAGCAACATGTCGAGCGCGACGGCGATGGCCGCGGGATCCGGGGGCACGTACGGCCTGTAGCCCCTTATGATCACCCGGTCGGGGAACGACATCTCGGCTTCCCCGGTCTGTACGTCCTTCGGCATGTCGATGTGGACGGGGCCTGTACGGCCCGTGGACGCCAGGAAGAACGCGGCCCTAACGGTCCACGGTATCTCGGACGGCCTCAGCGGCTGGAACGAGTATTTGGTCATGTGGGTGTAGATGCCGACCGCATCTATCTCCTGGAACGAGTCCCTCGCCATCATCGACGTGGGGACCTGGCCGGTTATCGCCACGAGCGGCGTCGAATCCATGTATGCGGTAGCCACCCCCGTGGCCAGGTTTGTCGCTCCCGGCCCCGACGTGGCTATGCAGACGCCGACCTTTCCGGAGGCCCTTGCATATCCGTCAGCCATATGGGCGGCCGACTGTTCATGCCTCGCCAGTACGTGCCTTATGTCGCTGTTCAGCAGCTCATCATATACTGGCATTATTGCGCCGCCCGGTATTCCGAATGCGACGTCCACGCCCTCCTTCTCCAGGGCCTTAATGAGGGCGCGGGAACCGGACATGAGATCCAATTTCACATACACCTCCTGAGAACCCCCTTCCTATAGAAGGGGTCTATCACACGATGATGAGGAGCACTAGGGACGCCGCAGGATGGCTCGCCGAGGCGCCCGTGCACTCCGACATCATCGATCGGCCATCCTCAAGCCGCGCCGTAAATAAGGATATCGGACCCTCCTTCCGCCCCGAAGGGACGAGGCCCGCCGCCGTTATCACCGCGCCACTTTTTAATGCCCCACATGATACGGGGGCGTGCTCAGGAGCTCGGATGTCAAGGAGGGGCCGGAAAGGGCCCCGCACAGGTCACTCCTCAGGGCGACCGGCCTGGGTGATGATGACTTCGGGAAACCGTTCATAGGCGTAGCGAACAGCTATTCGGAGGTCGTGCCGGGGCACGTCCACCTCAGACAGCTGGCCGAACAGGTGAAGATGGGGATACGCGAGGGGGGAGGGGTCCCCTTCGAGTTCAACACCATAGCGGTGGACGACGGCATAGCGATGGGGCACGAAGGAATGAAGTATTCCCTCCCGTCGCGCGAGGTCATAGCGGACTCCATAGAGATAATGGTCAACGCGCACAGGTTCGACGGGCTCGTCCTGCTCACGAACTGCGACAAGATCACGCCGGGCATGCTGCTCGCGGCGGCAAGGCTGGACATCCCGACCGTGGTGGTCACGGGGGGTCCCATGGCGGCAGGCCTCTGGAGGGGGAAGAAGGTGGGGCTCGTCGACGTCTTCGAGGCCGTCGGGAGCTACAGGGCGGGAAGGATGGAGCTGGGGGAGCTGGGGGAGCTGGAGAGGGTGGCATGCCCCGGGCCGGGATCATGTAGCGGGCTCTTCACGGCGAACAGCATGGCAGTTATATCCGAGGCTGCCGGCCTCTCGCTGCCGTACACCGCCACTGCGCTCGCGGTCAGCGCGGAGAAGAGGGATATAGCCAGGAGGGCCGGTGAAAGGGCGGTTGAGCTCGTGAGGCAGGGCCTCAGGTTCTCGAGTTTCCTCAACAGGGGGAGCTTGGAGAACGCCATATCGGTCGACATGGCGCTCGGGGGGTCCACGAATACCGTGCTCCATCTGCTGGCGCTCGCGAGGGAGGCCGGTATAGATCTGAGCCTCGATGACTTCGACAGGATCGGCAGGACCGTTCCGCATGTGGCGCCGATATACCCGGGCGGGCCGTACATGATGGAGGATCTACACGCGGCCGGAGGAGTGCCGGCCCTCATGAAGTCGATCTCGAGGTTCCTCCATCTGGACGCGCTGACGGTCTCGGGCAGGACCATCGGCGAGGTGCTGGAGGATGCCGCCGTGAGGGACCGCGCGATAATAAGGGGTCCTGAGGATCCGGTTCACAGGGAGGGCGGCATAGCGATACTCAGGGGGACGCTCGCCCCCAGGGGAGCCGTGGTGAAGACCGCTGCGATAGCCGAGGAGAACCTGAAGTTCAGGGGGACGGCGCGCACATTCGACTCGGAGGAGGACGCGTATCGCGCTATAGTAAGGGGCGACGTATCGGCCGGCGATGTCCTGGTGATACGCTACGAGGGACCGAGGGGCGGCCCGGGAATGAGGGAGATGCTCTCACCGACGTCGGCCATTGTGGGCATGGGGCTCGCCTCGGAGGTCGCCCTGATTACCGATGGGCGCTTCTCCGGAGGAACCAGGGGGCCGTGCGTGGGGCACGTCGCCCCGGAGGCGGCGGTCGGGGGACCAATAGCGCTCGTCAGGGACGGGGATCCGATATTAATAGATGTGAAGAACAGGAGGCTGGATCTGGAACTTCCTGCGGATGAGCTGGAGGGGAGGAGGAGCGCGTGGAGTCCTCCACCTGCTAGGGCCCGCGGATATGGGGTGCTCTCGAGATATTCGGCATCGGCCTGCCAGGCCGATGAAGGGGCAGCCCTGCGGTGCAATGACGGCGGAGCGCGGGCCTTCAGCCGATCGTGAACATATCGGATATCATGTAAAAGCTTAATTCAATGCGGGTCGAGCGACCGGGAGATTGGAACTGGATGTGGAGGTCCTCGACACCACGCTGAGGGACGGGGCCCAGGCCAGCGGAGTCTCCTTCACGCTTCAGGATAAACTCAGCATAACCGAGAAGCTGGACGAACTTGGCATTTCCTACGTTGAGGGGGGCTGGCCCGCCTCGAATCCGAAGGATCTGGAGTACTTCTCCAAGGTCAAGGAGCTGGGGCTCTCCAAGACTGAGGTCGTCGCGTTCGGGTCCACCAAGCGCAGGGGCACGAGGGCGAGCGAGGACCAGAACCTGGGCGCGATTGTGAGGGCGGATGTGAGGACGGCCGTCATAGTGGGCAAGTCGTGGACCCTGCACGTGAAGAGGGTCCTGGGCGTCACCCCCGAGGAGAACCTGGAAATAGTCAGGGATTCCCTGGGATTCCTCCGCTCACATGGGGTGCGCGTAATTTTCGATGCGGAGCACTTCTTCGACGGTTACAGGGAGGACCCGGAGTACGCGGTGAGCGTCCTCAGGGCGGCCGAGGAGGCCGGGGCCGAGAGGATCGTGCTGGCCGATACGAACGGCGGATCGCTCCCGCACGAGGTCGGACGTATCGTGGGGGAGGTCAGGAAGTCCGTGCGGGCCCCGCTGGGGATCCACGCGCACAACGATTCCGGAAACGCGGTGGCGAACTCGATAATGGCGGTGGTCGAGGGCGCGGCGCATGTGCAGGGGACGATAAACGGCATAGGGGAGAGGTGCGGCAACGCGGATCTGATACAGGTGCTCCCGGCGCTGGTGTTGAAGATGGGCCTGAAGGCGCTCAAGGGCGACGGGCCCGGAGGAGAGCGGCTGCGCGGGCTGACGGCGCTGTCGCGCCACGTATACAGGCTCCTCAACATGCCGGAGAACCCCTATCAACCCTATGTGGGAAGCGGCGCGTTCTCGCACAAGGGCGGAATACACATAGACGCGATGTTGAAGGAGCCCAGGAGCTATGAACACGTGGACCCGGAGCTCGTCGGGAATCACCGGAGGATGAGGATAAGCGAGCTCGCGGGACGGGCGGCGCTCCTGAGTGAGGCCAGGAGGCTGGGGCTGGATATAGATAAGGACGATCCGGCCCTGGGCAGGGCGCTTGATGAGATAAAGAGGCTGGAGGCCGAGGGATACTCGCTCGAGGATTCCGACGCGACAGTCCACCTCATACTCATGAGGAGCCTCGACATTGATGTGGACCAGCTCGACGTCGTCTACTGGAGCGTGGGGGTATCGAGGGAGGAGGAGGGCGACGTGGAGTCGGTCGCGGACGTGATCGTGAAGTTCGGCCATCATGTGGGGCATGGGAGGGGGAGGGGCGTCGGGCCCGTCCACGCGCTTGACAGCGCTATGAGGACGGCGGCCGGCAAGCTCGCGGAGGAACTGACCGGGGTCTCGCTGGTCAACTACAAGGTGAGCGTTGTGGACAGCGTTGAGGGTACCGCCTCCAAAGTACGCGTGTACGTGGAGTTCTCCGACGGGCGCAGGAGATGGTCGACGACCGCGCTGTCGAGGAACATAGTGGAGGCGAGCCTCCGCGCGCTCGTCGACGGCTACAACTACACGCTGCTCGCGAACCATGTGGGGAAATTGCGCTCGGCCCGTCAAACTTAATTCTCGCGGCCGCAGATATCCTGATGTGACGTCCCTCGCTGACCCATGCGTATGGCGCGGGGATTCCAAGCTGATTCTAGCGGCCTACACGCTTCTGCTGCTGAGGAGGGAGGGCAGGATCGGAAGGAAGGGGCTGGCGGAACTTCTTGACGTGGGAGAGGCCACCGGAAGGACTATACTCTCGAAGCTGAAGGCGGCGGGGCTGGCGGATGCGGATAGAGGGGGGGCATATCTGACACCCGAGGGGATAAGCGTCTCCGGAGCGCTGGCGGACATCTTGGAGCCCGCCGACGTCGAGCTTCCGGAGCGCTACGGGAGCGTGACCGCGGGGGTCATCGTGAAGGCTATGTGCAGCTCGCTGGGAAGCGGGGTGGCCCATAGGGATGAGGCCGTGAGGGGCGGAGCCGATGGCGCGCTCGTGCTGATGAGGAGGGGCGGTAGGTATGTGTTCCCGGATGGCAGCTACGAGTATCCATTGAAGGTCAGTCCCGATCCGCCTGATGGATCGTGCGTCGTGGTTGCATGGGCCGGCTCAGGGGCCCTGGCCATAAACGGCGTTATGAGGGCCGCAATTTCGATCATCTGCGGCGGACGCGGGCATTAATTACTAATTTCTGCGTACTGCACGGCGATGTGTAGCGACATCGTCATGTCCCTTTTGGACGTGTGCTTTAGACCTCGATCACATCCGGGCATTTCCGCCGCGCCTCATCCTTCTGTGGACCGTGAGGGAGAGCAGGTGCTCTCCGGGCGGGGAATCCATTTCCGTTATTGCCGACTCGAGCTCTAGTGACATCCACCATGCCCATCGTGGCATGTATGTACCGAGCAATTGTGAAACGGGTTCTTCTCACCCGTAAATGATAGGGACTTCTCCGCTCCCACAAATCCCCCTCACCTTATAAACGGGTTTCACCCTACGTAGGCGCACATAGGTACGCATCCGCGTACCTGTCGTACGCGTAGAGCTGGGGCTTCACGGCATCATATAGGCCCCTCGCGAGTTCATCGGGTCCCCTCCGCTCCGCCCCCGTCAGGAGGTACCCGCCCACCAGCGATGGCAGGACGTTTCCGTCCCACCACTCGCGCTGCTGGGGAACCCCCTCCATCCTCAGGTAGAGGTTGATGGCCGCGTTCAGCTGCCTGTCCATCGCGAGGCCGCAGCGCTCGCACCTGAAGACCGCGCTCCCCCTTTAGGTCTCTGTTCACCCACCCGCCTGGAGCGCGCGTCCGCGGTCATCGCCTTATCTGACCAACACCCTGGAACTGTTTTAAACGGCGCCCGGAACTCCGCCGCGTGGTCCAGGGAAAAAGGGCGAGAAGGAAGGCCGTTGAAAAGGGTAAGGAGCTCGAGGACGAAATAGAGAGGATGGCG
>JAWDMO010000037.1:0-11190 GCA_046536535.1 Nitrososphaeria archaeon
AGAAGGCCGACAAGCAAAGACACGTCCTCGGCGATGCGCTGGAGGGCGCCAGGAACTCGAAGGACTTCTGGGCGAGCCTCCGCGAGGGCGTCGAGGAGTTCTACGAGAACAAGCAGTACGGCGAGGCAGCGCACAGGGTATCCGACATCGTGGACGCTGCGCTGAGACGGCTCGGCGCGGTCCTGGATCCGGATAGCCCCCCTCCGCTCAGGCTCGTGGCCGAGGGCTACGTGAACGTGGTGAATCTCTCCGAGCTCTCCCCCAGGCAGGCAGACGTCGTGATATCGCACTACATGGACGAGGTCCTGGCTGACAGGAAGAGGACGATGTCAGGGGAACCGGGGGCCTTGGCGAAGCCCGTCGTGCTGGCGCTCGAGGAGGCGCACGTATTCATTCCGGGCGACGAACACGCCAGGACCAAGACGAGGGAGGCGGCCGCTAAGATAGCCAGGGAGGGGCGCAAGTTCGGGGTCTCCATCATCATAGTCTCCCAGAGGCCTCAGAAGCTGGATCAGGACGTGCTGAGCCAGATGGGATCGCTGGCCATAGGGAGGCTGCTGAATCAGAGGGACAGGGCGTTCGTCCAGGACTCGAGCGAGTTCATGACCGAGGAGATGGCCGGATACTTGCCGGATCTCAACCCCGGGGAGGCGATACTGGTGGGACAGTGGGTGAAGCTGCCCGCGATAGTCAAGGTGGACAGGGTGGAGGAGAAGCTGACGGGAAGGGACATAGATGCCGTGGGCGAGTGGACATCGTGGGGAGGACCGTCCGAGGACACTGATGAATTAATAAGGCGCGACTGAACATTTTATCGGACCACCCGGCCGCTTCCCGGCGGGCGACATCCAATGCATTTGCGGGATAACGGTGACTACAATATCAGTCCATTGAACGACTGTGAGGGCGCTCGCAGTTCCGTGGAACCGCGCCCGGGAGCATCACCTCACGGTACGGTCGGAACCATTCCGGGTCCTGCGCCACAGGATCACTGCGCCGGGGCCCTCGAACTCCTCCGCCAGCGCCGAGTTCTCCAGGTGGCGCAGGTGCGAGAGCGCCTCGCCGACTGCGAAGAACCTGTTGTAGACGTCGAACGAATCGAAATCCCCCTTACCCGTATTCCACCTGATCCTCCTCGCCACGTCGTACGCGGTCATGGGCTCATCCAGGGCCCCCAGGACCTCCCCGAGCCTCCCCTCGTGGTGCCGCAGCAGCTCGTCGACCCTGGAATCGACGTCGGGGATCGCGTCCCCATGCGCAGGGAACCCCGCGCCCAGGCCGCGCACCTTCCTCAGGCTCTCCAGATAACTTCCCAGGGGGTCGTAATCGCGTCCCTCGACGCCGTACCACGATATGTTGGGCGTTATCACGGGGAGCACGTGGTCGCCGGTGTAGGCGCCCCCCGGGAACGCGTAGACCGTGTGCCCGGGCGTGTGCCCCGGCGTCCAGATCGCCCTCAATCCGCACGGCAGCTCCTCGCCGTCCCTTACAGCGCGCCACTCCAGCTTCCACACGTCCTCGAACGCCCCCCTGAACCTCGCCATGGGTGCGACCTTGGTGAACGATTCCAGGAGATCGCCCGGGACGCCGTGCCGCGCGTAACCGTCGAGGACCCCCCGCACGTAACCGTCGAAGTCCGATCCGACGCTCCTCAGCTCCGCCTCCCCGATGCAGTACTCGGCCGATGTGAGCCGGGAGAGCAGCTGGAGGAGCGTGACGTGGTCCGCATGGAAGTGGGTGATGAACGCAAAGGAGATCTCCGATGGGCGGACCCCGAGCTCCCTCAGGCCGTTCAGGAGCCCGAGGGCGGCATCGTACGTGGCCAGCCCCACGTCCACCAGGTAGTATCCGTCCGCGCCCTCGCACTCCCCCAGGTACGCGTTCACATGGCCGAGCTCCATCCCCGGGAGGGGGACCCTTATGCGGCGTGCGCGGTCCACGGCGTAGCTGCGCTGCTGCCCACTTATATTACTACTTAGGAGGTTTTGGGGGCGGAAGACTCCCTCCCGCGAGGGAGGATGAGGCTCTCCGACCGCGTCTTCGTCCGTCCCGGGTGCGGCCGGGCCGCGGATCGCGACCACAGCGCATCCCTCGATATCCCGAGGAGATCGGGGTGGGAACCGCCCCTGGAGCCCGTGGAGCTCCGCCCTCCACCCGCGGTCGGCGGGCAATGTAGAGTAATGAAGCGGGAAGCCCCGTCCGTGGGGCGGGTAGTTCACGTTGCCGAAATATGAACACATTGAGTAATGCGACCGGCGTGCCGGTGGGCACGGCGAGGGGACCGCCATCGTGCATCGTAGATTGCAACTGGATGATGTGCATCAAAGGGGGCATAATCCCAATCCCCATCCGGAGCGGCCTCTCGTACCAGTACACCTAACAGCTCCGCCATCAAAGGGGGCATAATCCCAATCCCCATCCCCGAGACCCGGGAGCCATACCATCGATTGCGGTGGGGATTCAGTGATGCAGGCAGCCTTTGCCCAATAGCCTTTTAACTCAGGATGGCCATCGATCCATCAATGGAGCAGGAGATCAGGGCGGAAAAGGGGGAGGAGGATCCGTACAGCAACGCACTGGCGCAGCTGGCCTCCGTAGCTCAGGTGATAGACATAGAACCGGAGTATTACGAGATGCTGAAGACCCCGAGGAGGGAGATCTCCGTTTACCTGCACATGAAGATGACCGACGGTAGCGTCAAGAGCTTCGTAGGATACAGGATACAGCACAACAACGCGAGGGGGCCGTACAAGGGGGGCCTCAGGTACCATCCCATGGTATCGATGAGCGAGACTCGGGCGCTCGCGATGCTCATGACGTGGAAGACGGCCCTCATAGACGTCCCCTTCGGCGGCGCCAAGGGCGGGATAACGGTGGATCCGGCGCAGCTGAACGAGGACGAGCTGGAGGAGCTCACCAGGAAGTACGTGGATTCCATCTACTACACCATAGGGCCGGAGGTGGACGTCCCGGCGCCCGACGTGGGGACGAACCCCCAGGTGATGGCGTGGATTATGAACGAATACTCCAAGATGAAGGGATATAACGTGCCGGCCGTTGTCACGGGGAAACCGGTCGAACTAGGCGGGTCCCTGGGGAGGAACGAGGCGACGGGGAGGGGCGTGGTGATAACCGCGAGGGAGGCGCTCAAGGCGATATTGGGGAAGGACATCAAGGGCGCGACGTTCGCCGTGCAGGGATTCGGGAACGTCGGATCAAATACCGTCAGGTTCCTCATGGAGATGGGCGCCAAAGTCGTCGCGGTGAGCGATATAGGGGGAGGAAGGTACTTCGCAGATGGGATCCAGGTGCCGTTCGAAAAACTCCGCTCCGACTTCATGGCCTCCGGGAGCATCGGGAAACTCCCCTACGGGGCGCCGATCACGAACGAGGAGCTCCTGGAGTCCGACGTGGACGTGCTGGTGCCGGCCGCCATGGAGAACCAGATAACCGAGTCAAACGCCCACCGGATAAGGGCCAGGATAGTTGTGGAGGGCGCAAACGGGCCGACTACGCCGTTCGCCGATAGGGTTCTGGAGAGGAACGGAATAGCCGTCATACCCGATATACTCGTTAACTCCGGGGGCGTGCTCGTCTCATACTTCGAATGGGTCCAGAACCTGGAGAGGGAACAGTGGTCGCTCGAGGAGGTCAACTCGAAGCTTGAGGCCAGGATGATCAAGGCGTTCGGCGACGTCCACAAATTAGCGCTGGAGAAGGGGGTGAGCCACAGACTGGCGGCGCTCGCGCTCTCCGTGGACCGCGTGGTCAGGGCAATGAGGCTCGCGGGGTGGCATTGAGTGGCGTGTCCGCGCGAGGGCGATCCCGCCCCCGACTTCGAATTCGAATCGAAATCCGGGAGGACCTCCATATCATCCATGAGGGGTTCCCCGATCGTCATCTACTTCTTCCCGAAGGCGTTCACGCAGGGATGCACGAGGGAGCTGCAGAGGTTCGTCCAGCTGGCGGGGGAGTTCGAGGCGCTCGGGGCCGAGGTCATCGGCGTGAGCGCCGATGGGCCGGGGACCATGGCCAGGTTCGCGGCGAAGTACGGCGCGAGGTTCCCGCTGGTCCCCGATGCGGAGAAGCGCATAATCTCGGAATACTGCGCCGGAAGCGAGAGGGGTAAGGGGGCCCGCAGGGTGACGTTCGTAGTGGGACCCGACGGCATGATAAAGGCCGTCCTCGAGGGGCTAAGAAAGGCGGAGGATCACGCGGATAGGGCGCTCGATGTCCTGAGATCGTCCGCGCACAGGGCCTAGGGCGCATTCAGGTCGGAGTAGCCGTAGACCCTCAGTTTGCCCTTCGGCGCATTCACGTTCAGCAGGGCCGCCCTCTCCCGCGCCATGGGGATGTCCTTCTCCAGCGTCAGTTCATCCCCGGAGAGCGATCCGAAGAGCCTGATACCCCTCATCACCGCGTGGAGGGACTGCGAATCCGTGGCCAGCTGAAATCTATGGGTTACGCGTATCGACCGCGAGGCGACCGCGCCCGGCCTCAGTATAGCGTAGCACTCCTTCAGGTCCCTCTCATCGACTCCCCTCAGGGAGATCCCATACCTGACCCCGGGTCCCACGGAGTCGTAATCCTCGTCCAGCACCTGTATCGACTTTATGGACGCGGACCTCCCGGATGGGAGGAGGACCACCTCGTCGTGGACGCTGAGCCCTGTGAACGTGATCCCGAGCGCGACGGGCCCGACCCCCTTGACTATGAATCCGGAGTCCACGAGCGCGAACCCGAGATCGGGGGTTGACGGGTCCCTGGGCTCAAACTCCCCGACCATCCCGGCGATCCCGAACCCCCTGAACATCGATGAGAAGCGCGCGGGATCCGACGCGATCACGATCCCGGGCCTCCCCGATGCCTCGGCCAGGAGCGCGAGCTCAGCCTCATCCCTGGAGAGGTCCGTCGATATCATGTAGAAGAAATCCGACGCCGTGAGGGCCTCGGCGGCGTCCAGGATCGATTCCCCCGGGACCAGTATTGTGAGCAGACGTTCGCCGGACTTCCTGTAATATTTCCCCTCCTCCTTTCTCTTGCCGAGCCTGCCGGCGAGCTCCGCCGCGGCCTCCCTATCCAGCGCGAGCGCCGACACTATGCCACCGGTCAGCATTCCCGGGAACCGTCCGGGATTCCATCTCTTAAGCGCTCCGCGTCGACGGCGGCAGCCCTTGAACAACCGAATCGGGCCTCAGGACGACGCTCGCCAACGACGAGCAGGCGATCTGGCGCTGCGTCCGAGGGATGATCAACTGACATCCTCTTCTCCCTAAAGGATCGGAGGTTCCTGCTTCAACGACACATAGCTGATACCCTCACGATTCAGGTATCCCGCCAGAGGTATCTCCACAGGCGTGAATTCGGGAATGCCCTTCCCTACTTTAAGAAAACCCATCCTCATTATGTTTATTGCCGCATTGAGATCACGGTCGATTGTTAAACCACATACATCACAATGGTATATTCTATCTGAAAGCTTGAGGTCGCGTTTAATGTTCCCGCATCTTGAGCACATCTCAGAGGATGGATCGAATCTCCCGATCTTTATCAACTCTCCACCTCTCCACTGCAACTTGTATTCGAGCATCTCCCTGAACTGGTACCAGCTCTGGTCCAATACACTCTTTGCGAGTTTGTGGTTTTGTGCCATTCCCTGTACGTTCAAATCCTCAATCACAACGGTACCGTAATGCTTGGCTATCGCACTAGATACCTTGTGATTGAAGTCAGTCCTCGCATCCCTTATTTTCTGATATAGCCTTTCAAGTTTTACGATCTGCTTCTTCCTGTTCCCCGACCCCCTCCCCTTTCTCGATAACCTCCTTTGTTCCCTCTTGAGCTGTTTCTCCCTTTTCTTCAACGCGTTCAGTGGTTCTACCTGAATCCCATCCGATGTTGTGAGAAAATGCTTGACGCCCATGTCAAGACCAACAGCACCCATTCCCACTGACGGTTTTTCATCGCTTTCGTACACTACAGAAGCGTAGTACCTATCCACATCCCTCGTTATCACGATCCGCTTTATGTTTTCAGGAATCGTCGATTCATCCCGGTACTTTATGCCTTCAGTGAATTTGGGGATGACCAGCCTATTTCCCTCCACCTTAAACCCCGACGGCACTATGAAATACTGTTTACTATCCTTCTTTGACTTAAATCTCGGATATGTCGTATTATGTTTGAAGAAGGATTTGAACGCCTTATCCAGTTCCACGAGGGAATGCTGGAGACCCTGCGAATTGACCTCGTTCAACCACGTCACTTCTTTCTTCAACGCCGTGAGCATCTTCATAGTATCGAACACGGAAAGACCCTTCTTTTTATCGTCCTTGTGCTCAGCATAGTACTTGTTCCTGACCTCGAGGAAGTGATTCCACACGAAGCGGCAAGACCCAAAGTGCTTTTCCAGAAGGACTTTCTGGTCTTCATCTGGATAGAGTCTCACTTTGAGGGTCTTGATCATCAC
The DNA here is from genome assembly GCA_046536535.1 of Nitrososphaeria archaeon. Lineage (GTDB taxonomy): Archaea > Thermoproteota > Nitrososphaeria > Conexivisphaerales > Conexivisphaeraceae > Conexivisphaera. Next base: position 6,470 of record JAWDMO010000037.1, read on the forward strand.
TTAATTTACACAATTTTACTGGCGCTAATAAACCTATCGCAATTCATCTCCTCCCTAAAGGTCGGAGCTTTCTTGCTCATGCATTGTAATGTCACGGGACATCGCCGGGCGCATAGCATATATGCCGGCGGCGCGGGACGATGAGAACACTTTTAGCTGAGAGGATATGGACGGATGAGGGGTTGGCGAAGGCATACGTGCTCATAAACACCGATACCGGGATGGAAGAGGAGGTGCTCAAGGAGCTCAGACAGATATCGAACGTGACGGAGGCATACACGATCTACGGTGTATACGACCTCATAGCCAAAGTGGAGGCCGACTCGCTGGACAAAGTGAAGGACGTTGTGAGCTCGCGCATAAGAAGGCTGGAGCACGTCAGATCGACGCTCAGCATGATGGTCGTAGAGCCCTGATTTTCCCTTTTATCTCATCCGGGATTTGGGGGCGGAAGACTCCCTCCCGCGAGGGAGGATCTGGCGCTCTCCGACCGCGTCTTCGTATGTCCCGGGTGCGGCCGGGCCGCGGATCGCGACCACAACGCATCCCTCGATATACTGAAGGTGTGGGAACACCCCTGGAGCCCGTGGAGCTCCGCCCTCTACCCGCTTTCAGCGGGCAATGTAGAGTAATGAAGCGGGAAGCCCCGTCCGCGATGGCGGGGCAGTTCACTGCACATGTGATGAGGGGGTGGGAAGCCCCACACGTCATCTCACCAGCTTCCCGCCTCCGAAGGAGCGAGGTCTGTAGCCGCTATCGGATGAACGATGTTTGGGGTGAACGGAGAAAATATATGTCCTTCAGGGGCATGAGAGGTCAGCGGGATACATCACTACGCCGACCGATCAGCCCGGATCACATGCCGGGTGGGGCGACTCGCAATCCCCGGCATCTCAAATCCCGCTGCGCATAATCGGAGAACGCGTGGATTGATGGGCGGAGCCCCTACGGCGCGGACTTCCCTTACCGAGTACATCTCTGAAAGTATATTTCAAAAATAAATTCGTTATCCACCGCGGAAGGAATACGATATTATCGACTTGTGTTATCGGTCATCCCTCGCCGGTATACCCGGCCGAACCAGCCTTCTGAGATCAAGCAATCCGTCTATCGCGCTGTCGTCGAATCCCAGCTCCTTCAACGCCTCCCTTATCGAGAGTCCCTTCACCAGCCTCTTTCCGACCTCCGCCGCCCTCTCGTATCCTATGACGGGCGATATCACCGTTATCAGCGAGGGACTGCTCTCGGCGTATCTCCTAGTCCGCTCCTCGTTCGGGGCGACGCTCCCCACGACGACGGATGCCATCTTGGAGAGCGCCTCCGAGAGTACGGACATCTCCATCGCTATGTCGTATCCGGCGAGCGGTACTCCCATGCTCAATTCGAACTCCCCCAGCATTCCAGCGATCTGGATCGCGTGGTCGAGCCCCATGACCTGGGCGGATGCCTGGAGGCACGCCTCCACGGTGACGGGGTTCGTCTTCCCCGGCATTATGCTGCTCCCGGCTATCTCGGCCTGGCTCGGTATATCGATCTCGTTCAGCCCGGTCACGGGGCCCGAGAACATGAGCCTCAGGTCCTGTGAGAGCCTGAACAGATCCAGCGCCGTCGACCTCAGCGAGGCGCTGACGTCCACGAGGTCCGTCAAAAGCCTCATGGAGGCGAACCTATTGGGGGATGCCCTGAACTCGATGCCCGATATGGACGACAGCTCCTCGATCGCCGCATCGGCGAAGCCCTCCGGCGAGTTGAGCCCCGTCCCCACCGCCGTTCCGCCCAGCGGGAGTTCCCGAACGCGCGATATCGCGCTCTCCAGCGCCGCCGCGTCCCTCGAGAACTCGTGTGCATATGCCCCGAACTCCTGGCCCATGGTAATTGGGAGCGCGTCCCTCAGATGTGTCCTTCCGGATTTGTATACAGATGCCGTCCTGGACGACAGCTCCTCCAGCGCCGCCGCGAGCACGCCGAGGGCCGGCAGCATCCTGGCGGCAGCGGCCTTAGCGGCAGCGGCCCTGATGGCGGTCGGGACCACGTCATTCGACGACTGGGACATGTTCACATGGTCGTTCGGATGGACGCTGGATCCGAGGATCTCCGACGCCCTCCTGGCTATGACCTCGTTCACGTTCATGTTGAGCCCAGTCCCGGAGCCCGTCTGGAAGACGTCCACCACTATCTCGGGGTCGCGCGATCCATCCATCACCTCCCGGGCGGCCGCCTCAATCGCGGATGCCATCCCCCCGTCGAGGAGCCCGAGCCTGTTGTTGGCCCGGGCGGCCGCCAGCTTGATGGCGCCCATCGCCCATATGATGTCCCTGGGAAACCTGGTTCCGGTCTCCAGGAACAGCCTCCTCGATCCCTCCGTGTAATTCACGGTACGAATTTACCGTCATGCGATATACCCATTTCGGTGACATCCATCGAATCCCGGGCGCCCGCGCCGTTCCATGCCGCGGGATGACGCCGCCGACGCCGGGCGCGGTCATTAATCGATCATGATTAACGATTAATAGCTCCGCATTTGACGATCGATGTGGAGGCCTCTATATATACGGATGGCGCGTCCCGGGGCAACCCGGGCGACTGTGCCTATGGATTCATAGTGGTCAGCGGTGACAGGGTGCTGGCGCGTCGCAGCGAATATCTGGGGAGATGCACGAACAACGAGGCCGAGTACACAGCTGTTATCAGGGCGCTGGAGGAGGCCCTGAGGCTCGGGATCACGAGCGTCCGCGTGTACTCGGACAGCAGGCTGGTGATGAGCCAGCTCTCCGGAAAGTGGCGCGCGAGGGACCCCAGGATGAGGAGGCTGTTGTCCCGCGCGAGGGAACTCTCGTCGAAGTTCGAACGCGTCGAGTTCATCAACGTGCCCAGGGAGGACGCGCTCATCAGGATCGTGGACGGCATGTGCAACGACGCGCTCGACGATGCCGAGGGACGCCCTCACGATCAGGGATCGTTCGTGTAAATTTATCAAATATTAACCGCGCAACAATATAAATTCCCCCGACTGCGCGTCCCCGTGGTCGCGCTCGGGATATGTCCGCACTGCGGGCTGGCCTGCAGGCTGCGCTTCGGGACATCGGAAGGACGCATATCTTCGACGGGGTCGGATCCGACGGATCCCGTCAGCGGCGGATCGCCGTGCGTGAGGGGCCTTAAGGTTCACGAGGCCATCTACAGGGGGAGGATCATGGAGCCGCTGGTGAGGAACGGGAAGCGCGGCCGTCCCAGGGCCGTGGGCTGGAGGGAGGCGCTTGAGACCGTGGCCCGCGGGATAACTGGATCCGACCCCGAGGACGTACACTTCGCTATCTCGGGGAGGGTGACCAACGAGGACGCACTGGCCCTCGTGAGGACCGCGCTATCGGTCGTCGGGACGCCCAACGTGGATAACGCGAGCGCCAGGGTGTGCCATGCGTCCACGGTGGACGCCATGAGGGAGATATACGGCGTCCCCGCGTCGACCGGGACATTGGACGATGTGATGTCCATGGATCTCCTGTTGCTGGCCGGCACCAATCCGGCGGTCGACTATCCCCCTATGTACGCCCGGATCTCCAGGGCGCGCGCCAGGGGGACCGCGGTTATATACCTGGGATCGCTGATCGCGGAGACATCGCGCTCGTCCGATGTCTCCCTGCTCGTGAGGCCGGGGGGCGAGGTCGCGGTCCTCAATTACATCGCCAGGGAGATCCTGGAGTCGCGGGCCCATGCAGAGGGCGTCGAGCTGATCGACGGATTTAATGAATACCGCGATTGGCTCATGGAATACGATCTCCCCAGGGCGGAGGAGGCGTTGATGGGATCCCCTGAGGCGCTGCGCAGCGCAGTGGAGCTCATCGCCGGATCCACGCACATGGGTGTGGCCAGCGGCATGGGCCTCGCGCATGGGCCCGGCGGGTGCGCAGCGCTCAGATCCCTGTACGACCTCGCCCTGCTCAAGGGCGCTACTACAGTGACGATGAGGGGGCTCGTGAACGTCCAGGGCGTGGGCGACATGGGCGCATGCCCAGGGCTACGCTGCTGGGATGGGGACTCGAGGGCGAGGGCCGAGGAGCGCTGGGGCCCGTTTCCGCGCGGGGGCTCGACGTTCACGGAGGCAATTCTGAGTGGTAGCCCGGAGGTCCTGATCATGACCGATATGAACCCCATGCACAGCATGGCCAGCCCCCGGACGGTCGAGAGGGCGCTGGAGAATTCATTCGTCGTCTGCATGTGCAGCTATCCGAACGAGACGTCCGAGCTGGCGGATGTCGTGCTCCCGGTTCCGCTCATGCCGGAGAGGGAGGGCACGGTGACGAACGGCGAGAGGAGGGTTAGGCCCGTGATGCGCGCCGCGCGCCCTCCGGGCTCCCAGGTGCAGGAGTGGGAGATAGCGTCCGGGCTGGCTAGGATCCTGGGGCGCGATCTCGGGTACTCGTCCGTGCTGGACGTTACGCGCGAGATTGTGTATCTGGCGCCGGGCTATCGGGCGATCGATCCAGCAGCCCTCGTGGCCGGGCGCGATCAGTGGGCGGAGAAGGGGCCGCTCAGGCCCAGGTTCGCGCCGGCGATCGATCCCGGACCCGTCGAGGCGCCGCCCGGAAGCTGGATACTCGTGGATATCCGGAGTCCCCACCACTTCGTGGGCGGGGAGATCACTTGGAGAATCAGGTCCCTGGCGAGGGCATCGGGGGGTCCCGCCGTGCTAATGAACCCCGCGGACATCGAGGAGCTGG
>JAWDMO010000038.1:0-11169 GCA_046536535.1 Nitrososphaeria archaeon
GCTCCAGAAGTTCATTGAATATAAGGCTAAGCTGGAAGGAATTCCCGTAACCTATGTGGAGCCGAGAAACACATCGAAGGAGTGTTCCCGGTGTGGAAGCATGGGGATTAGGGAAGGTAAATCATTCAAGTGCCCTCATTGCGGGCACGTTGACCATGCCGACGTCAACGCTTCGTTCAACATAGCGTTGCGTCCCCCTTCAGTGGGAGGCATAGGTCAATTGCACGCAGACAGGGATGCGTGCAAGGGGAGCACTGATACCCCCAGAGGGGCAACTCTGAGGACGACAGAGACCCCAGAACCTCCGAGCTTTAGCGAGGAGAGTATGTCAGTCGGGGGTTTGGGGATGGGTGGCCCCCAAGATTTAAAAACAGCTTCGCTCGAGATTGCAGCTATAATTATGGACGGCGTAAGCGTCACCAAGCCTCGGTTGAAGCGGGGGTCGGTGAGGTACGCCTCTGCCCCATCGACGGCCCCTGCGGGCAATACAGACTCAACCCCCATTTCCGTGCACCCAGGGCCGGGACGGCCCGTAGTGCCCGTGGAGCTACGCACTCTACCCGCAGTCGGCGGGCAAGGTGGGGCCTTGAGGCGGGAAGCCCCGTCCGTGGGGCGGGGTAGTTCACTTGTCGCCAGTTGACGTTACCATGAGCGCCGCGCGCGAGTTCGCCCTCAAGGAGTACCGGGAGTACCTCACTTACACGTGGCTGGCGCGCGTGGAGAGGAATCCGAAGAGAAAGAGGATCCTGCTGTCCCTCGCGGAGCAGGAGCGCGGACACTACGAGTTCTGGAGCAGGCAGGAGCCGGTGACGCCCGGAAGGTCCGTCCACATCGGGGTTATGTTCCTCGTGCTCCTCAGGATGGTGTTCGGCATCACGTTCGTCGGAAAGCTGATGGAGCGCGGGGAGCACGACATAGTGAAGGATTACTCGGATGCGGCCGCCCACATGAGCGGAGAGGACCGGAGGACGCTGGAGTCCATCATAGAGGACGAGAGGACCCATGAGTCGGAGATGCTGGCGCAGGTCGACGAGACGATCGTCAAGTACATGGGGGCGCTCGTGCTGGGGCTAGCGGACGCGATAATAGAGATAACGGGCGCGCACGCGGGGACCCTGGGGACAACGAACGACACGCTGATAGCGGGGGTCATAGGCCTCATAGTCGGGGTCTCGGCGTCCATCTCGATGGCCTCTGCCTCTTATCTGCAGACGAAGCACGAGACCGGCAAATCGCCCGCGACCGCTGCGGCCGTCACCGGCGTCGGGTACATGGGCGCCGTGGCGCTGATGTCGCTCCCATACTTCCTCACACATGCAATCTATCTGGCGTTCGCGTCCTCGATATCGGTGGGGATAATGCTCGCGCTCATGCTCACGTTCCAGGGATCGGTCTACTCGGGGACCGACTTCCGCAGGGAGTTCGTGCAGACGGCGCTGCTCCTCCTGGGCACGGCGACGCTCTCGTATCTCCTGGGCTACGCGATAGGGAGCGCCCTGGGAATAAGGAGCCTGATCTGAGCCCGGATGGGATCAGGCGCGCCAATTCCAGCAACGCGTAAATATGATGAAATATAGCGCGAAAATCCGTGTACCTCACGCTGCTGCAGATGGTCCTGAGCGTGGTGTCCGGGATCCTCGTCGGGTTCTCGCTGGGGCTCATAGGCGGAGGCGGATCGATACTGGCGGTCCCGCTCCTCCTCTACCTGGTGGGGCTCAATTCGGTGCCCGGCGCCGCGCACATCGCGCTCGGCACGACGGCGCTCGCGGTCGGGCTCAACGCGTACGTCAACTCCTACATGCACGTCAGGAAGCACAACGTGGCGCCCAGGATAGGCGGGATCTTCGCGGGCGTTGGGCTCGTCGGATCGCTCATCGGCGCGTACCTGGGGCACATAACGCCCGGGAGCAGCCTGCTGCTCTACTTCTCGGCCGTCATGATGATACTGGGCGCTTACATAGCGATCAGCAAGCGCGCATCCGGCGCGGGAACCCATGAGGAGGGACCGCGCCTCGCAGAGGCGAGGCGCAGGTGCCCGGGGCTGAACGCCGGAAAAATGCTGATCGTGGCCGGCGCCGGGCTCGCGGTCGGCCTCCTCAGCGGGTACTTCGGGATAGGGGGCGGGTTCCTGATAGTTCCGGCGCTCATATTCTCGTCCGGGATCTGCATGACGCTAGCCGTGGGGACCTCGCTGCTGAGCGTGGGGACGTTCGGGCTCGCGACCGGGCTCGAGTACATGTTCTACGGGGACGTCGCCCTGGCGATATCGATCCTGTACCTGATCGGCGGCGTGATCGGGGGGTACGCGGGGACGTCGCTGGCCGTCCGGATCCCCAGGGACAGGCTCAGGGTGATCTACGGGATCATAATAGTCGTCGTGGGAATCTATATGATGCTGAAGATAATGGGGTACGCGTAGCGACATGAGAAGAAATCTGGGGAAGGCTATCCCCCCGGCGGTCGGGGCGGCGGCGCTGGCGGCGGCGATCTACCTGAGCGGGCCGCGGAGGATAGCGGCGTACCTGGGGGGGGCGGACCCGGCTCTCCTGGCGGCCGCGGCGGTGACGGAGGCCGCGGCCATAGCGCTCACGGGGCTCGCCTGGCACAACATAGTGCGCGGGATGTCGCTGAGGCCGCGCGCGGTCGACTCCGTGAAGGCGACCGGCCTGGAGATATTCGTGGACGCCACAATACCGACGGGGAGCGTCGGCGGCGAGCTCCTCAGAATAACCTACGCATACAATAAGATGCGGATAGCGATCTGGAATTCCGTGGCGGCCGCCGTGGCCCTCAGGGTCATGATCGCGGGGGTGCTCGCATCGCTCCTGGCTTCGGCCGCCTACATGGGGCTGGCCCGCCTGAGCGACATGTGGTTCCTGCTGATAGCGTCCGTCGCGGCGATCGCGGTCGTGGCCGTCGTGGCCGCGTTTCCATCGAGGGTGATAGGCCTCGCGCCGGGCCGCTACAGGGCGCTGGCGGAGAACGCCATAGGGCCCATCTCGGCGGCGCTCAGGTCCAGGAACGCCCTCCTGGCGCTCGGATTCGTTGTCGCCGAGATAATGTCGAGCGCCGCGACTCAGATGCTGGCGTTCAGCGCGCTGGGCGTCAGAATCCCTTATTACTTCGTCCTCGCCGCATATCCGTTATATGACGTGCTCGTCGCACTTCCCACCGGCATACCCGGATCGTTCGGGGTGGCGGACGTGGGCACCAGCCTGATATACGCGTCGCTCGGCGTGGGTTGGCCGGCGGCGCTCGCCGCGATGATGACGACCAGGATCGTGTGCCTGATCTCGGATGCCGCCATGGGTCTCCCCGTGTTCCTGCTGGAGGCCAGGCACATGGTGCCGCCGCCCGACATCAAGGATATACTGTTGGGTGTGAGGAGGGGAAATGTCCCATGAACGCGCTCATCGTCTACGTCGCGGCGACGGCCGGGCTCGCGCTCGCGACCTCCGGCGCGGAGGCGGGCCTCCTGATCTACTCGAGGACTGCGGGGGCCGGGGGCCCGGATCCGGATCCCCCGATGGATGAGTACCCGACGCTGTCGATAATAATTCCCGCGTACGGGGAGGGCGAGTACCTGATGAGCGCCGTGGAGTCCGCGGTCGGCGTGGATTACCCCAGGGACAGGCTCGAGGTCGTGCTTGCGCTGGAGCGCGACGACGACGTGACCTCGGAGGCGCTGGGGGGACTGGCGAACTGCGCCGATGCGCCGTGCGAGCACCGGGGAGTCAGGGTGCGCGCCGTCCCCAACTCCAGCGGAATCAGGAGCAAGCCCGCGGCGCTGAGGGAGGCGGCGAAGGCTGCGAGCGGGGACATCATCTGCGTGCTCGATGCGGAGGACGTGCTCGACAGGGAGGCGGCGAAGGCTGCCGTGAGCGCGATCGCGGGGGACGTGGCGGCAGTGCAGCTGGCGAGGGATACGAGGAATCCCAGGGAGAAGGGATCCATAACGCTGGCGCAGCACGGGGAACTCGAGGTCAACAACAACTACTTCATACCGGCCCTCAGAAGGCTAACGGGGTTCGTCCCCATCCTGGGATCGGGGTACTTTGTCCGGAGGAGCGCGCTCGAGGAGGTCGGCATGTGGGATCCCAGGGCCCCGGCCGAGGACATGGACCTGACGATGAGGCTGTACGAAGGAGGTTACCGCGTCGAGTTCCTGGGCTCGCCGCGCGTCCACACGCTGGCCGTCACGAGCCTCAGGGGGCTCCTGAGGCAGAGGGAGAGGTGGATAAGGGGGACGCTTCTCCTGATGCCGAAGGCGATCAGGATAGTCAGGAGGACGTGGCCCGTGATGCTGTCCTACATGGTATCGCCGATCGCCTGGATGCTCGCCGACGCGTGGCCGCTCATCTGGTTCATCAGCCCCGGTACGCAGGCGCTCATAGCGGGCGCGTCAGCCGCGTCCCTCGCGATCTACGCCATCAAGCTGAAGATACAGGGCGGCACGGCGTCCGCTCCGCTCGTCTCGATCGTGTACGCGCTGGCCACGTGGCTGGCGATGATGAAGCTCGTGGTAGCCCCGAGGTCGTGGAACAGGACCCGGGGTTAGGGCCAATATTTTTAACGCGGGAATCTCGGATGGCGACGCATGCAGGTGCCGGGGAGGCCCCGCGCCTGGTGGAGGGCCGCCAGGAGATACGCGGAGCTCTCCATGGGGAGGAATCCGGCGCCGATGTTCGCGTCGTACTTCGTGACTTACAGGTGCAACCTGAAGTGCAGGTTCTGCTTCATAAGGAGGGATGATAGCCCCGAACTCGATACGGTCGGCGCAAAGGAGGTCGTGAGGAGGATCTGCGGATCCGGCGTGCCGGCGCTGGACTTCAGCGGGGGTGAGCCGTTCCTGAGGAGGGATATGGAGGAGCTCGGGGCCCTGTCGAGGGAGATGGGCTGCGTGACGGGCGTGAACACGAACGGAACCGTCATAGATGGGAGGAGGGCCGGCGCGATCGCGCGCTCGTTCGACTACGTGACGGTCTCCATAGACGGCCCAGAGGAGGTGCACGACCACGTAAGGGGGGTGAGCGGCACATATGCCCGCGCGAGGTCCGCGATCGCCGCGCTGAAGGACGCGGGCGCCAGGGTCGGCGTGAGCTCCGTGGTCATGCCGTCGAACGCGGAGGGCATATCGAAGGCGCTGGAGGATCTGAGCTCGCTCTACGATTACGTGATAGTCCAGGCCGTGATGCCGCCGGAGGGCCCGTCGGGCGAGGGCGTCAGGAGGCTCGTCTCGCGCCTCGAGGAGATGAGGGAATCCGGGATCGATATCCTTGTGCCGCCGTCCTTCCTGGAGGGTATCCCGGATTACCTGAACGGCGAGGCCCCGAAGATCTGCGACGCCATGAGGCTGTACTTCGCGGTGGATCCGATGGGCCAGCTCCTGGCGTGCGGCGCCAGGACGGACATAACGATGGGGAACGTCCTGGAGGGGAATATACGCGAAATGCTGTCGAATCCCCCGCGGGAGGCGGTGAGGAAGGTCGAGGAGTGCGGCGGCTGCTGGATAGCGTGCACGACCGGCACGAGCCTGGCCGTCCGGAGCCCCCTGGCGTATCTCAGATGGACGGTCTGAGCGGAGGAAACCCCGCGATTCTGGAGATAGCCGGGGGGATCCGGCCATTCGCATCGAACGGCCGGCATCGCCGGGACGATGAATGCGAATCGGAAAGCGATTCGCGGCCGGGCGGGCCGCCGGTATTGTTTAATATCATCCGCGTATCCGGCGACGCGTGGCGGAACTCGATCAGGCGCTGAAGGATTTCAGGGCCGCAAAGTACAGCGCGGCCGAGGGCAACTACGCGGTGGCGTGCATAGCAGCTCAGCAGGCCGCAGGGAAGGCGCTCATCGCGCTCCTGGAATCGATGGGCAGGAGGGCGCAGGGGGAGACGCTGGGCGACCTCCTGAGGGGGATGGGCGATAAGTACGATGTGTCGCAGCTGGCGCGCGCGGCCGCCGAACTTGACTCGTATTACAGGGGGTACAGGGAGGGCCTGGAGGGCTTTGAGCCGGACGAGGTCTCGGCCGCCAGGGCCGTGGCGCGCGCCGAGCAGATAATAGTCTGGGCCAGGGAGCAGCTGTCGAGGTCCGCCCGGACCCCTCCGCGCTGAGCCGGCGGATTTCCCCCGTCACCGCGTGTCCTTCCTGTAGCTGGAGAGCATCGACATGGCGCCCCTCAGCATTGCATACGGTATGAGGGACGCGAACACCATGGCGGCCATGGATACCCATAGCGATCCGTATCCCAGGGGCACGAAGATCAGGGGGGCCGCGGCGCCGGCTATCACGCCGCTCAGCTGCCAGAAGAAGTTGGCGGCGCCGGTGACGCTGCCGGATCTATCGGGACCCCCCAGGACGCTCGCGAGGGTGGAGTTGGACGGCGTTATCATGAACCTGAAGAAGCCCATGGCGAGCGCCACGAGCGCCAGCCACATCGGGGCCCTCAGGAACGCAAACCCAAGGATCGTGAGCCCGTAGAGGGGTATGGACAGGAGGAACGCCCGCCAGAGGCCGACCCTGGCTATCATATAGCCCGCCAGGACCGTGGATGCGATGCCGGCGACCGCCGTCATCGAGTAGATCTCCCCCGCCAGCACGCCCGACATCCCGATGGACCTCAGATAGTCATATGCGTAGAACGCGAACGTCCAGTAGGCGTAATAGAACAGGAATCCCCCGATGGACAGGAGCGCGACTTTCCTGGTGGCCAGCACCCTCAGGCTCAGCGAACCGTTGCCGCGACGCCCCACGTCCTTCATGAGCGCGATGACCGCAACCGCGACGGCGGCCGACGCTACCCCTATCAGGTAGTACCCCCACCGCCATCCCAGATCCTCGGCCACGGCCGGAAGCCCGACACCGAGCAGGACCACGGAGAGGGGCCATGCAAGGCTGTAGTAGCCCATCGCCCGCGCCAGGCCACCCCCCTCGAAACTGCCCGACAGCAGTTTGACCGTGGTCGGATATATCCAGCCCGCGCTGAACCCCATGAGAATGCTCCCGATGTACTCCACCACCATTGAGCCCGCGAGGCCGCTCAGGACAGACGAGGCGGCGAGGCCCAGGAGCGCCGCCGTCAAAACCGCCTTGGGGCCGATCGCGTCCGACACGAGGCCGGATGGCACCTGCACGATTATGTACGCCGCGAAGAACAGGGAGAAAATCAGGCCGTCGTCATAGGGCGTCGGCCGGAGGGATGAATACGTGGACAGCACGCTCCAGGCCAGCCTCGAGTAATAGCTCAGGAAGAAGGATGTGGACGCCAGCACAACGTACAGATAGCCGCGCACAGCGGCAATCACCCATGCTCCAATCGATATTAACATTGGGAGTAAGAATGTATATAGAATTCTAGCGAGTGCGTGAGCTCGGATGCCCTGACGGAGAGCGCCCGGCCCCTGACCTCGAAGATGAGGTAACCCCGCGAGTAGCCGACGGCGCGCGCGATCGCGCCGGCGCGCAGGTCGCCGGGAGGCGGCGGCTCCCCGGACAATATGTAGAACGGCCGCCCGGCCCTGAGGCCCATGTCGGCCGCCGCAGCCTCGATAAGCGCGGCCGCCGAGAACCTGTCGCCGCCGGACGGGCCGGGGGCGCCGCTCCCGCCCGCGCCGAGGGACCCGGAGATGGATTCCTCCATCTCCCTCGCATCCCTCAGGCTCCTGGTCACCGCGACGACGGCGGCGGCCAGATGTTCCTGCTCCGATATCCTCTCGAGGAGCCTGAACGACCTGGTCATCCCCGCCTTGAGGTGCCCGTCATCGCGCGCCAGAATGTAGACGGAGTACTCCGCCCTGTCGCCCAGCGCCGAGTCGACGGCGGAGCACGCGCCCGGCAGATGGCCGGCGACGCATATTTCGTATAGCGCCCTCAGGCTCGACGCGTGCGCCCGGCAGTAGCCGAGGGATCCAGACGCGGGCCTGTCGCAGTACCTCATGGATCCCGGGTTGCCCGGGGACTCGATGGGGCCGGTGTGCCATCTGCAATACGGCCTGAGCGCGCGTCCCCTCACGATCAGGCGCTCGCCGGGCTTGACGATCACCGGCTCCCCGGAGGCGACGTCCTGCGCCAGGATGCCCTCAAATTGCAGCCCGTATTCGTCGATCGCGATCTCCGCGCCCCCGTTCACGGGGCCCGCGGGGATCCCCCTGACCTCGCGGATCCACGTCGCCCCCTTCAGCGGAAGCCTGAGGACGTACAATTCCCTCCCGCCTATATCAGGAGCGCCGAGAGGATCATCGACATTATTCCGCTGACGAATATCCCATCGAATGTCCCGGCCCCCCCGATGCTCACGAGCCACGCGGCTATCTCGTCGCCCCTCGTCAGGAGGTTCACGACGTCCGCGCCGATCAGCGTGCCGTAGACCGCGCCGATGTACGAGATGGCCGGGGCGAGCGCCTGCAACCCCAGGGGCCACGTGAACAGGAGCGCCGTGAAGAGCGATAACACGGGCGGGATGAAGGCCGGGACCACGATCCCCACGCCCCGCACTATCCTGGAAGACCTGTAGGTCACGGCCGCCACCACGACCGTGGTCACCGCGGTCATCGCCAGCAGCTCCGGGGCCCTGGGGTTCAGCGCCTCAGCTATCGTCATCAGGGCGGCGATGGATATCGGGACGAGCGCCCCGCCAACGTTTATGGCGATGAGCGATTCCACGGTAGTCCACCTGGGCCTCGCGACGGGCACGGGTATTCCGAAGAAGCTCACGTAGTTCATCTCCATGATCTGGGCGCGCACCTCGCGGCGCTTCACGACCACGTTCAGGAACCCCAGGAAAGGCGACAGCACGAGCAGAGCGAGGACCGCCGGCAGCGCCGCGGGAATCCCGAGGGGCCCCAGCGCCGCGGCGAGCGCCCCCGGAAGCACGAATCCCAGGAGTATGGGCGCCAAGAGTACCAGGAACAGCGCGCCCATCACGCCGGGATGCGCCGGCGGCGATATTATCAGTCGCCTGCTCACGCTCCGCGTGCGATGCGCTGGAGATTTAACCATAGTGGATGCATGCTGAATTGCACGGAACTGAAACACTTATTATCAATACACATTAATATAATAATGTAATTACTTTTAGATATAGAGTTGAATTGCGGAAACCGCCCCCGGGGACGGGATAGCCAGCGACACGCGCCCGGCGCCGGGAATTCCCGTCGGCCGCTCCATAAGGTGCCGATAGAACCTAGTTATCGTTTTTATTTAACCAGGATATAAAGGGCGCCGTGACGCCGTTCGAGCTGGCCGCCAAGTACCTGGTGCCGCCCCTCAGGGCGCTGACCGCCAGGAGGCTCCTCGAGCGGGGAATGAGCCAGAACGAGGTCGCCGGGAGGCTGGGGGTCACGCAGCCCATGGTGAGGAAATACGCTACGAGCGCCGATGACGCCATGGAAAAGCTGATCGGAGCGGGCCTGCCCAGGGAGGCGGTTGAGGCGATGGCCGGCGCGGTCGCGGACGCCGCGTCCAGGGGATACTGGGAACACGTATCGGCCATGAACTCCATAATCGTATCCGTCCTGAGCGGGGGAAGCCTCTGCGCATTTCACAGGAGGCTGGACCACAGGGTGCCCAGGGACTGCTCGCTCTGCGGCGACTCGCTGAAGGGAGGATCCGATCAGTATATCGAGGACGCGGCGAACGCGCTCTCGGCGCTCGAGGGCGATCCAGATGCTTATCTGCTGGTCCCGGAGGTCGGCATGAATGTGGCGGTGGCGCCGCCCGGCGCGTCGACCGTTGAGCAGGTTGTGGGCATACCGGGGCGCATAGTCAGGGTGGGCACTCGCGTAGCGGCGCTCGGGAGGCCGTCCTACGGCGGAAGCACGCACACGGCCGGGGTGGCGCTCTGGGCCGGCAGGCGCTGGGGTTTTCCGAGGGCGGCGGTCGCGGTGCGGTACAGCGACGATCTCCTGCGCGCGGCCGCGTCCATCGGGATGAGGTCCGTCGCGATGGGCGAGGACGCGCCGCATCAGCCGGACGTGGTCGTCGACGGGGGAGGACGCGGCGTGGAGCCGATCCTCTACTTCCTGGGGAGGAGCGCGTCCGAGGCCGTCGGGAGGGCGCTCGAGGCCGTACGCCGCGTGAAACGCCCTTTAAAACAGTTACATAATAGATAGGTTTAAATAAATATTTGTAGTAGAGTAGGTGCGCCGGAGGGCGGAAGGAGGCGCGTTGAACTGAGGATGGAGGGGGTTCCCCGGCAGCGCGAGTGGTGGGACGCGAACGTCCTCCCGACGCTGGTGGGCGGGTACCTCCTGACGGGGGCGGAGGGACTCCGATGAACTCGTGAGGGGCCTATATGATGCCGTGAAGCCCCAGCTCTACGCGTACGACAGGTATGCTGATGCGTACCTGCGTGTACCTACGTAGAGTGAAACCCGGCGACCGCGCTGATCCCTTCGTGCGGGCCTGCATCGTTTATATGGTCGATCGCCGCACCGCGGGATATGCCCTCCGGCGAGGAGCGATGGAGGAGCAGCGAGAGGATAGCCGCAAGGATCCTGGAGGATGCCGGCTTCATCATCCTAGAGGAGCACCATCGGATAATGGTGGACGGCGTCGAGGTGGGGGAGGTGGACCTCGTGGCCGAGAGGGACGGCCGGAGATACGCCGTGGAGGTGAAGGCCGGCAGGCTGGACGTGGGCGGCATCAGACAGGCATATGTGAACGCCGGCCTCATGGGCGCCGAACCCCTCGTCGTGTGCAAGGGGTTCTCCGATTCCTCGGCGGAGGCGCTGGCGGGGGAGCTGGGGATCGGGGTCCTCAGGATGTCCGACCTGTTCATCGTGGAGCAGGAGGAGCTCGAGGCGCTCATCAGGGAGGTGATGGAGGATGCGCTGGGGGAGCTCGTGTCGTTTCTGGCGTCGGATGCGATGCCGTCCGAGGACGACCGGAGGATCCTGAGGGCGATCGCCGGGACCGGCGACATAGTGGAGGCCGCCGGGGAGCTGGGGATGGAGATAGGCGGTCTCGCCAGGGCGATAGAGGACATGAGGTCCAGGGGTGTGCTGCCCAGGTGGGCCAGGAAGTACGGCAGCGTCAGGAGGGCCGCGGAGATCGAGATGGCGAAGGAAAGGCTGGGGGGCGCGCTCTCGGCGCTGCGCGGAGAGGGACGGGCACGGGAGTCGGGGAACTAGTCGCCGTCCTCCCCCTCGAGGAGCTGCGCGACGTCCAGCA
>JAWDMO010000039.1:0-10940 GCA_046536535.1 Nitrososphaeria archaeon
CCGCGTTGCCGACGAACCCGTGCCGGGGCAAAGCGATGCGGGAAACCCCACGCGCTAAGCGTGAGAGGATGCCACAAGATTCTGGATCGGGTCCGGATTCGAATCCGTCACGGCGCGCGGACGGATCGCGGATCCCCCTCCCCCACCACCGCACCCCGTTCACGGATCGCCGGCGAGCACGGGGATCCCGCCGTGGAGGGTCAGCGTGGGGATACCGCGGCGGCGCGCCTCCCTCAGCATGACCCCGTCCATCGTGGCGACGATCCCCGCCAGCTCCTCCGCCGCGTCCAGCACCGCCGCGTCGGGGGGGCCATCCCGATCGATGACCTCCAGCCCCCTCGCGAACTCGAGCGCGAGCCCGGCCTCCGGCTTGTTCCGGGACAGCGCCCTGAGCTCCGCCAGGACGCACGATGGCACCACGAACCTCGGCGTGGGCCAGCCCAGGATCTCCGTGATCTTATCCATCGCCAGCCTCCCGCCGGGCTCCGCCAGCTGCACCAGGAAGCTCGTGTCGGGGATCACCGCGCCGGTGCGCACGTCCACCCCCGGGGCCGGATGCTTAAATTCGGAGCGCCGCCCCGGACCGGCCTCGATCCAGGATCCTGCCGGATCCGATGAGCCGCCACCTCTCGTCTATCCTGCGGCTGATCGCCACCCTGGCGCCCGGCGGGGGGCAGACCGGCCTCCTGAGGGCCATCGTCGCGCGGGACCCCTTGACCTCGGACACAACGCCCAGGGTCACCATGGTGCCCACGTTGAGCCTCAGGGCCTCGCCCTTCCTCAGCGGGTCCACCTTCGTGGGCACGCTTGCCCCGACGACGCTCGGCAGGAGCTCGACGTCCATGGTCAGGCGATCCACGACGTCGGGCAGCGCCCCGGGCGGCCCTATGACGTTCCCCACCATCTGATCGCTCCTGACGAAGAACGGGTCCAGCTCCGTGCCGACCGCTATCAGCCCGCCGGGCCCGACCTCCTCCACGAGGCCGGCGCTCGTCCCCAGGCTCACGACCTTCGTGGTGACCGGGACGTACTTCTGCCTGTCCGGGTCGAATATGCCGGGCCTGACCTCGACCTCGTCGCCGACCCTGAGGACGCCCTGCACGAGGGTGCCGCCCAGGATGCCGCCCCGCAGTTCCCCGAGCCCGGTCCCCGGCCTGTTCACGTCGAACGACCTGAGGACCTGCATCATCGGGGGCTTCGACCTGTCCCTGGCCGGGGTCGGCACGCGCTCCTCTACGGCCTGTATCAGCGCGTCGAGGTTGAGCCTCCTCTGGGCCGATACCGGTATCACGGGGACGTCGCTGTACCCGTGCTCGTTCAGGAAGTCGAGGAGCCTCCTGTAGCTCGCGATTGCCTCGTCCCAGTCGACGAGGTCCACCTTGTTGAGCGCCACGACGAGGCGCTCGACGCCCACTATCCTGAGGGCCTGCAGGTGCTCCCTCGTCTGCGGCTGGGGTATGGGCTCGTTCGCCGCCACCACGAGGACCGCGCCGTCCATCGCGGAGGCGCCGCTCAGCATGTTCGCCATCAGCGACTCGTGCCCGGGGCAATCCACGAAGCTGATCACCCTCCGGAGCTGCGGCTCCCCGCCGCATCCGGCGCAGTCGCCGTCGGTGTTGTAAGCGGCCGGCGGATCGCATCCGGTGCACCTGTAGACGGCCGCGTCCGCGTAACCGACCTTTATCGTGATGCCCCTGCGCAGCTCCTCGCTGTGCGCGCTCGTCCACTTCCCGGTGAGCGCCTCCACCAGGGTGGTCTTGCCGTGGTCGACGTGGCCGGCTGTCCCTATATTCACCTCTGGCTGCCTCGGTATCCTCCCGCCGGACGGCAACCGATCAGCCGCCCTCCGCCTGGGGCTGGGACGGGGACGGGAGCTCTCCCTCGACGAGCGCCGCGTTCACCTGATAGATCTCCGGCGTCACGGCGTCTCCCCTCACGAGCTTCCTCCTCCTCTCGCCGTCGGCCCTCGGCCTGAAGCCCGGGGGGCCGGAGAGCAGCGCGTGCTTCTTGACGCCGCCGTGGACGTCCGGCCTCATCGGGGTCCCTGACCTGTCGCTGCCGCCCGTGACCTTGAACTTGCCCCTTATCCCTATCGCGGAGCCGTCGACCACGTCGCCCACCTTGAGCCCGAGGAGCACAGAGGACTGGGGGTCCTTGAGCTCCAGCTTGACGGATCTGCCGGTCCTGGGGTCCGAAAGCACCAGCTGGAACTCGGGCATGCCGGCCCTTCAGATGGGAAATTAATAAGCATATGGATCGGATGGCGCCCGGGGACCCCGGGCCGCGAAAGCACTTATCTCATTAGGGGTTTGGGGGTGGAAGACCCGTCCGCGAGGGCGGGGCAGTTCACAGCGCGTAGAGCGGGTTCCTGGACCTCTTGATCCTCAGTATCTCGTCGAGCGCGCCGAGTTCGTCCGCGGAGAGCGCGCCCCTGTACCTCTCGAGGAGGGTCCTCGCCTCCTCGGAGCCCGGCGACGTGTAAAGGATGTCCCCCTCCTTCACCTGCCTTCCGACGGTCGGCCCCCTCACCGACACCGCCACCTGCTCCCCGGCCCTCACCTCCTGGACCGGGGATCCGGCCGACTGCACCTGGAGGATCTCGCCGATATCCCTGCCGTCGCCGTCCATCATCTGGACGTGGGATCTCAGCCTTCCGGCCAGCACCTCGACGCCGAAGATCGCAGGATCGCTCCTCCTGAAGACGTAGCCCGGGAGGATCCTGACCTTGGCCGGCGGGGTGAGGCGCGAGAACGCCTGCGATGCCTCCCTGGCCTTCTCCTCCTGGACCCACCTCTCGTATCCGTCGACCAGCGAGTAGATGACCCTGTCCATTATCAGCCTGACGCCCCTCGCGTCCGCCTCCTCCTGCGCCTCCGGGAGGGGCCTCACGTTGAACCCCAGTATCACCCCGAGGTACCTGTCCCTCCCCCCCACCACGGACGCCTCGACCACGTCCCTCTTCGTCACGGGGCCTATGTCGGCTATCCTTATCGGGATCCCGCGCCTCTCCATCATGGACGTTATAGCCTCGAGGGACCCCAGCGCGTCCGCCTTCACGATCACGCCCATGCCCTCGCCCTCCCGGATCGCCGACCTGACCTCCGATGAGACGGACTCCCTCAGCTCGTCCACGGTCCCCGGGGATACGACGTAGATGGGGGTTCCCGGCACGACGTCCTCCAGCCCGGGCGCCGACAGCTTGACCCCGGCGGCGGCCGACACGGAATCCACGGGGGTGAACCTGTCGCGGGGGTCCCTCATCTCGTCCAGCGGCTTCGGCATCAGGAGCGCCCTCACCTTCGTCACGGTAGACCCGGACCTGGTCCCCAGGACGACCTCGTCGCCGACCCCGAGCTCCCCGTCTATCAGTATGACGTTCGCGGTGTGGCCCAGGCCCGGCTCCTCCTTCACCTCCATGACTATGCCCCTCCCGGGACCCTCGGCCACGGCCAGCCTCCTCATCATGTACTGCTGAGCCAGCCCGACTAGTATAGCCAGGAGCTCCGGCACCCCCTCGCCGGTCCTGGCGCTGGCCGGTACTATCGCCACCTCCCTGGTGAAGTCCCTGACCCTGTAGAACGCCTCGCTCGTGAAGCCGGCCTGGGACAGCTGGCCCACGACGCGGTAGATGGATTCGTCGAGCCTTTCGACGACGAACTTCCGCTGCAGCCCTATCGACTCGAGGAGCGGGGTCCCCGGGTGGGGGGTCCACCCCGAAAGGAGGTCCACCTTGTTGAGCGCCACGAGGAACGGGACCCTCCTGGACTTCAGTATCTCCAGGCTCTCGAGGCTCTGGGGCTCGAGGCCCTTCGTCGCGTCGACGACGAGCACGGCCAGATCGGCCGCCGATCCGCCCCTGATCCTCAGGTTGCTGAACGCCTCGTGTCCGGGAGTGTCTATGAAGAGGAGCCCGGGCACCGTTATATCGAACCGGAACTGGCCGAGGAGGGGGCCGCAGATGGCCCTCAGCGTGTCGGCCGGTATGAAGCTGGCGCCTATGTGCTGGGTTATCCCGCCGGCCTCCTTAGCCTGGACGGCGGTCCCCCTTATCCTGTCCAGGAGGCTCGTCTTCCCCGCGTCCACGTGTCCCAGGACGACCACTATGGGCTGGCGAATCCTCCGCTGCATGCGCGATCACCGCGAATGGGGCCGCTCGCCCCGGCGGCGTCTTAAGCTTTGCCTCCGTTCCCGGGGGATTCGTCCGGCCGGGCCGCGGTCGAGAGGAACCCGGGGAATAGCACCTCGACCTCCCTCTCGAAGCTCTCGTGCGAGTCGGATGCGTGCACGACGTTCTCGGTCAGGCCGAGCCCGAGGTCCCCCCTGACGCTCCCGGGCGGGGCCTTCGACGCGTCCGTCGGCCCTATGACGGTCCTCACCGCGTCCACGGCGTTCCTGCCCTCCAGGACCGCGGCTACAACGGGGCCGGACGTTATGAACGATATCAGGTCCCCGAAGAAATCCTTCCCCCGGTGGGGGCTGTAGAAGTCCTCCGCCTGCTCCTTCCCCATCCTGAGGAGCCTGAGCTCGACTATCCTGAAGCCCTTCCTCTCGAACCTGGATATTATGTCCCCGACGAGCCCCCTCGATACCGCGTCGGGCTTCACGACGACCAGCGTCATCTCGGAATCAGCCAAGGGACCCTCCCTTCCTGTACTTGGAGGTCCACTTGAGCCTCCTGGGATCCCTGCGGAGCTCCAGCATGTTCTTCCTGCACTTATCCGAGCAGAACCAGAGCACCGCGCCGTTGTTCCTCACGTACATTATCCCGTGGCCGGGCACCACCTCCCGGCCGCAGAAGGCGCACCTGTGCGACTGAAGCTGCACGCTCACGCCGGACACCTCACTTTATCTTCCTGGCCTCCCTCTCGGTCTCCCTGAGCATCAGGACGTCCCCGAGCCTTACCGGGCCCCTCACGTTCCTCGTGAGTATCCTCCCCCTGTCCGGCCCGTCGAGTATCTTGACCCTGACCTGCGTGACCTCGCCGGCCGCGCCCGTCCTGCCGACTATCTGGATTATCTCGGCGGGTGTCAGCTTCTCCTCGGGCACCTTGCTCAGGGGAACTCACCTCCAACCCTCCGCGCTCAGGACACTACCTTCTTGAGGCCCTCGAGCACCTGATCCAGGAGCTGCTTGGCCTCGCCGGGGTCCACTATCGCGATGCTCGCCGCGGGGACCTCTATCCCCGACGCCTTGCCCAGGTCGTCCTTGCTGGGGACGTAGAGGTATGGGATCTTCCTCTCCTCGCAGAGCAGGGGGAGGTGCGCCACGACCTCGGGCGGCTCCACGTCCTCCGCGACTATGACGAGCTTGGCCTGCCCGCGTTCCACCACCTTGGTGACCTCGTTCGCCCCCCTCCTGATCCTGCCGGACATCCTGGCCTGTTTCAGGGCCTCCAGCGCAGTATCCACAAGCTCCTTCGGGGTGTCGAACCTCACGTAACTCGGTTTACTACCAGCTGACGCGCTCATCGGCGCCGCTTCATGGGCTCCGGCCATCTTAAATAGGTATCGGCCGCCGCGCGGGGGCGTCGCCCGCGGACTACCCGGAGGTGTAGTAGAAGGTAAGCCCGTCGGGGTCCACGGAGTCCAGCCTCGCGAAGAACATCCTCTCGAACTGGACCACGGTCCCCGGGGGCTCCGACGCCGCGGCCGACTCCGCCAGGCCGACCCTCGCGCTCGCGTCGTCCATCACGACTCTCGCGCGCACGGAGTTCGGTGGATGCACCCAGTGTATGAACCGGGCGCCGGCGGCCCTGGCCTCCTCGACCCCCCCGGGGACGAGCTCGGCCTCCACGAGCCCGGGGGAGGACGAGATCACCCTGGCGTTCGCCAGCCCCATGAGCCTCAGGGCGGATCCCGGGGCGGCGGACGCCGCGTCCGATCCCTCGATGATCAGCGCGAGGACCCCGCCCTCGGCCCTCAGGGAGTAGAGCCTCCTGCCCATGGACGGGTTCTGCGGGTGCCTGGGCATCTCCGCGCGGAGCTCGTCCCGGACGCCCGACATCCTCAGCTCCACCGGGTCCATGACCGCGAAATATCTGGGGGCCACCGGGTCCAGGAGCTTCCTGTTGGCCGCGAGGAGGTTGTCCCAGCTCACGGTGGCGTCGGACGGCTTCACGCCCACAGAATGTATCAGCTCCCTGACCGCCGCCGGGAGTATCCCCCTCCTCCTGAGCGCCCTCAGCGTGGCGAGGCGGGGATCATCGTACCCCGTGAACCTGCCTTCCCTTATCCCGCGCTCTATCTCGCTCTTGCTCAGCACGCCGCCCTCTATCATGAGCCTGCCGTAGTGGACCGCGGTCGGGTACTCCCACCCGAAGTACGAGTAGACGTACCTCTGCTTCTCGGCGTTCGTGGCGTGCTCCTGGCCCCTGAACACGTGCGTTACGCCCATGAGGTGATCGTCCACCGCGGACGCCCAGTTGTAGAGCGGCCAGACCACGTATTTGGAGCCCGTCACCGGGTGCGGGTTCCTCTTTGTGTCTATCACCCTGAAGGCCGGCCAGTCCCTGACCGCGGGATTCGGGTGCGCGAGGTCCGTCTTGACCCTCACGACCGCGGCGCCCTCCCCGTACTCCCCGGCGAGCATCCCCCTCCACCTGTCCAGGTGGACCTCCGGGGGAAGGTCCCTGTCCGGACAGGGCCTGGACGAGCGGACGAGCCTCCTGAACTCCTCCTGCGTGCACGTATCGACGTACGCCCCGCCCATCCCGATGAGCCTCTCCATGTGCCCGTAGTAGATCTCCATCCTCTCGCTCTGCCTGTGGACCTCGTCCGGCTCGCACCCGAGCCACCTGAGGTCCTCCAGCACCGCGTCGTAGAGGTCCAGCCTGGACCTCTTTATCCTCGGATCGGTGTCGTCGAACCTGAGCAGGAACCTCCCATCGTACATCCTGGCGTAATCGTGCGAGAGCACCGCGGCCCTCGCCGACCCCACGTGCAGGACGCTGTCCGGGTTCGGCGCGAACCTGGTCACGACGGCGCCGCGCACGGCCCCCGGGAGGGGCGGGAGGGCCTGGCCGCGGCCACCGCGGTCGCCGCGGCGATCCTCCAGCAGCTCCGGGGCCACCGACTCCAGCTCGCGCCTCTGCTCATCGGGCGACATGGAGGAGACCGCCGCGCAGGCGCGCCGCACGAGCTCCCCAATCTCCCTCGCGCGGGGCCTCAGGTCGGGGCGCTCGGCGAGTATCTTCCCCATGACCGCCCCGGGATCCGCCCTGCCGCCGTGCCTGTAGGCGTTGGCCAGCGCGTGCGCGCGGACGAGGAGCTCCAGGTCGTCCCCGGCGGCCGAACCCCCGGACATCCGGACACCCCTAGTAGTTCCTGGCGACGACGAACTCGGCGAGCGAGCCCAGGAGATCCCTCGGCTCCCCCTCGGGGAAGCGCGAGAGGTGCTCCAGCGATCTGGCTATGTGGGACTCCGCGAGCGAGCGGACCTCCTCCTCTATGCCCGCGCCCTTGATGGCCTCCACGAGCCTCCCGATCGATTCCTCGTCGGCGGACCCGCTTCCCCAGAGCCCCCTGAGGAGGTCGGACTCCCCGCGCGGGAGGCGCTCGAGCGCCAGGGCTATCGGGAGCGTCTTCTTTCCCTCCCTGACGTCGCTCCCCACGGGCTTCCCGGTGACCGCCGGATCCCCTATGAGCCCCAGGAGGTCGTCGACGAGCTGGAACGCCACCCCCAGGTTATCGGCGTACCCCCTCGCGTCGTCCAGATACCCGTAGCGCGACGCCGCTATCACCCCGAGCTCCGCGGACGCCACGAAGAGCGCGGACGTCTTGGCCCTCACGAGCCGGTAGTAGTCATCGGCGCTGAACGAGTCGCCCCTCGACAGCTGGTAGTCCAGGGTCTGGCCCTCGCAGAGGACGACGGTGGCCCTCGTCACGGACTCGACCGCCATCCTGAGGCCGTCCCCGTCCCTCCTGAGCGCGGCCGAATCGAGGAGCGCCATGTAGGACTTGGCGAAGAGCGCGTCGCCGGCGAGTATCGCCATCGGCTCCCCGTAGACCCTGTGCACGGTGGGCACGCCGCGCCTGAAGTCGTCCCTGTCCATTATGTCGTCGTGTACCAGGGTGAAGTTGTGTATCAGCTCCACCGCGGCGGCGGCCGGGAGGACGTCCGCCTCGTCCCCCCCGAACATCCTGTAGAACTCGATCACGATGAACGGACGGAGCCTCTTACCTCCCCCCTTCACCAGATGATAGGCGGCCTCGTAGAGGAGCGCGGGCTCGCCCCTCAGGAACCCCTCTACGTAGGAGTTGACGCGCGAGGCGACGCCGTTCAGCTCGCTCCTCAGGTCAGCCATCTCGGATCGACCCCAGCCCCCTGGCCCAGTCGGCGAGCTCACCGGACAGCACGTACCTGGCGCGCCTCAGATCGGCGATCGACCTCGAGCCCGTGAGGAACATCGCCAGCCTGAGCTCGTCGGCGGCCGACGATATGTAATCCCTGAGCGCGTCGCGGCCGCCCTTCGTGAGCGCCCTGAGCGCCGGGAGCGCCATGGCTGCCGCGTCCGCCCCGATCGCTATCGACTTGGCGACGTCCAGGCCGCTCCTTATCCCGCCGGACGCTATGACGGTCCTCCCGGTGGCGGACCTAGCCTCGATGACGGACGCCGCCGTGGGTATCCCCCAGTCCCTGAAGGAGTCGCCCAGCCGGGCCTTCCCCGTCGCCCCGGACCTCGATGCCCTTATCGACTCTATCCTGGCCCAGCTGGTCCCCCCGACCCCGGCCACGTCGAAAGCCCTGACGCCCACCGACTCGAGGAGCGCCACCACCTCCCTCGAGAGGCCGGACCCGACCTCCTTGACGATCACGGGGACCCCCACTCCGTCGACGACCTCGGCTATCCTGTCGACCACGCCCCTGTACCTCGGATCGCCCTCGGGCTGGATCGCCTCCTGGAGCGGATTGAGGTGCACCGCGAGCGCGTCGGCCCTCACCATGTCGACGCATGCCCTGGCGCCGTCGACGCCGACCTCCGCCAGCTGCTGCGCCCCTATGTTTGCGTACACCAGTATGTCGGGGGCGACGTCCCTCACCACGCTGTAGGTGGACCTCAGGCGACCGTCCCTGAGCGCGGCGCGCTGGCTGCCCACGCCCATGCCGATCCCCAGCTCGGCGGCCACGGATGCCAGGTCCCCGTTGACCTTGGCTCCCATCTCGGATCCCCCGGTCATGCTGTCCATCAGGATCGGGAGCTTGAGCTTCTTCCCGAAGAGCTCCACCGATGGATCCACATCCCCGAGGTCGATCCCCGGGAGGGCCCTGTGGACCAGGTGGACGTGCTCCAGCCACGTCGTCTGGGCCGCGGCCTCCACGTCCTCCGAGGCCGCTATTTCGAGGTGTTCGTCCTTCCTACTCCCGATATCGACGTCGGCCATTAACGATCCCTCACCATCGTTCCCCTTGGCCTACCGCCCGCGGTCGCTTTTAAAACATCCGGAGTGGACCTCCCCGACACGAGGTACACGTCCACCCCGAGGTCCGCTATGGACGCGGCGAACAATAGCTTCGCGGAGATCCCGCCGGTCGCGTCGGCGCCGGAGAGCCCGGCGGCCATCGCCCTGGCGCCGTCGGGGTCCAGCTCCTCCACGTAGCTGGACGGGTCACGGGGGTCCCTCAGCACGCCGGGCACGTCCATCAGGAAGACGACGCGCGGAGGCCTCAGGCGCTCCGCCAGCCTCAGGCATATCTCGTCGCCGCCCACGATGCGGAATCCGCCCCGGGTCAGCCCGACGTCGCCGTGGGTCACCGGGGTGACGCCCAGCCCCAGCAGGTCGCGGACGAGGGACGCGGCGCCGTCCCAGAACTCCGCTGAATCCGGACGGCTGGCGTGGATCAGGAAGGGCCTCAGGCCCGCCGCGGAGAGCTCCCTCAGGAAGAGCGTTGAGAGCTCGTGCATTGCCAGCCTGGTCGCGCTCGCGCCCTCGGCGTCGCGCGAGGCGCCGGAGGAGCTCAGGCCGCGGGAGAGGGCCACCGAATGCCCGAACGAGCCGCCGCCGTGGACCACGACGAGCCGCCCGGCGCGCGATAGGGCGCGGGACACCTCCGACATGGCCTCGACGTCCGCCGACATGGGCTCGGACTTCCTGGTTATCAGGGAGCCGCCGACCTTCACTATGGCGTCCACGGATGCGGAGCTCATCGGGACACCCATGCCTCGACGCCCCCCGATGGATAGCGCAAGCGCATGCAGGAGGCCGCGGAGCAACGCACGTCGGCGGTCCTCCCGGCCGGGACGCCGATCGCGCAGCCGCCGCCCCCGGCGCCCGTGAGCTTGGCGGCGTAGCCGCCCGACTCCATCCGCGATATGCACTCCTCGAGCTCGGCGCTGGAGGCCCCCAGGATCCTCAGCGCCCCCTGATGCCACCTGACTATCGGCGCGAGGGACCGCGCGTCGCCGGACTCGAGGGCGCGCGCGGCCGCGGCCGCGAGGTCGGACGAGGTCGCCGTGAGCGCGTCGAACAGGCCGGCCCTGGATTCCCTGAACCCGGCGACGCGCTCTATCATGGCGTACGTGCTCCTGGGCGACGGGCCGCAGCAGATCAGCAGCTCCCCTCCGCCCACCGCGAGGCGGCGGATCCCAGCCGACCTGGAGTAGAGGATCGCGCCGCCGTACGTGGAGGCGGCGGGATCGATGCCGGACGGATTCCCGTGGACGATCCTCTCGGAGACCATGGCGTACCTGTACACATCGTCCCTCGGGGCATCGCCCTCGGCGAGCGCGAGCGCCGCGGCGGCGAGCGAGACCGCGGCGGCGGCGGACGACCCCAGGCCCCTCGCCTGGGGTATTCCGCTGCTCAGGCGATAGCGGCCCACCGCGCGGGGATGATCGACCACCACGTCCTCCAGCATCGCGCGCAGCGGCCTCAGGTGCGGGGCGCAGTCGCCATCCCCGCAGGTGCCCGGCGGGTCCTCGGACTCGATGATGAGCGAGGGG
>JAWDMO010000040.1:0-10729 GCA_046536535.1 Nitrososphaeria archaeon
CCCGGCCGCCGACGCCACCGAGTAGAAATGGTGGATGAGCCCCTCGGGCATCTCGTAGAAGAACGTGAAATGCTCCCGGGGGATCACGAGCGCCTGTCCCCTGGACAGCGGATACCGGTCCATGATCACAATGACCCTGTCGTCCCTGTACGCGAAATGCGCCCTCTCCTCCCCCCTCGAGATCCTGCAGAAGACATCCCCGGGCATCATCCGTCGTGGACCGCGCTAAGCGTTTATCCCTTGCGGGCCTGAGGACCTGTGTCTCTACTGCGACCGGAGGACCTGTGTCTCTACTGCGACCGGAGGACCTGTGTCTCTACTGCGACCGGAGGACCTGTGTCTCTACTGCGATATGATCATCGAAGCCTCGATCGAGTTCCATATATGATTCAACATACAGGCCGTAAATTGAGAAACATATAAAATGGGTTACCAGGAGCGGATCGCGTGCCGCCGAAGCTCCTGGCAGCGTTCTCATCCGAGTGGTTCTCCGTCGCGCTGGGCACGACCGCCACGTCGGTCGCGGTCTACTGGATATCCGCGCTCCACCACATACCCATCCTGCGCTGGGTGGGGCTGGCGTTCCTCATCATAGGCGCCACATCCTTCGCTGTGATCTCGGTTCTCTGGGCGGCGAGGGGGCTGGCGTTCCCCGATCTCATCGGGAGCGATTCGCGCAACCTGAACCGCGTGAGCTTCACCGCCGTGATGCCGCTGGAGATGATCGCGCTGGGAACCGCGCTCCAGCTCTACCTGGGGACACCGCGCGCCGCGTTCGCCGAGCTCCTGTCCGCGGATTACTTCGCCGCGTTCGCCGTATCCATGTCCCTCAGCGTGCTGGAGGGCTATCTCCTCTACACGAGGAAGGAGATCTCCGGGGGCGATCTGACCTATGCGCTCATGATACCCCCCGTATCGGTGTCCACCGGGGTGCTGCTGGCCCCCTCACTCGTGCAGATCGCTCCGGGCCTGGCGCCCCTCGCGGATTTCCTGGTCGCGGGCGGCCTCGGGGTGAGCTTCATGCTATTCATATTCATAGGATCCCTGGGGCTCGCCGCACACGTCAGGGAGGTCAGGACTCCGGAATCCATACCGGTGGCGATATTTCCGGTCGGGGTATCCAGCATACTGGTCATCAACATACTGTTCCTGTCATCGATCGGCTTCATCCAGGGAAAACTTGCGCTCATGATCGCGATCGCGTTCTGGGGGTTCGAGTTCTGGAACTTGCTCGTGATGACCGCCGTGAGCGCCGCATCCCTCCGCGGCCGGCCCCCGATGAGCGTCTGGGCTTACCTGTTCCCGCTCACGATCTTCTGGGTATCATCGATCCGCATATCCGCGCTCCTGGCCTCCTCGGGGTACTCGCTTCCCTCGATGATCGTGATCGCGGCCGGCACCGCGGTCGCGGTCGCCATCCTGCCGCTCTGGGCGTACTCGGTCTACGCGTCGGCGCTCCTGCTCAGGTGGCTAACCTCGCTGTCGAGGGCTCCGGCGCCGGCGGACGTCGTGGCCGAGGGCGAGGAGGGCGGGAAATCCCCGTAGATGGCGGCCATCAGCTCCCTCAACCTCCTCCCGAGCTCCTCATCCGATCCGGCCACCACACATACGTGTCCCATCTTCCTCCCCGGCCTCGCCTCGGCCTTCCCGTACCACCAGAGCCTCGTGCCGGGCACCGATAGTATGTTCCGTACCGGCAGCTCCCCCCTCGATATTCCCAGGCTGTTCACGATCCCCGTCGGACGGAGGATCTCGGTTGATCCGAGCGGCATGTCCAGTATGGCGCGCAGGTGATTCTCGAACTGACTGGTCGTGGCCCCGCAGAGGGACCAGTGCCCCGTGTTGTGCACCCTGGGCGCGAACTCGTTGACGAGGACCCTTCCGTCGGCCGATATCAGGAACTCGACGGCCAGCACGCCGACGTAGTCCATGGACTTGGCCAGGCGGACCGCCGCCCTGGACGCGGCCTCGACGGCCTCCGTGTCCCGCGCGGGCGCCATGCTGTACAGGAGAATCCCACCCGCGTTGTGGTTCTCGGCCGCCGGGTAGACTACCTCCTCGCCCGACTTCGAGCGCGCGACTATGACTGAGATTTCCTCCCGGACGTCCACCATCTCCTCCACGAGCACGGGATAATCCCACGGAATGGACGCGACATCCCCGGGATTCCTCAGGAAGCGCACGCCCTTCCCGTCGTATCCTCCGCCCGGGGCCTTGACGACCGCCGATCCCGCGCGGGATATCATGTCCTCGACCTCCAGGGGTGAGCTCGCTATCCGGAATCCGGCCGTGGGGATTCCGAGCTCGACCAGTAATTCCTTCTCCAGGGACCTGTTCCGCTTCGCGAGGAGCGGGCGCATGCCGGGCCTGAGCTTCCCCGCGGCGTCCGCCATCTCAGCGACGGCCACGTCGACGTTCTCGAACTCATATGTCACCACGTCGCTCCAGGAGACGAATTCCGTGCCCTCGCCCGGTGAGAACGCGTTATCCGCTATCCCCACGGCGGGGGCGGTCGTGTCCGGCTCCAGAACGCCGAAGGAGATCCCGAGCTTCCTGCCCTCAATTATCATCATCCATCCCAACTGGCCGCCGCCGAGTATCCCCACGCGCGGCCCCAGATCAGGCGCCATCCAGCGCGGCCCCCAGGACCTCATCCCTCATGGAGTCCATGAGCGCCACCACCCTCTCCCTTATCTCGGGATGTTTCACCCCGAGTATTCTGGCGGCGAGCAGCGCGGCGTTCCTGGCGCCCCCCACGGCCACGGTTGCCACCGGGATCCCGTACGGCATCTGCACTATCGAGAGGAGGGAGTCCATTCCCCCCATGTTCTTCGTCGGCATCGGCACCCCTATCACCGGGAGGGGGGTCAGCGATGCGGTCATACCGGGCAGATGCGCGGCGCCGCCCGCACCGGCTATTATCACCTCCAGCCCCCTGTCGGCCGCCTTCCTCGCGTACTCGAACATCAGTTCCGGGGTCCTGTGCGCGGATACGACCCTGACCTCGTACGGTATATCCAGGTGCCTCAGGACGTCCACCGCATCCCTCATGACGTCCCAGTCGCTCCTGCTCCCCATGATGACGCCCACAAGCGGGTTCATGCCGTCCGCAGCAGTTCGGTGGAAGACGGTTTTATATAGGCGTTTTAGGGGTTTGGGGGAAGCGGTAAAAGTAAAACTCCGACCTTCGGGGAGGAGATAATCGGACTTCCCCGTGCTTAAATATTCTCTGTACACCACTAAATGCGGATGCTTTCGGCGTATAAGTTCAGGCTCTACCCGGGTGAGGAACGGGAGAAATCATCGATGACCAGCTCGGGATATGCAAGGAGCTCCATAATGGAGCCCACCACGAAAGGCTGGAACATTACGAGGTGTCGATGAACCAGGAAACAAGTTCCCGCGTTGCCGACGAACCCGTGCCGGGGGATAGCGGTGCGGGAAGCCCACGCGCTTCAGCGTGAGAGGATGTCAAATACGATTTTGTTCGCGGGGACGAACCGGGACGACGATGGTGACTGAACGGTCGAGTGGACCGTCCCCGCGGCGCACGTCCCCGGTTACGGTTGAACTGCAGGAACTTACCATGAGGGAGCTATCCATCCCCCACCTCGCGGAGGGAAACTTCCGCCCCCTTCTCCTTTGGCGGTTAAAATTTAATCGAATGTGAAGACTAAGGATTTTAGCCGGTGCGCCCCGGTCTCCCCGTGGGATCCTACAGGAAGCTCGGGGTCGACCCCCTCAAGGAGGGCTTGGACGTCCTATCGTCGCTCGTCAGGCCATCAGCAAGGGGATTCGCCGACGCGTTCGAGGATCCCGAGGTCACGGGAAGGGGACTCGTGCTCCACGTGGACGGGGCGGGGTCGAAGCCCGTGGTCGCGTACCTTCATTACAGGGAGACCGGGGATCCCTCGCGCTTCGGGGGACTCATCCAGGACGTGCTGGCCATGAACGTGGACGACGCGGCCGCCGTGGGGGCCCGCCCGCTGCTATTCGCGGACTACGTGGCGTACAATAGCCTGAGGATAAGGGGCGAGGACCTGCTTCCGGCGCTGGCCTCCGGGATCTCTTCGTCGCTCTCGGCGCTGGGCGATGCCATGTCGTCCCTGGGGGGAGCGCCGGCACTCGCCGGGGGGGAGACCGCGCAGGCCCCCGACCAGACGAGGACGCTGGACGTGGCGGGGGCGGTGCTCTCATCGGTCCCGCTGGACGCGGTGCGCGCGTCGACGGTCTCGGCCGGCATGGACATAGTCGGCGTCAGGAGCGGCGGCCGGTCCAGGTGGGAGGCGGGCGAGAACAGCGGGATCATGTGCAACGGGCTCACTCTAGCGAGGCATGTGCTCCTCTCGAGGGAGTACCGCGAGATGTACCCGGAGGCGTACGAGCCCGGGATTCCCGGGGACGGGAGGTTCCGGCTCGACCACTCCCCGGAGGGGCTGGGGATGACCGTCGGGGAGGCGCTCATGTCGCCCACCAGGATATACGCGCCGATCGCGATCGAGGCCGCGCGCCGTTGCCCCGGTGCGCCGATGGTCCACGTGACCGGCGGAGGACAGACCAAGATACTCAGGCTGGGCTCCGGAATGCGCTACGTCATGGATGGGCTTCCGGAGCCGGATCCGATATTCGGGCTCATCAGGGAGGAGGGGGGGATTGACTGGGGCGAGATGTACGAATCGTTCAACATGGGCGTCGGCTTCGAGATACTGGCGCAGCGCGAATGCTCCGAGGAGCTGCTCGGGATCTCGGAGCGTAACGGGGTGGAGGCGTTCATCGTCGGGAGGGTGGAGGCCTGGACCCCCGGGGAGAACGCGCTCGAGATAAGGACGCGGTGGTCGGGGAAGCTCGGGTGGCGCAGGGAGCTGCGCCGCGACATCCCCGGCTGAGGCGTCGTGATTACAGCGCCGTGTGGGTCGATGCCGGTAAGATAAGGAGGATCGCAAAGGCCAATCCGACCAGCACCAAGTGAATTCCACCGCCAAGTTAAAGACCCCCTCCCATCCGCGCACCGTCACGTGGTCGGCGTCAGTTCCCAGGGCGGTGGCCTTCTGGAGGCGGCCGCTGGATACCTTTTCCACCGCGCCGGATGCGCCAACCCGTTCAGGATAAGCCGCATGCTGGTGCTCGCCGCGTGGAGGGGGCTGCCCCTGCTCGACGAGATGCACGTCGATGGAGAGCCCTACGGCTTCTCGATACCCGAGGTAGCTCTGGCGATGCAGAGGTGGATATCATCGGGATGCGCCGAGAGGGATGAGGCGAACAAATGCGTGAGGTACCTGTGCGCGCGCCCGGATCTCACGGACGTCGAGCGTTCAATCCTGGATGGCGTCTACGAGGAGGTGAAGGATCTCCCGGACGTCGAGCTGAACAGGCGCGTGATCAGGGATCCGAGGTACCGGGAGCTCATAGGTAGGTGATGTGCGCCATGATGATCGCCGTGACCGGCGGGAAGGGCGGAACCGGCAAGTCCACGATAGCGGTCAACCTGGCTGCGGCGCTGGCCGAGGATGAGGACCTGCTGCTGGCCGATCTCGACGTGGAGGGTCCGAGCGATCACGTACTCCTGGGGACGCCGCTGACGGACGAGGAACCGATCAACATCATGTTGCCCATCGTGAGATATCAGGCCTGCACGAGGTGCGGTATCTGCGCGCAGGTGTGCGATACTGGCGCCATAATCACGTCCGGTGACGGGCTCCCGGTGATAATACCGAGGCTGTGCAGCGGGTGCAGGAGCTGCTATCTGGCATGTCCCGTGAACGCGATCGAGGAGGGGATGAGGACCATCGGCTACACGTACAGGACGAAGGTCCCGCTGGATGGGGATGGGCGTTCGCTGAGGCTCGTGACGGGAATGCTCAGGGAGGGCGAGGAGCATACGCCCCCAGCGGTCATAGCCACCAGGAGGAGGGCGTTCTCCGAGCGGGCCGACATCTACGTAGTGGACACGGCGGCCGGCACGAGCAACACCGTGTCGACGGCCATGGACGGTGCCAAGTTGGCGATTACCGTGACGGAACCGACACCCCTGGGGGCGAGCGACCTCGACATGATACTGGAGGTCGCCGACAGGATGGGCGTCGAGCCGTGGATAGTGATAAACAGACATGGAATAGGCTCCGATGGGCTCATTGAGGACGTGGCCAGGCGCAGGGGATCCAGGATAGTGTCGAGGATCCCATATTCGAGGGAGATGGTCGACATGTACATAAGGGGCAGGCCCATAGTGCTAGCAAGGCCGGATTCGGAGCCCTCGGTGGCCCTGAGGGAGCTGGCCGCGCTGATAAGGGGGTCCGCGTAGATGCCGCTCGAGATCGCCGTGGCAAGCGGAAAGGGCGGCGTCGGCAAGTCCACGGTGTCCTCCACGATCGCGATCGCGCTCTCGAGGGCCGGGAGGGATGTGATCGCCGTCGACGCGGACGCGGATGCGCCCAACCTGCATCTGGTGCTCGGCGTTGATCGCTGGGATCGGGAGATACCCCACTCCGGCGCGCGGGTGGCGCGCGTGGTCGATGACCTCTGCACCGGATGCGGCGCGTGCGCGCAGGTGTGCCCATACGATGCCGTGAGGGTCCTCGGGGACGGCAGGTACTGGATAAGCCCGGTGCTCTGCGAGGGCTGCGCCACGTGCGGCCTCGCGTGCCCCGTGAAGGGCGCCATAGTGAGGGAGGAGGTGACCGAGGGGAGGATAAGGGTGGCGAGGACCCGCTATGGATTTCAGCTCGTGTCGGCGGCGCTCGACCCCGGGAGGCCCAACACCGGAAAGCTCGTGACCGAGGAGAAGGATCTGGCCAGGAGGATGGCGGGCGAGGATTCCGTGATAATACTGGATTCGGCCGCGGGGATAGGATGCCAGGTGGTCTCCAGCTTGGCCGGCTCGCACATAGCGGTGCTGGTCACCGAGCCGACGCCGGCGGGATTCGCCAATATGAGGAGGGCGCATACGCTGACGAAACACTTCATGATGCCGGCCGCGGTTGTTATAAACAAATTTGATCTGAACCCCGGGGTCACCTCGGAGATAGAGTCGTACGCGCGCGAGAACGGGATGGAGGTCCTCGGGAGGATTCCCTACGACGATTCGGTCCCGAGGAGCATGGTGATGATGATGCCTCACATAGAAGCGTTCCCGGACAGCGAGGCGGCGAAGGCCCTCATGGGGATCGGGAACCGCGTCGTCGAGATAGCCCGGGACTGGAAGGGCTGGTGGTTCGAACACAGGCCGAGGAAAATCGAGCCTTATAAGCCGGTCATAATAAGCCCGAGGAGGGTGAAGCGATGAGGGCGGCATTCACAGTCGATGACGATGAGGGGCTTGATTCGATCGTTAGCTCCAAGTTCGGGCGCGCTAAATATTTCGTGATAGTCGACCTGGGGGACGGCGACACGGTCATGGGCGTGAGGACCGTCGCCAATCCCGGGGCCTCGACGTCCGGAGGAGCCGGGATGAAGGCCGTCCAGGAGCTCGTGAATAATAAGATCGACGTCGTGGTATCTGGGGGATTCGGACCGAACGCGCTCGCCGCGCTCGAGGAGCTGGGGATCGGACACGTCGAGATCTCCGGCATGAGGATCTCGGACGCGCTGAAGGAACTCGGACATAGATGACCCGGGCCGTCGATCGCGGGGTCGGCGGGCGCCGCGAGGGCATGGCCGGCTCGTGTGATCCCCGCGCCGCTGGGGGGACATAGTGATAAAATATCCGTAGTATTCAACGGTTGCTTTTTAATAAAATAATATAGACTGTCAATCCGTGACAGGGCGCCGCTGAAACTAAAATATCTGAAACGTACTTCCCATGTTCAGTTTCACGGCCTTCTCGTACACCAGGGATGCCACCGCTATGTCCTGTATGGCCAGGCCCGTGGAATCGAATACGGTCACATCGCGGTCGGACGTCCTTCCCCTGACCTTCCCCTCGAGCACGTCCCCGAGCTCGCCGGCTATATCGCTGCGCGAAATGATGCCCTTGGACAGCGGGACGTTTATCTCCCCGGAGTGGGATGCCTGTTCCACATCGTCCACGAATATCCTCGCCCTCCTGAGTATGCGCGGATCCAGCTCCTCCTTGCCCGGCGCATCGGCTCCTATCGCGTTTATGTGGACTCCCTCGTGCACCCATTCGTCCATGACCACCGGTCCGCGCGCAGGGGTCGTCGTGACTATTATGTCAGCTCCCTCGGCACATTCCCCGACGCCGTCCACCGTCCTGAGGGCAACGCCGTTCTGCCCCGCGAACCTGACGAAGGACCTCATCTGATCGCCCGACACGTCGTACGCGCTCCCCTCGAATCCGCCGAGCACCTCCCTGAGCGCCGACAGCTGATAGATAGCCTGGGTCCCGCAGCCCACGAAGCACACGTTCCTCGAGTTCTTCCTGGCCAGCGCGGATGCGGCGATGCCCCCGGCCGCCCCGGTCCTGATGCCGGTTATCAGCGTACCGTCCAGGAGCGCCTCCGGCCGGCCGGTCTCGGGATCGAGCAGGAGGATGGACGCCATCACCGTCGGCAGGCCCCTTTCCCTGTTCCTCGGGTGCACGTTAACGACCTTCACGCCGGCGGCGTTCAGGGACGGCATGTAGGCTGGCATCACCCTGAAGTCCCCCGAGAACCGCTCCAGGAACACGTAGACCTTCGGCGGCATCTCCACATTTCCCCTGGACTTCTCCCTGAACGCCGTCTCCACGGCGTTCAGCGCCTCCCTCATGGTCAGCAGCCGCTGCACATCGTTCATGCTGATCAGACGTATCTCCATTAGCCCTTGCGCGGCGATACTTACATAAAAGTTTTACCGTAGTAGGGCGTATATCGTGAAAATTGATACGAAATATGCGGAAATTAACGCCAGGTGGGACGATGCGCCGGGAGCGCGCTATATACTCGGGGGGCCGCGCGATTGACGAATATTGCGTATGAGTTGCCTTTATATCGAGCCGGAATGTGCACGGTGCAGCCATTGGTACCGATAACGCTGCTGGTGATGATCCTGGAGATCCTGGCCTTCGGATTGATCGCCGGCTTCATCGGCTCCCTCACGGGACTGGGCGGCGGCACCGTGCTCATCCCGCTGCTCACGCTATTCATGGGGGTATCGATGGCGTACGCCGCGGGGGCCAGCCTGATATCCACGATCGCGACCTCGAGCGGCGCCGCCTCCGCCTACATAAGGGACATGATAACGAACGTCAGGATAGGGATGGGGCTGGAGATCTCGACCACGGCCGGCTCCATATTGGGATCGCTGACCGCGGGTTATACATACTCCCACGGGCTTGCGTGGATCCTGTACGCACTCTTCGGCGCGATCGTCCTGTTCTCATTGATTCCCACGGCCAGTCGTGGGAGATACGAGGTTCCCAGGCCCATTCCCCCCGATGCAACGACGCGGATATTCAAACTCCGCGGGATCTACCACGACGCCGCCCTGGGACGCGACGTGGAGTACCACGGGGTCAGGTGGTGGCTGGGCGAGATAATAATGTTCTTCGCCGGGGCGATATCGGGCCTGCTGGGGATAGGGTCCGGGGCCCTCAAGGTCCTGGGCATGGACTGGGCGATGAACTTGCCCATGAAGGTCAGCACCACGACGAGCAACTTCATGATAGGCGTCACCGCCGCCACCGGCAGTTCGATCTACTGGTACCTCGGATACATACAGCCGGCGCTGGCCGCCCTCACGGCGGTAGGGGTCCTCGCGGGCGCCATGCTGGGGACCAGGGTCCTCGTGCGGATCACGAACAGGCAGATAAGGTGGATATTCCTCGCGATCCTGGCATTCCTGGGCATGGAGATGCTGCTCAGGGGGCTCTCAATGGAGGGGCTCCTGCGGGTCGCCACGGCGTCGGAGTACGCCGCCAGCGCGGCCTTCACGGCGGTGGTCATGGGCGTCCTCTACGCGATCTATGGAAGGCCCGGATGGCACGGGAGGCTGAGCTGACTTGGCGCCCGCGCCGGAAGCCCGCGGGGATCCGCGCACATGTGCTGATGAAAGCGAGGAGGACCGGGGCATGGATCGCCTGATCGGCGCCGCGCTCAGGTACGGGGTGCTGACGAGCATCGCGTTCATCCTGGCGGGCCTCGCCCTCCTGCTGGCGAGGGGCGGCGCCGCCGATGTGCTGGGCACGAACTCCCCCCTGAACACGTCCACCATATCGCCCGCGGCCGTCGCATCCGGGTTGACATCGCTGGATCCGCTCTCGGTGATCCTCCTGGGCCTCACGTTACTGATAGCCACGCCGATCCTCAGGGTCGCCCTGGGGATAGCATCATTCGCCAGGGAGAGGGACTGGCTCTACGTGCTCATCACGTCGATCGTGTTCGTGAACCTGATGATAGCGATATTCGTGCTCCCCTCTGCTCTCCACCTATAATCCCGCGGGGATGGCGCCGGACCGGCCTGATCGGGTGAGCGCGGCGGGTATGCCGGGGGAGACCACTGCATTGACCATCGCCACAGGGACTCCTCGACGAGTTCCGGCCGTCACCGAGCTGCGCGGGCTTATCCGATCCTCCTTCACGGCGGATCTCATGCGGCGATGCCTACGACGAGCGCGTACGCCGCGTACAGCGCGATGCCGACGGCCGCGACCCGGCCGAGCCTGCCCGAGCGCACCTGCCACAGGACGATCATAGAGGCCAGCTCGGTCGCGGCCACGCTCAAAATCGCCGCGGAGTTCAGCCTCCAACCCGTCAGCAGGATCCCGAGCGCCGGGTACACCGTGGAGAACATC
>JAWDMO010000041.1:0-10605 GCA_046536535.1 Nitrososphaeria archaeon
ACAGCTCCGAGGGGTCCGGTGAGCGACTGCTCGAGCCCGATGTTCACCTGTCCCACTATAGCGTGCGTTGGAGTGGGGGTTGGAGTGGGGGTCGGGGGCCTAGTGGCGTAGTACGCCGCCACTCCCCCGACGATCACCACCACGATCACGACTGCGATTATGGCCCAAAGTGCTGTCCTGGAGATTGCGCTTCTTCTCATCTTCGTCCATCTGCTAGACAATAAGTATAATATAAACGTTATCTTCAACTACCTAGGCTATATCAGCGTAATGTCTATGCGGATCCCGCTGTACTAGCGGTTATCCGGATGGCGCGGGCGCTATTCGGAACGGCGCGCTGCGCAACGCAGAGCATGTGTCGCGGGCGGACGCGGTCTTGACGTCATCTCCACGTCTCGTCGAGATCCGCGCGAGATTTCGTAGGATACTTTCATCACGATGGGTAACGTTTCCGGCCATGGAGCCGAACAATGGAATGCCCGGGCAAACTCTTTTAGGGCCCACGGGGCCACCCGCGGCGGTGCCCCTTGAATCGGAAAGCATCGCTGCGGTGCATCAACTGTGGTTGGAGCGGCGAGCTCGAGGACCTCGTATACACGTGCCCACGATGCGGCGAACCGCTCACTGTGGTGTACGGGAGCGGCGAGCTGGCCGAGGGCGCCAAGGCCGAATTCCGCGGCAGAGGGGTCTGGCGTTACTCGGCACTCCTGCCGTTCCCGGAGGACGTCGAGCGCGTTACGCTGGATGAGGGATGGACGCCGCTGCACCGGTCCAGGGAGATCGAGGGCCTCCGCTTCAAGAACGAGGGGCTCAACCCGACCGCGAGCTTCAAGGATAGGGGCATGACGGTTGCGATAACGGACGCCCGCATGAGGGGCGCGTCGAAGGTCATCTGCGCGTCCACCGGCAACACCGCGGCATCAGTCGCCGCATATGCGGCGAGGGCCGGCATGAGGAGCTACGTCCTCGTGCCCTCAGGGGCGGTCGCAAAGGGAAAGCTGGCGCAGGCGGTCGCGCACGGCGCGAGGATAGTCAAGGTGAGGGGTAGCTTCGACGACGCCCTCAGGGGGGTCATGGATCTCGTCTCCGGGGGCGGGAATTTCTACCTGCTGAACTCGGTCAATCCATACAGGATAGAGGGCCAGAAGACGCTGGCGTTCGAGGTGTGGGAACAGCTGGATCGCTCCGTGCCGGACGCAATACTGCTGCCGGTCGGGAACGCCGGCAACATATCAGCGATATGGAAGGGGTTCAGCGAACTCGTCGAGGCCGGCCTCGCGGAATCAGCCCCCCGGATGATCGGCGTCCAGGCGGAGGGGGCGGCGCCTCTGGCCAGGGCTTTCGAGAGGGGGCTCGAGGAGCTGGAGCCATTCGATAGCCCGCAGACGTACGCCACCGCCATAAGAATAGGCCGCCCGGTCAGCTGGAGGAGGGCGCTCATAGCGGCGCGGGAGAGCGGGGGCGCCATCATAAGCGTGGGCGACGACGAGATCCTGGACGCGCAGAGGCGCCTCGCCAGGGCGGAGGGTATATTCGTCGAGCCCGCCAGCGCGGCATCGCTCGCCGGATACCTGAGGGCCGTGGAGATGGGGATCGTGGATCGCGGGGAGACGGTGGTGGCGGTGCTCACGGGGCACGGGCTCAAGGATCCCGACGCAGCGCTGAGGTTCGGCGTCGACGAGATCGAGGTGCAGCCGGGCGACCTCGTGAGGGAGCTGAGCGCCTCGCGATGAGGATCATCATAGCGGGATACGGCAACGTTGGGCGCAGCCTGCATCGCATGCTGGAGGAGCGCAGGAAGGAGCTCCTCAGGGAGCTCTCGCTCGACGTGATGGTGGTGGCGGTCGTCGACAGGGGCGGCGCGGCCGTGCACTGGAGGGGGATCCCCTATGGAGAGCTCGCGGAGGCCAAGGACCGCCACGGTACCGTGGCGCGCGCGGAGCGCCACGGAAGGCCGGGGGTCGGCGTCCTGGAGGTGCTGGAGGAGGTCGGCGCTGACGTCTATGTGGACACGACCCTTCCGAACTTCGAGGATGGCCAGCCCTCGATCTCCTACATGGAGAGGGCGCTGATCAGGGGGATGCACGTGGTTACCAGCAACAAGGCTCCGCTTGCGCTCGCGATGCCCGCGCTCCTCGAGATAGCCGGCTACAAGGGGGTCAAGCTGCTCTACAGCGGGACGGTGGGGGGCGGCACCCCGTTCCTTAGCCTCGCGTCCAGATCGCTCAGGGGCAACAGGATCAGGGCCGTGAGGGGCGTCCTTAACGGCACCGCCAACTACGTGCTGTACAGGATGGAGGTCAGCGGCGTGTCCCTCGGCGAGGCGCTGGAGGAGGCGAGGAAGCTGGGATACGCCGAGGCTGATCCATCGCTCGACGTGGGGGGGATGGACGCCGCCGCCAAGCTCGTAATACTCACGAACCACGCCACCGGCTCCAGATACACGCTGAGGGACGTCAGATACAGCGGCATAGAGGGCGTTGGACCGCGTGAACTATCGGATGCAGCGGGCAGGGGGAGGGCCCTGAGGCTCATCGCCGACAGCGGCGAGCTCAGGGTGGGGCTGGACGAGATAGATGCCAGGAGCCCCCTCAACGTCCCCGCGAACCTGAACGCCGTGGAGTTCGACGTGGAGGAGCTGGGGAGCGTCTACCTGATCGGCAGGGGGGCCGGCGGGCCCGAGACGGCCGCCGCGATCCTGAGGGATATGGCTGAGTTAAGTTCATAACAGGCGCCGCCTGCGCTCGCCCGCGAGGACTCGAGATGAGGATAATCATGAAGTTCGGCGGAACATCCGTCCGCGGCGACGGATTCCGCAGGGTTCACGGTATAGTATCACGGTACCTCCCGGAGGACCAGATCGTGGTCGTGGTCTCCGCGATAAAGGGCGTGACGGACGATCTCATAGATATTGCCCACCGGGCCAGGAGGAGCGATGAGAAGGAGATCTCCGAGTTCCTGGACAAGCTTGTGGATTCGTACATGGAGCTCGTCGAGGTCAACGTCGGGCGCGAACACCTGAACGAGGCATATGCCCTGGCGTCGAAGCTCAGGAGGGATCTGGAGAGGGTCCTCTACGGGATAATGTACCTGGGGGAGCTGACGCCCCGCAGCCTGGACTACGTCTCAGGGTACGGCGAGACGTTCTCCGCCAAGGTGGGCGCGTTCATCCTGGGTAAGCTGGGGCTGGAGGCGATGGGGCTCACCGGGAAGGAGGCGGGGATCGTAACCGACGATAATTTCGGGGATGCGAGGGTCCTCCTGAACGCGACCCGGTACAGTGCAAGGCGGGTCCTGGAGCCCCTTCTGGAGGCGGGTAAGATACCGGTCGTGGGAGGATTCAGCGGCGCGACCCAGGATGGGATAATGACCACGCTGGGGAGGGGCGGAAGCGATTACACGGCGACGGCGCTGGGGGCCGCGGTGGACGCCGACCAGGTGTGGCTCTGGAGCGACGTCGACGGCATAATGACCGCGGATCCGCGCATAGTGCCGAACGCCAGGACGGTCCCCGAGCTCAGCTACAGGGAGGCCGCCGAGCTGGCAACGGTGGGGGCCAAGGCGCTGCACCCGAGGGCGCTGGAGCCCGTGTGGGATGCGAACATCCCGGTCTACGTGCGCAATACGTTCAACCCGAACGGGCCATATACGGTGATACACGGGAAGGAGGAGGTGAACGCAAAGGTCGTGAAGGCTATCTCGTTGATAAGGGACGCGGGCGTCATCACGGTCTACGGGCCGAGCATGGTGGGGGCTCCGGGGACCGCCGCCAAGGTCTTCGAAATGGCCGCGTCCACCGGGACAAACATAATGATGATAGCCCAGAGCGCGAGCGAGTCCAACATATCGATGGCGATGAGGAAGGGATCGCTCGATAGGGTGTACTCGGCCCTCGAGAGGGAGCTCATATCGAAGGGAATACTCAGGACTGTCGAGGTGGAGGACGACGTATCGATAGTGGCCATAGTGGGGGCCGGCATGAAGGGCACGCCCGGCGTCTCCGCGAAGATATTCTCCGCGGTCGCGGAGAGGGGAATCAACGTCGTGATGACGGCGCAGGGCGGATCCGAGATGAACATATCGTTCGTCGTGAAGTCCGAGGACTCGGAGGAAGCCGTGAGGGCCATCCACGATGCGTTCAAGCTGGGTGAGGCGTGAAATTGTACTCGCAGGAGATCGAGGTAAGGGGGCACCTGATAGATTCGATGATACTCTCCAAGATCTTCGACGCCGTGATGGACATGAAGGGCGAGTTCGAGGTCCTCGAGTTCAGCGTCGGGAAGAGGAAGGACGAGCACAGCTTCGTGAGGCTCCTCGTGAAGGCGGATTCCCGGGAGCGGTTGGTCCAGATGCTCGACGTCCTGTACAGGCTCGGAGCAGTATCGGCCGGGGTGATGGAGGCATCGCTCGTGGAGGCGCCCGCCGACGGCGTGCCTCCGGAGGGATTCTATGTCATGACGAGCAACCCGACCCAGATATATGTCGAGGGGCGCTGGATAGACGTGAGGCCCGTGGCCGCCAACATGGTCGTCGTCTACAGGCCCGATGACGGAGTCGCCGTCGGGAAGCCCTCATGGAGGGTCGGAAAGGGGGAACTCGTCGTGGTCGGGGAGGAAGGCATCAGGGTCAGTCCCCCGGAGAGGCCCAGGGAGGGCGTCGGCATCTTCGAATTCATGTCCAGCCCTGCGCCGAGGGCGGCCACTCCATCGCTCATCTCGGGGCTCGCGGATGAGATGGAGGCTATAAAGGAGAGGGACGGCAGAATAATAGTCATCGCGGGCTCGGCCGTGGTGCGCAGCGGCGCGGCGGACGTCCTAGCGTCGCTTGTGCGCAAGGGGTACGTGGACGCGTTGATATCGGACGGCTCTCTCCTCCTATGCGACGTCGAGCTGAGGCTCCTCGGAACGTGTGACGGGGTCGCGCTCGTTGATGGCGCCAAGACCGGATATGGGAACCGCGTGAGGGCGGCGGTCGAGATAAGGAGGGCCGGCGGGATCGAAGGCCTGATCAAAGGGGGGGCACTGAAGGGGGGCCTCGCTTATGATGTGACCTCGCGCGGAATAGGAAACGTGCAGTTCATGGACCTGAGCGATGAGCCGATCCCGGGTACGATAGTCGACGCGAGGAGCGCGCAGGAGAGGGCGCTGGAGCTCCTGGAGGGGGCCGACCTCGTGCTCGCGCTGGCGGGCGGCCACATGGCGTCGGAGGTCCTGAAGCTGCTCAGGTCCAGCACGAAGCTCGTCGTGGTAGACGTCAGCCCGGAGGTCGCGCTCAGGGTCATCGGAAGGGAGGTCGCTCAGTCGGTCAGCGTGATGTCCGACGTCGCGAATTTCCTGAGGTCGCTCGACGACGCGCTGGGGCCGATGCCGGCTCCGGGCGCCGATAGCCACCCGTGACGGCCGCGCGTTCATGACCGGATGCGCGGGAGGAACGGCCGTTCGCTGCCTCACCAGGCCGTAGGGCACCAGTATGCGCGTGTACGCCGACGCGAGCACGCCCCTAGCGTTTCCGTAGCTGACCCTTCTGTATGCCTCGGGAAATGGTAGCCATTCGTACCCGCTGTGCTCCTCGGATATGACGACCTTGCCGCAGTCCCCGGTGCACTCCATCAGGTAGAATGCTACCTCCTTCGATGACGGCGAGCCCTCCTCCGATAAGAACCTATAGTGTATGCGGTACTTGAAGTTCGGGATCATCCTCAGGTTCCTGAGGCCCGTCTCCTCCATCACCTCCCTGAGGGCCGCCACCTCCTCGGCCTCTCCGTCCTTCAGGTGCCCCTTCGGGAAGCCCCAGTAGCCGCGGAGGTTGCGCAGCACCAGGAACTCCAAG
The DNA here is from genome assembly GCA_046536535.1 of Nitrososphaeria archaeon. Taxonomy (GTDB): domain Archaea; phylum Thermoproteota; class Nitrososphaeria; order Conexivisphaerales; family Conexivisphaeraceae; genus Conexivisphaera. Next base: position 5,830 of record JAWDMO010000041.1, read on the forward strand.
TTGCGGCCGCGCCACCTGAACACGACGCCGCCTGCGGATCTCTCCATGGGTTGACGTGCGCTATCGTGGTATTAAACGTTGAGGACCTCACTGCACGCCTATTGTGTTCCCGACGCCGACGACTATGACGGTGTCCCCGGGCTTTGCGTGCTCCCTCACGACCCTCCTCACGGCGTCCGCCGCCCTGGGGACCGATGCCCTCACGGCGTCCGGCATCGTGGAGATCGCTTCCTTCTCGGACATCTTGACGACTACGGCGTACGTGGGCACGCCCACCCTGGAGGCTGCGGATTCGATGAAGAAGCGATCGGTCCCGGGGCCGCCCATGGCGACGCCCACGCCCTCCGCGATGGATCCGGTCTCCTCACCCTCCAGCTTGAGCGCCGCATCCACCGACACGACGAGCTTCGTGCCCCTGTATATCCCGAGGAGCTTCTCGATGGCTTCGCCCGGCCTCCCGACGGTGCCGCCGGGCCCCTCGGCCTTCACGGCTATAACCCTGCGTCCGTCCATCTCCACGTCATAGAACACGGTGTCCTCAGCGATCCTCCTGGGCCTCGCGTCGCCTACGAGCGAGCGCACGACCATGGGGCCCAGCGCGTCACCGATCGGCACGCCCTTGGCGAGCGCATCGACCCCGGAGCTCAGCGCCTCAGCCTCCTCCATGAAGAACGGGAGATATATCTGGAGGTAACTGAGCGATATCAAGTCGTGGTCCTTCTTGGCCGATTTGTAGTAGTGTTCCAGGATCTTCCTGAGGCGCTCCAGCTCCACCGTCAGCTCCAGTAGGTTCGTCAGGTTCTTCCTCGCAACGACGTCGGCGCCCGGCGCGAGCCTCCCTATCGAGTCCTCCAGGGATCTGTCCCAGATCCTGAGCACGTGATCGAGCTTCGGCACCACCCCATGTGGATCGAGCGATATCGGTTGTATCACGAGCGAGTTTAGCGCCGCATCGAGCCTTGCGGCCAGCTCGGGCTCACCGCCACCGTAGTACCTGAGGAGCTCCCCGATGAGCCTTTTCCTGGCGCCGTCGCTCAGCCCCTGCGCCCTCTTTACGTGCTTGCTGAGCTGCCAGAGCATGGAGTCCAGCTGTATCCTCATACCGTAGAATATGAACACGGCCACTATGGCCAGCCCCGCCAAAGTCATGGCCATCACCGTGGGATTGTTCATCGCGGTTCCGTTTACTAGGCTCGTGTCTATCCCCTTTGAGCCGGATGGGCGGCCGGATTTAAAAACTGCGCCGTTACTCGAATCTCGGCCTCTCGACGATCCGCACGGACGTGCGGCCCGGGAGGTCCACGAGCTCGTATCCCTCGGAGCGGAGGCCATCCCTTATTGAGTCGGCGTCGCCGAACTTTCCCTCGGAGCGCAGCCTGTTCCTCTCATCGACTAGCGCCATCACGCTATCGGGCACGGGGCCCGGCGGAAGCCTGTAGCCCATCACGTCGAACATGGTCGTGAACGCCTCCGATATCTCCCTGCTGGAGCCGCCCAGGCGGCGGCCGGACGAGAGCCTGCCTATCAGCCTAGAGAACCGCACGAGGACCGATATGGCCGTAGGGGTGTCGAGGTCGTCGCTGAGGGCGCCGTCGAACTCCGCCAAGTGGGACCTGGCCTCCCGGGACTCGACGTCCGCCGACGGCGGGTCGTCCGCCAGATCGTAGGCCGCCGATTCGATTATCCTCCAGTTCTCGTACGCCTTCCTCAACCCCTCCGCGGAGAAGCCCAGCGGACTCCTGTAGTGCGAGGAGAGCAGGTATGTCCTCAGCGTGTTCGGGCCCCAGCGCTCCACAGCATCCCTTATCCTTATGACATTCCCTGTGGACTTGGCCATCTTCTCGGGCCCCAGGTTGAGCATTCCGACGTGGACCCACGTCCTGGAGAGAGGCCGGCCGGTGTACGATTCGCTCTGAGCTATCTCGTTCTCGTGGTGCGGGAATATCAGGTCGGCCCCGCCGCCGTGCACGTCTATGGTCTCGCCGAGGTGTTCGCGTATCATCGCGGAACACTCTATGTGCCACCCGGGCCTTCCCCTTCCCCACGGGGAGTCCCAGAGGGGGCCGTCCTCGTATATCTTCCACAGCGCGAAGTCGGCGGGATCCCTCTTGTGGGGGTCCGGCTCCACCCTAGCGCCGGCGACCAGCTGATCCACCCTTTTCTTCGATAGTTTCCCGTACTCGGGGAACGTGGACACGCTGAAGTAGACGCCGCTGGGCACCGCGTATGCGTGGCCGCCCTCGATGAGGCCTTCGATCAGCTTGTGCATCCCGGTTATGTGCTGGGTGGCCCTAGGCATCATGGTCGGCCTCCTCACGTTCAGCAGATCGAAGTCGTGGAGGGCCTCCCCGATGAACCTGTCGGCGAGCTCCGCCGGACTTATTCCCATCCTCGATGCCCTGTCTATTATCTTATCGTCGACGTCGGTGAAGTTCTGCACATATTTGACGGAGAATCCCTTTGCGTCGGCCAGCCTGTACAGCACGTCGAACGTGAGCAGCGTCCTCGCGTGGCCTATATGCGCGTAGTCGTAGACTGTGAGCCCGCAGACGTACATCTTGAGCTCCCGGGGGGCGGTGAATTCGACGATGTCCCCCGAGAGCGTATCGCTCAGCCTGAGCGAGGAAGCCAGCCGGAGCACGCCTATGACCAGGAACCGGTCCTTAAAAATTCGTCCAGGGCAGCCGCGGCCTCGTTTCCACTCCTCAGCGCCAGCCCGTAGAGGCTAGCGCCGTGCCTGACGTCTCCCGCGGCGAACACCTTCCTGGCAGTGGTCCTGAACTTCTGATCGGTCTTCACGGTCCCGTCGCGGTTCAGCTCTATGCCCAGGCAGCCGGACTTGAACGGCGGGGAGGGTATCTCGCCCGCGGCGATGAGCACCGCGTCGACGTTCAGCGTGAATTCGCTGCCCGGCACCGGAACAGGATGCGGCCGTTTGTCACCCGGCACGCTCTCGAGCTTCATCCTCTGGAGCTTCGCGGATGCGACGCGGCCGCCGGCGCCGGGGTGGAGCTCCACGGGCACCGTGAGCTCCAGCGGCTCTACCCCGTACTGCTGAACCAACCTGTTGAATTCCCGGGCGCTCATGGGGGCCTCGTTCCTGGTCCTCCTGTAGGAGAGATATACCTTCTCAATGCCGAAGCGATCCTTCAGATACCTGATGGGCACCTCGGTGGCATCGACTGCGGTCAGGCCTCCTCCCACGACCATTATGTTGCGCCCCAGGGGGGGCACGTCGTCCATCTTCGTGTATCCGAGCTGCGCCTGGTAGAACTCGAACAGCCAGTCGAGCGCCACGTAGACGCCCGGGAGATCCTCGCCCGGGATGCCGAGGGTCCTGGAGCTCCACGTTCCCGTGGCTATGAGTACCGCGTCGAATTCGCTCACCAGATCCTCCAGCTTCACGCCGTCGCCCGAGCACCCGGCGACGCGCGTCTTCATGTGGAAATTGACGCCGGCCCTCACGAGCTCCTGGACGCCGCTCCTGACGCCCGCCTTCGGGACGTGATACTCGGGGATCGCGAATATCAGCATCCCCCCGGGCTCCTGCAGCGAATCGTAGACGTGGATCTCGTGCCCCTTGCACCTGAGGACGCCCGCGGCGCCGAGACCGGCGGGACCTGCGCCGACTATTGCCACCCTCTTGCCGGTCGGCGACGGTATCGCGCCCTCGTTGCACTTGAGGAACTTCATGCCGCGCTGGCCGCGCAGCTCTCTACATAAAAATTTTAAACCGCGCGCGCCCCGTGCTTCACGGCGGGGGCGCCCACGCCGTGCTCCAGCAGGTCCCCGGGCAATTTCAGATCCATGATCTCGCCGGGCGCCAGCGATGCGAAATCCTCCTTCATGCGATCGAGCTCGGGGAGGAGGCGACCCAGTGCCCCCCTCACCTCACTCGAACTGCGGGCGGGATCCTCGAGCTCCGCGATAGACGGCAGCACTAGGTATGCCAGGGAGAACATCGCCCAGGAGACGTCGCGGATCTCCCACTGCGCCGCGGGATCCAGGCGCTGGGAGAACATGCGCCTGTATTCCCAGGCGGTCGCTGTCATTGTTATGTGTGTGAGCGTCGCGTTTGGAAGGACGAACCTGGCGTCCTCCTTCCTCGCCCCGGCGCCCAACAGGCCGGCGTAGAACGCGGCCACGCCGTCCATGAATTCCCCGTATCTCCGAACGGCATCGCTGGATAGCTTGGGAGGTACCCCGTACCATGCCCTGCCCTTGGCGACCGCCACGTGCCTCTGGCTCTGCTGGCTATACGCGGCCAGCCTGTGGCGCACGAGTTGATGGGTCAGGGACCTGCTTACCCCGCTTATCGAAAACGTGAAGCCGCCGTGCCAGAGCAGCGCATCGCCGGCGATTCCGACCAAACTCGGGGGCGACCCGAAGTCCGTGTAGGATAGCATCCACACCTGGGGTCCCTCCGGATATCCCTCCTTCGGTGACTGCCTTAGCTGGGATGCCTCCGGCAGTTCCGTAATCCATGGAGCGAGCCCGCTGAGTGAGCGTCCTAGCTCCGATAGGACGGGATTCCGCGTACCCCTTGTGTCGAGGAGGCTTCTGAGCGTGGACGTCACGAGCCAGCGGCCGCCGCCAAGCTTGGTCACGTAGAGGAACCTGTGTTCCATGGCGGCATCCAGCATCTCCTCGGGCGATGCCTCGACCACCCACGTCAGGAATCCGTGCTCGAACACGTCCATGTGGCCCAGCTCCACCGCCTTCCTGAGCATCCTGTGCACCTCGGACTCGGGGAACGTCAATCTATCGACGAAGAGG
>JAWDMO010000042.1:0-10533 GCA_046536535.1 Nitrososphaeria archaeon
GGGAGGGACCTCCGCCCTGATCTGGATCGCGTTCGAGCCGGACCTGCGCGCCATGCTGGACTTCCACGTGAGCTGGCGCGGGAACTCCATAGATGCATACCTCTTCATCAGAAGGCTGGTGCATAAGTACGGCAGGGTCCCGATCTACACGGACGGCGCGGGATGGTACGCGGACGCCTGCAGGTGGGCGGGCGTGGAGCACGTAGTCTACGGTCATCCTCTGAAGAACCTGATGTCCGCGGAGCGCATGGTCCAGTACGTGAAGGACAGGACTGAGGCTTTCGACGACCTGTTCCCGGCGAGGAAGAGCAGGCTGAGCTCGAGGAGGGCATTCGAGCATATGCTCAACTGGCTATCAGCGTTCATGTTCATGCACAACTTCATGTTCGATAACAGGAACCTGAAGAGGCCCCCGCTGGTGTGGAGGGAGGAGGAGATGCCCCCGTGGCTGAACGGGCTGCGCCCGATTTTCTCGCTCGGGTAGGAGGTGAGCTTAAGGTAACGGAGCCTATCTGGGGGACATCACATTTATCTGGGGGAACATTACGTTATACGATTCATGAAGATAGGATTTGCCGGACTGGGATTGATGGGTAGCAGGATCGCCAAGAGGCTACCGGGCCCCGGCGACGAACTCATCCTGTGGGATAGAACCCATTCTAAAGCGCTAGATCTGGCGTCGGGGATTCCCGGCTCCAGCGCTACATCGGATCTCCGCGGGATGGAGCCGGCCGACGTCGTGTTCGTCATGGTGCGGGACTCGCCCGCTACGCTATCAGTGGTTTCAGCGATCCCGAAGACCGGCAAGACAATAGTGAACCTAGCGACCATACTACCGTCGGATTCGCTGCAGATATTATCGGCAGTGGAGTCCGGGGGAGGCCGCTTCGTTGACGCGCCGGTGGTCGGCAGCACTCCCGCCGCCGAGGAGGGCAAGCTGCTGGTCTTGGCCTCGGGTGATGAGAATGTGATCAGGGAGCTGGAGCCGCTGCTCTCTAGGATCGGCGCAAGCATCTACATGGGCCCGGTGCCGTCCGGCGCATATGCCAAGCTCACCGCGAACCTGATACTCTCGGAGGTGACCGAGGCGCTTGCGGAGGCGCTCGAGTTCGCCGGCCGTGCCGGCCTGGACATGGGGAAGGTGGCGGCGGTCATAAACGCGAGCCCGTACAGGAACGCGTACTTTGACCTGAAGCTGGATCGCATGCTGAGGGGCGAGTTCTCGCCGCAATTCCCGCTGGACCTCATGCACAAGGATCTGAAGTACGTGATCAGATCGGCGCAGGACCTCGGCGCATCCATCCCGCTGGCCGCCTTGGCCGAACAGGTCTTCGGCGACGCCGAGAGGGCCGGATGCGCTAGGGATGACCTCTCGGCGGTCTACCGGTTCCTTGAGTCCTGTTGCGGCCGCGCGCCGCCCCGGGTTAATGAATAATAAGGGGCGAATGCGGCGGGATATTCGGAATCGAGACGAGGTGTATGCGTTGAGTTCGTCAAGTATGGCCGTGAGGAGGATATTCGTGGTAGGCGCTGGCACCATGGGCCATGGAGTGGGCGAGGTTGCAGCCCTCAGGGGATTCGACGTCATCCTATACGACGTGAAGCAGGAGTTCTTGGACAGCGCCATGTCCAAGATGAAGTGGAGCCTTGATAGGCTAGCCGAGAGGGGGAGCATCAGGAGCTCCTCGGAGGTCCTCTCGCGCGTGAGCACGACCCTAGACTTGGAGTCAGGGGCGCGGCAGGCGGACTTCATTTTGGAGGCCGCGCCGGAGAGGATAGAGATAAAGAGGGACATATTCTCGAGGCTGGACAGGGCCGCTCGCCCAGGAGTTGTGCTCGCAACAAACACCAGCAGCCTGCCCGTGACGGAAATCTCCGAGTCGGTCTCGGAGTCCAGGAGGGGTGCGGTCGTCGGGATGCACTTCTTCAATCCACCCGTCATCATGCAGCTGGTGGAGGTCGTCAGGGGCAAGCACACGGGGGATGAGGCGGTGAGGATCACCTACGACCTCGCGATGGCCCTGGGCAAGCAACCGGTCGCCGTGAACAGGGACGTGCCGGGCTTCATAGTGAACAGGGTTATGGCGAGGTTCCTCAATACCGCGTGTATGCTCGTGGAGAAGGGGATCCACAAAATGGACGAGGTGGATGCCGCGGTCCGGTACGGGCTGGGGATGCCCATGGGCGCGTTCGAGCTCTCCGATTATATAGGAATAGATGTCCTCGATGATATAATTCAGGCGATGAGATCGCGCGGCTTCACAATGACCCCCTGCGAACTCTATGGGAGATCGCGCGCGGCTGGAAAGCTCGGCGTGAAGTCCGGGGAGGGCTTCTATCCACACCCCGGCTCCAAGTTCAGGAAGCCCCAGCTCGACGCGTCGCTTGCCGGCAGGGTGGATCCGGTGCTCCTGATAGCACCGGCCGTGAACGAGGCCGCGTACCTGCTCAGGGACGGCATAGCGAGCAGGGACGACATAGACAAGGCCGTCCGGCTGGGCCTGAACTATCCTAGGGGAATATTCGAGTACGCAGATTCGTATGGACTCGATGCCATAGCCGCGGCGCTCAGGAGGCTGGAGGATATCCTAGGATCTCGGGAATACGAGCCGGATCCGCTCATAATCGACATGGTTGGACGGGGAAAGCTCGGCGTGAAGTCCGGGGAGGGCTTCTATCAGCACGCAGCCGGGGCGTGACGATGAAGGTATCGAGGAGGCTTTCATCGATAAGGCCGTCCGGGGTCAGGGAGCTGTTCGATATCGCCGGCAGGTACCCTGACGTCGTCAACCTGACGCTCGGGGAGCCGGATGTAGCTACCCCGGAGAATGTCCGGGCGGCGGCGCGCCGGGCGCTCGACGGCGGCTTCACGCATTACACGCCCAACGCCGGCCTGCCGGAGCTCAGGCGCGCGATAGCCGAGAGATACCGCGTCGACTACGGGGCCCATGTGTCCCCCGATGAGGTCCTGATCACACAGGGCGGTACCCAGTCCATACTGGAGGCGCTCGCAGCGATCGCGGACGAAGGCGATTCGCTGCTGATACCATCGCCGGCGTTCGTCGGATACGCCGGCTCCGCATCCCTCCTTGGCATAAGGACCGTTGAGGTTGAGACCCGCGCCGACGATGGCTTCGCGCCGACAGTCGATGCGCTGAGATCCGCGGCCGACGGGAGGACGCGCGCTGTCGTGATCAACAGCCCGGGCAATCCAACGGGCGCCGTGTATGACAGGCGCGTCCTCGAGGAGGTAATATCGTTCGCGGAGGAGCGCGATCTATGGATAATATCGGACGAGGTATACGAGAAATTCGTATACGGTGGCGGGTTCATCAGCATGTCATCGTTCGATGACGATGTGCGGAGGAGGACGATAATAGTCAATTCGTTCTCCAAGACGTACGCCATGACCGGCTGGAGGCTCGGCTACATGGTGGCCCCGGAGGAAGTCGTCGAGGCGGCCATAAAGTTCCAGATGTACGACGCGGTATGCCCCAGCTCCATAGCGCAGGCAGCTGCGATCGAGGCCATCAGGGGTCCGCAGGATTTCACAATCGGCTACGTTGCCGAGGTCGGGAGGAGGCTCGACCGTGCGTACTCGAGGCTCTCCTCCATTGAAGGGATAAACGTCATAAGGCCCAAGGGAGCATTCTACATATTTCCCCGGATCGACTCCGGTATGAGTTCCGCGGACCTCGCCAGGGCCCTGATAGAGGAGGAGAGGGTCGCAGTGGTCCCCGGCTCCGCGTTCGGGAGAGGAGGAGAGGGCCACGTCAGGATCTCGCTCGCCGCCAGCATGGAGACTATAGAGCGGGGGCTGGACGGACTGGAGAGGTTCATGAATAGGCATAGACGCCGTTAGATTTTTCCTTTCGCGTATATATATTGAGAGATGCGGCCCTCCGGTTAAATCCTTTTTAACATACACTCCCGCGGGATGCCGGTCAGTCCATGCAGGATAGAAGGATCCCGGAACATCCCATTCTATCTTGGGAGAGGAGGAATCCAGTCAAGCTGAACTACGATGGCAAACAGGTAGTCGCGTATCCAAACGAGACGGTGGCCGCGGCCCTCTACGCGGCGGGCGTGGTCGCGTTCACGAGGAGCAGTTACCTGCACAGGCCCAGGGGGCCGTTCTGTATGATCGGCAAATGCTCCCAGTGCATGATGCGCGTCGATGGCGTTCCACATGTCAGGACCTGTATATTGCCGGTGGACGATGGAATGATCGTCGAATCGGAGGAGCCCCACATCTCGGATTACCCCACGCCTAGGTACGAGTTAAAGGTGGAGAAGCAGGATCTATCATATGACTTCGTGATAGTCGGAGCGGGTCCCGCCGGCCTGTCGGCGGCGCTGTCGGCTGCGCCCTCGGGTATGCGGATAGCGGTTCTCGATCAGTCGCCGTACCCGGGCGGGCAGCTGATAAAGCAGACGCATAAGTTCTTCGGCACCAAGGAGAGCTTCGCCGGCACGCGTGGCATCGACATAGCGAAGGACCTTGTATCACGGATAAAGGACTATCCGAACATAGAGCTCTATCCGATGACGCAGGTCATCGGATATTATCCGCCGGAGGGCGTGCTCGTGGCCGCTAGGGCGGACGGCGTGGGCAAGTACAAGGTCCTGACGATCAGGGCCGGCAAGTTCCTCATCGCGGCGGGCGCCATGGAGAGGACGCTCGCGTTCCCGGGGAACGACCTGCCGGGGATAATGGGCGCGGGATCGGCGCAGACCCTGATGAACGTATTCGGCATACGGCCGGCCGACGATGTGATGATCATCGGAGCGGGGAACGTCGGCGTCATAGTCGCGTATCAGGCCAAGCAGGCCGGAATAAACGTGAAGGCCGTGATAGACATACTGCCGAAGACCGCGGCGTACATAGTACACGCGGCGAAGATCAGGAGGATGCAGATACCCATGCTAATGGGCTACACTATAAAGGGAGCGTACGGCAAGGATGCCGTGGAATCTGCCGTGATATACGGGATGGACAGGGCGTTCAGGCCGATCGAGGGCAGCGAGGAGGAGATAAAGGTAGACGGCATATGGATGGCAGTCGGACTTTCCCCCAGCAGCGAGCTGCTGAGCAAGATGGGCTCCAAGATTAAATTTGTGCCGGAGCTGGGCGGCTACGTGCCATACCGCACGAAATATCTCGAGACGAGCGTCAAGGGCGTCTACGTCGCGGGCGACGCCAGCGGCATAGAGGAGGCATCCACCGCGATGATGGAGGGCAGGATAGCGGGGATATCCGCGGCCATGAGCGCTGGCAGGGGCACAGATTCCATGGCCGAGGAACGGAGGAAGGCCATCGAGTGGCTTGACCTCTTCAGGGAGAGTCCCGACTACCGGAGGATAAAGGAGGGGATCAGCAAGGTGCTGATCCAGGAGGCGGCGTGAGATGGCCGAGGTTGAGGGTTCCCAGGGGCTTGAGGCCGGCATAGTGACTCTCGAGGTCCTCCGCAGGGAGGGCAGACTGCCCCCACCCGAAATCCTGGAGAAGGTAGCCGTCCCGATAATAGATTGCCTTGAGGATATACCGTGCACTCCCTGCAGGGACGTGTGCCCGACGGGAGCCATAACGATGAAGACTATGATAGACAGACCAAAGCTGAACTGGGAGGCCTGCACGGGATGTACGCTCTGCGCGCAGGCGTGCCCTGGGCTCGCGATAAACATCGTGAACTACCACTTCGGGAGGAAGAGCCTCAAGAGGCCCGGGTACGAGGACTACTCACTGGTCATGATACCCTACGAACTGGTCCCCATACCCAAGAAGGGCGACATGGTAGCTATACTCGACAGGGCGGGAAAGCGGCTGGGCGAGGCGGAGGTCTTCTCGGTCATAAAGAGCCCGAAGTTCGGCACAGTTATGGTGAACGTCTTGGTTCCGCAGTCAATTGCATTCCAGGTGAAGGGAGTGGAGGTGAAGGCCTGATGGACGGCGCAGGTGAGAAGGAGCAGCCGGCGATCGTATGCAGATGTATGGACAGGACGCAGGAGGATCTCGTGAGGGCCGTGCAGATGGCGGTCAGGATGTTCGGACCCGAGGCGCTTGAGATCAATAATTACAGGCGCCTGGCGCTGGCGACCACTGGATTCTGCCAGGGAAGGGGATGCACGTCGCTGGTCCAGAGGATATTCGCCGGCGAGATGAAGAAGATGGATGTGGACATCAGTTTCGACGAAGTGAACTACAGGGTCAGATCGCCGCTCCAGCCGGTCCCGCTGGGCGTCTTCGTAAAGCCCAGCCTGGAGGAGGTGTGATAAAATGAAGGTCGCTGTCATAGGGGCCGGTACAATAGGAGTCGGGATCGGGCAGGCGCTGTCGGACATGGGCGTCGAGGTGAATGTCTTTGAGGCGGTCTATCCGGAGTCTGGGGCGACCGGCAGATCGATAGGTGTCTCGAGCGTGCAGCAGCGCGATCCGAGGCTGGTGAAGCTCGCCCTCGAGGGGATAGGGATAGCCAAGGACATGGACAGGAAGCTGAAGGAGGAGTTCAAGATGCCGAACGGCGTCATGGGGGAGCAGGTCCCCAACGTGTCGGTGGCGTTCACGGAGGCGGATCGCGCCAAGCTCTCCAGATACTTCGGATACTGGAAGGCGGCCGGGGCCAACGCGAAGGAAATGAGCCCTAAAGACGTGAAGGAGGAGTTCCTGCCGTGGCTGGACGACGGGGCGTTCCTGGACGCATTCGTGACGTTCGATGACTTCAAGCTGATGTACTTCCCGCTGGTGAGCAGCAGGATAATGATGCTGAGGGCCAAGGGGGGAATCGTCTACAGGGACAGGGAGGTGACGGGGTTCGACGCATCGGGCTCCAGGATAGGCGCCGCGCTCGTCAACGGGACGCAGAGGGTGGAGGCCGATGCGTACGTGGTGGCGGGCGCCGCCAAGAGCGAAAAGCTGGCGGCTGCCCTGGGCGATAGGGTTCCCCCGATAAGGGTGGCGGCCGCCGGCGCTGTCGTCACCGAGCCCTACAAGTATCAGTTCAGGCCGGTGATAACCGTGGAGAGCAAGGGATACAGGTTCACCCAGACCCTCAGGAACGAGTTCGTGGCGTCCGTGTACGATATGGGCTACGACAACCCGGGCTACAGCGTGGATGAGAGCATGAAGGTTATGGAGAGGCTCGCCACGGTGACCGTGAAGCTATTCCCCAGCTTCTCCTACATGAATGCCCTGAGGCAGTGGGGCGCGTACTTGGACTACACCATGGATGGACTCCCGATAGTCGGCTGGAGCCAGAAGTACGAGAACCTCTACTATGCGTACGGCTTCGGCAACTATGGATTCAGCGTCGGGTCGGCCGTCGCATCCAGGGCTGCGCGCGAAATAGCCGATGGTTCTAGGGACCCGGATCTGGAGCCATTCAGGCCGGGGCGCCGCTGATATAAAATATATAATAACGTTAGTTTAATATTTAAGCAATTATTTTTCATATGCACAATATCATTTGGACATGCCGGCGCCGGATAAGCGGCGGAAACCCCGCTACTGATTTACTATAACTCGCGCCGCTGGATGAAGAGCCGCCGTCATCGGCGATGAGGAGGACGCCAGTTCAGCTTAATAATAACCCCTCACGTAATCGCTTAATGGCTCTAGCCGCCAAGTTGTTCAGGCTCAGGGTCCCGGTGAAACCGGAGGTCATGGTGCCCAAGCTCAAGGACTTCAGGTTGGAGCGCGAGGACGTGGGCACTGGGCAGGTGCTCGTGGAGGAGCTCAGGGACGTCGAATACAGCTCCGGCTTCCTCTCGGCCGTCGCGCTGAAGGACAGGCCGCTCGTCTTCAGGAAACGCGACGAGGTTATGAAGACCGTGAGGACGCTGGAGGTTCCGTTCCATATGAGGCTGGAGGGCGGCGACCAGCTGCTCCTCGTGATGGCCAAGAAGAGGTTCGCGAACGAGATAGCGTCGGACCTCTCCCGCATAATATACGGCGGTCCCGGGGGGATCGTGGAGGCCCGCCTCTCACATGATAAGTTCAGGGAGTACTTCGAGGCATCCATGGATGGAGCCAGCGTGATATATTTCGACCAGGTGGACCTGCCGAACGTCGACGTGCTGGCGCTCTACGGGGAATCGCTCAGGAATTCGGCGCTATACCAGGATTACCTGGGGCACGGCAAGATATGGTACGTAGTGGTGACTCTTCCATCTAGGGAAGGCCTCACAGTGGGCGTGACCCGCAACGCGGTCATCACGGCGTTCGGGCGCACCACCCCCCAGGAACTCTTGGAATTTGCGTTCGGCGATCTGGTCGGGCTCCTGGAGGAACCCGGGACTTGACTCAATGAGCTACCCGGGCCCGAATGGCACATGCTTCTCACATCTCTGCCGAACTCATCCATCCTTCCATGGATAAGCATTGGGTTCAGCCTCCGCGATGGCACGTTCCTGACCCAGGAAGAGGCCGCGTCATATCTTCCTAGAGTTATTTGGTGAAGCTGGTTTGTATAACTAGGAAATACACAGTATTAAGGGGTGGAGCGAATAAGTTCTACTATGTTAATAATAGCTTATAGCACGGCTGCCAGTACACCAAAGTATTAACCCGAAAGGAAGGGGGAACCTCGACAATTGGAGGTAGATCGTGCGCGCCTTCTCCTCGATGGATATTTTATCTCATTTGGGTTAAGGGCGCGGAAGCCCCGTCCGCGAGGGCGGGTAGTTCGCTCCGCTTGAAGACGCAGAGGGTACGGACAATCCTCCCCAGTTACTTGTATTGGATTTAGTACATACGTATGGGGGCCGGCGGGGGCGGCTCGCCAATATGGCATTATCTAACCAACGTCGGGAAGTCCCCTTCATTTATTAACGGGAATGCACTACTGCGCTGCGTGCGCACCACAGTGAAATCGTTCTCTAGGAGGATACCGAGGGCGGATCTTCTGATAGGGGCGGTTCCGGGCGCCGGACAGGTCGGGAAGCTGGCGGTCGATCATCTGATAGCGGAGCTGCGCGCGGACCTCGTGGCCGAGATTTACAGCGCGGCATTCCCCCCGCAAATCTACATACAGAGCGACGGAGTCGCTTACATGCCGCGTTTTCAGCTGTATCACGCCGAGCATGGCTCCAAGTCGGCGCTGCTGTTCACAGGGCCGTCACAGCCGGAAAGCGGCGAGGCCAGCTACGAGCTGACCAGTGACGTGCTGGAGATGGCGAAGGATGCCGGGGTCAACGAGGTATATTCTCTGGCAGCGTACATATTGGGGAAGGAGCCCACTGAGAGGGCGGTGCACGGCACGGCCACGAGGCCGGAGCTCCTGGAGAGGCTCAAGCTGGCCGGCGTCAAGGTCATGGACGGCGGGGAGATAAACGGCATGAACGGGCTGATATTCGCGATGGCCCCGATAAGGGATATGGACGGCATCTGCCTGCTGGGGGAGACCGCCGGCTACTATGTGGACGCATTGGGCGCCAAGGAGGTTCTGAAGGCCCTCGCTAGGCTATCCGGCATAGAGGTAGACTACTCAAGGCTCGACGCACTCGCCGCGGAGGCGGAGAAGGCGATCAGGGCTATGATGGAGGAGATGTCGAAGAGAGCGGATGCATCTCACGAAACGCGCCCAGGGCACATGGACTACATAAGCTGAGGCCCGCGCGGGCATCCGGGGCGGACAACCGAATCCGTCAAGGTATAAATATATCCGACCGATCACGCGGATGGCATGAGGGATCTCGCGGATAGGATCTTCTGGATATCGAAGGAGGATGAGATAAAGGACGGCGAGGTCACGGATTACTACTTTCTAAACGTGGAGAGGGCGCTGAAGGACTCGGGGAAGAACCCGCTCGTGACGGTCGAGGTGTACACCAGGAAGCTGCCGTACCAAGACGAGTGGGGCGTCGTCGCTGGAATATACGAGGTCGCAAAGCTCCTGGAGGGCTTGCCGGTAGACGTCTGGGCGATGGAGGAGGGCGAGGTCTTTCAGACGGCGAGCAGGACCGCGGCATACGAGCCGGTCATGAGAATCAGGGGCAGGTACGCCGACTTCGCCAGGTACGAGACAGCGATACTGGGATTCCTCTGCTCGGCATCCGGCGTGGCGACGAAGGCGGCAAGGCTCCGGCTGCTGGCGGGTAAGGACAAGGTCCTCCTGAGCTTCGGCACCAGGAGGGCACACCCCGCGCTCGCTCCACTGATAGAGCGCTGCGCCTATATGGCCGGCTTCGACGGCTTCTCGAACACCGTTGCGTCGAACATGCTGGGGATGAGGGCGTCGGGTACGATGCCCCACAGTTTCATACTGTGCTTCGACGATCAGAGGGAGGCGTGGATGGCGTTCGATAGATCACTGCCCCCCGATGCCCCCAGGATAGCCCTCGTCGACACGCTCTTCGATGAGAAGACCGAATCCGTGATGGCGCTCGAGACGCTCGGCGAAAGGCTCTACGGTGTGCGGCTCGACACGCCATCGAGCCGCAGGGGCGAGTGGAGGAAGATAATAGAGGAGGTCAGATGGGAGCTGAACATCAGGGGAGGAAAGGACGTCAGGATATTCGTCTCCGGTGGGATCGACG
>JAWDMO010000043.1:0-10276 GCA_046536535.1 Nitrososphaeria archaeon
TGGAAGGGAGGTCACCGTCGTGGAGGGGCAAGGTGAAGGACGTCTACGACCTCGGGGATCGCCTTTTGATGGTGTTCTCAGATAGGGTATCGGCGTTCGACGAGGTGCTCGCGGATCCGATACCCGGGACGGGGATCGGGCTTAACGAGATGTCCGTCCTTCTCCTCGGAATGAGCGGGAGCGTGTATCCGAACCATCTCCTGAGGAGGGTGGACGAGCGCTCAATGGAGGTCGTCAAGGCCTCGAGGATAGATCTGGAGTTCGTGGTCAGGGGGTATCTGTACGGCTCGGCGTGGCGCGCCTACTCGAGGGGGGAAACGACGGTATCGGGCGTCGAGCTGCCGCCCGGCCTCAGGATGGCGGATGAACTGCCCGAGCCCGTGTTGACGCCGACCACGAAGAGCCAGGTGGGGCACGATGAGGAGATAAGCGCCCGGGAGGCGATATCCTCGGGGCTCCTGACGCAGGATGAATGGAGGGAGCTGGAGGAGGCCAGCCTCAGGCTCTACGAGTTCTACCGCGGCGTCGCCTCCTCCAGGGGGCTAATGCTCGCCGACGCGAAGTTCGAGTTCGGCAGGACGCGGAATGGGCTGATCCAGATAGATGAGCCGCCCACGCACGATTCCGCCCGCATATGGCCATCCAAGTACTACGAACCGGGGATGCCGCAGGAGGATCACTGCCTGGACAAGGAATTCCTGAGGGCTTATCTCAGGGAGACCGGCTGCATCAAGTGCAGGCTGCCCGGGGTGGTCGTGGATCAGGTGGCGAGGAGGGTCATCGGGGCGTACAAGGTCGTGGCCGGGATCGCGCGCGTGGAGGATCTGGGGCTCATGGGGCTCGACGAGGTGATGGGGCTTGCCAGGGGAGAGCTGCGGGGTGGCGGGAGTCTATAGGCGCGGGGGCGGCGCAATTCGCGACCTCTACTGGTCGCTCCTCAGCCTCAACCACAGGGGACAGCAGTCCCACGGGTTCGCCGCGCTGCGCGGGGGCGACATAAGGAGGCTCGTCGACCTGGGGCCGCTGCCCGACGCGCGGCCGCCGGACCCGGGAATCATCGACGGCGATCTCGGGATAGGCCACGTCAGGTACGCGACTTCGGGCGGCAGCTCCGACGCCGACCTCCTGGAAGATGCGCAGCCCGTCGTGGTCGGGGAATCCGGGATGAGGCTCGCGCTCGCGTATAACGGCAACGTGGCGAACGCGCTGGAGCTCAGAAGGGCTCTGGAGGCCTCGGGGATCCACGTGAGGACGGGATCGGATGCCGAGGTGATCGCGCTTGAGTTCCTGATTGGAATGGGCTCCGGAGGCCTCGGGGACGCGATGGCGCGCGTGTCGTCCACGGTGGACGGGGCATACTCGATCGTCGGGCTGATGGACGATGGGACGCTCTTCGCGGCGAGGGATCCGAACGGGATAAAGCCGCTATTCATCGGGGAGCTCAGCTCCGGCGTCGTCATCGCGTCCGAGACCGTCGCGCTGGATATGGTCGGCGCGGAGCTCAGCGGGCCCGTGGCCCCGGGGGAGCTCGTCGTCGTCAGGGATGGGAGGACGACCCGCACGAGATACGCATCGGCGCGCCCCGAGCGCCTGTGCTCGTTCGAGTACGCGTACTTCGCCAGGCCGGACTCGATCCTGGGGGGCAGGTACGTCTACGAGGTCAGAAGGGAACTGGGGAGGAGGCTCGCGCGCCGCCATCCGGGGATCGCGGCCCGCGTGGATTGCGTATCGCCGGTGCCCGAGACGGCCGTCGACGCTGCATATGGATTTCACGAGGCCTCCGGGAAGCCCATGGAGCCGCTCGTCTTCAAGCACAGGTTCGTCAGGTCCAGGGCGTTCATGTCGAGGGGGACCGAGAGGCCGGAGCTTATATCCAGGAAATATAATATATCGAGGGCGGCGGCCGGCAGGAGGATAGCGCTGATGGACGACAGCATAGTGAGGGGCGACACCCTCAGGCACCTGGTCTCCGCGCTGAGGGCGGCCGGAGCCGCGGAGGTCCACGTGTTCTCGACGTTCCCGAGGATCTCCCACCCGTGTTTCTACGGCATCGACATGGCCACCTACGGCGAGCTCGTCGGGTTCAACCGCGGCCCGGAGGAGGTCGCGCGGGAGATAGGCGCTGATAGCGTCAATTATCAGGACCTCGACGATTTCGCGGAGGTCGTGGGACGTGACTCGTGCATGGCGTGCATCACAGGGCGCTATCCCACCGGGCGCGCCTCGGCGCTGGCGGAGGCAGCCCTCAGGACCCCGGGCGTCGGGGGGAGGATAACGGAGGCGATGGGTTAGTTGGGCGGTATCGTCGGCGTTTGCGCGTTCGGCCAGGGGAGGGAGAGGTGGAAGGCGTCACCGTTCCTCCGCTACGGCCTCATGGCCCTGCGTCATCGTGGGTACTCGGGGGGCGCGATGGCCGTCCTCGATGGATCGGAGATCCGGCGCGCTCCCGCCGGGGATGCGGATGATCCCGCGGACGGGCTCCCGGGACACGCCGGGATAGGCGCAGTCGTATCGGGCGATGACTCGTGGTTCGACGTGGGCGGCGTGGCGCTGGCCGGCGACGGCGTGCCGGACGTCGGATGGCCCGAGTTCGCGGCGGCGGTCGAGGTGGCCATGTCATCCCGCGATCCGGCATCCGCGATCGCGGACGTCGTGGGCCGCACCGGCGGCCATTACTCGTTCGTCGCGCTCTCCAGGGGCGGGATACTGGCGGCGGCAAGGGATCCGGGGGGATCGCTTCCGCTCGAGGTGGGATCAATGGGGTTCGACATGGGCGCCGTCGCGTCCGAGTCAGCGGCGCTCGAGGTGATGGGTTTCGAACACGTGGGCCCCATCCGCCCCGGGGAGGTCCTAGTGATGGACCCCCTGGCGGTCGAGAGGGCCACGGCCATCCCCCGCGACGGCTCGCGCTGCTCGTTCGAGTACGTGTACAACGCCAGACATGACTCGGTGATGGACGGGATGAGCGTCTACGCCGTCAGGGAGAGAATCGGCGAACTGCTCGCCGAGGAGGCGCCCGCGGACGCGGACGTCGTCGTGGGCATACCGGAGACCTCCCTCCCGGTGGCCGCGGGCTACTCGAGGAGGTCCGGGATTCCGATGGCCCTCGGATTCGTCTCGAGCGTGGGCAGGGTGAGGACCGCCGGGCTGCAGTCGGCGCTCGACAGGATCGCCGGGGTCCAGCTGAAGCTGAACGTGATAGGATCGTCCGTGGACGGAAGGGATGTGGTGCTCGTGGACGACAGCGTAGTCCGGGGTACCACCCTCAGGAACGTCGTCTGGAACATGAGGAGGAAGGGCGCGAGGATGATACACGTGAGGATAGGGAGTCCGCAGCTGACCGGGGACTGTCCGCTCCGCCGCGTTCCCCCGAGGGACGAGCTGATATCCTCGAATCTATCGGAGGACGAGATAGCCGCCGTAGTGGGGGCAGATAGCATTCGCTTCCTGAGCTCCGATGGGCTCCGCGCCGCGCTGGGGGCCGACGGCTTCTGCACCATGTGCTGGAGGGATCGTCCATGAAGCTCACGATCATGGGGATCGGCGGGGGGTCGAGGGAGAACGCCATAGCTGAGGCGCTCGCATCGAGCTCCAGGGATGTCAGGATCTTCTGGATATCGGAGAACGCGAACCCGGGGATAAGGTCCGCGGTCGAGCGGACGGGAGGAGAATACGCGATCGCCGACACCACCGACGTCGAGGCGGTCGCCCGGCTCGCGAGATCGTGGAGAATAGAACTGGCGGTCGTGGGGCCCGAGGAGCCGCTCTTCAGGGGGGTCGCGGATGAGCTGGATCGCCTCGGGATAGCAGTGGTGGGGGCCAGGAAGGAGCTCGCCGTCCTGGAAATGTCCAAGGCGGCCATGCGCAGAATCCAGTGGTCGCACGGGATCCCCGGGAGGCTCCTCTTCAGGGCTTACAGGAGCTATGCGGATGCGATCGCCGACATCGAGGCGCAGCCCGATGCGCCCACGTGGACCCAGAACGTGGTGCTCAAGCCCGCGAGGCAGGCGGGGGGAAAGGGCGTCAAGGTGATCGAGGACAGACAGGCGTACCTGCACGGGGAGAAGGCGGCATTCAAGGTCAAACACGCCGAGTGGCTGGACGGGTACGTCGCCGGCTACGGAGACCTGGGGGAGAGGATACTCGTGGAGGAGAAGGTGTGGGGGCCCGAGTACACGGTTCAATGCATATCGGACGGACACTCCGTGCGCTGCTTCCCGCCGGTCCAGGACAACAAGCACGCGTTCGACTTCGGGATGGGCCCGGAGACCGGGGGGATGGGCAGCTATTCCTCCGGACGCCTTCTCCCGTTCCTCACCGGCGCGGAGTACGACAGGAGCGTCGAGATAGTGACGTCGATGGTGAAGGCGATCGAGGCGGAGACCGGCCTCAGGTACGTGGGATTCGTCGCCGGCCAGATGATGCTGACGGAGGTCGAGGGGCCCACCCTGATAGAGATGTACGCGAGGCTGGGGGACCCGGAGGGGGTGAATGCGATGGCGTCGATGGTGACGGATCCCGTGGATCTCCTCGAGTCGGCGATCGAGGGGAGGCTCGATGGCCTCAGGATGGAGTTCTCGGACGATGCGACCGTGGTCGAGGCGCTGGCCCCCAGGGGATATCCGGAATACCGCGATCTGGCGGCGGGACATCCGGTGTCCGTGGACCGGGAGGCGCTCTCGAGGGAGGGATGCAGGATCTACTGGGGGTCCGTCCACGAGGAAGGTGGATCGGTGGTCACGCGCGGCTCGAGGGCGGCGGAGATCCTGGCGACCGGCGCGGATCCGCCGGGGGCATCCGCCCGCGCCAATCGCTGCGCCGGGGCCGTATCGCTCGCGGATGGCTGGCGCCTCATGCACAGGAACGATATAGCATCCGCTGACATGATATCCAGGGCCGTGAGGACCGCGGAAAGGGTGAGGGCGCTCTATCGCTACAGGGCAGAGAGGGGTATACTGGGGAGGAGGCTGGACTGGATCCCGGGCCGGGGCCTCGTGGATCCGGCTGACGATATCATGAGGGAGGTGACGGCCCTGTGAGGGGCATCGAACCCAGGAAGTCCGTAATCGACGATGCCATCTCGTACGCCCGGGATCTCGAATCCCGCCTGGAGCCGCTAGATCGCGTGGATCCCGGGAATCCGTTCGTCTATGTGAGCGTCGGCGGCGGGGAACTGGGTGATCTCGTCCTCACGGCAGCGAGGAGGTCCCTCGGTGGGAGGAGCGCGGGCGTCCTCACGGCGGCGATCGACAGATATCAGGGATTCCCGGCCCAGGACAGCGCCGATGCGTACGCGATCGTCGACATGATGGATGGCGATGCCCTGGATGCGGCGATATCCGGGTTCGTGCGCGATCCGCGCGCGGTGAGGCATGCGGTGTTCCTGGAGGTCGAGGCGGTGGACACGGCCCGCGTATTCGAGATGGCGACCAGGAGGGGCTACAACGTGGTCTCGACCCCGTACGGCCCCCTGGTCGGCATGGACAGGCTGGCGAGCAAACTCCTGATCAGCGGGCTCGGGGTGCCGGCCGTCGACTGGAGATACGCGGGGTCACCGGAGGCGGTGCGCGCCGCCGCGGAGGAGCTCGGCCTTCCCGTCATAGTAAAACCCGTGATGACGTCGAGCGGGCACGGTACATCGGTGGTAGAGGACGAGGGGGAGCTGGACACCGCATACGGGCACGCCGTGAGGCACGCCAGGGGGAGGGGGGATGAGGTCATCGTCGAGAGATACATCCCGGAGCTGAGGACTGAGGGTATCGAGCTCACACAGCTTGTGTTGAGGCATTTCGACGAGGACGGGAGGATCGCGACGACGGTCCTCCCGGCCGTAGGCCACAGCAGGCCGGGGGCGGTGTACGTTGAGAGCTGGATCCCGTCGGGGGTCCCGGCCGAGCTGGAGAGGGAGGGCGCCGAACACGCGGTGAGGATCGCGGATGCGCTGGGGGGCCTGGGGCTGTACGCGGTCGAACAGTTCGTGATCGGCGGAAGGATCTACACGAGCGAATTCGCGAACAGGCCGCACGACACGGGGATGGTCACCAGGTGGGCGCTCACGGAGGACGAGGGCTCGCTGCACCTCAAGGCAACGATGGGGCTGGCCGTGCCGGCGCCGCGGATAGCGGATCCCGGCGCGTTCTGCGCCGCCAGGGTGATCCTGGCGCCGAACGACGTGGCCCCGGGTTCACCGGTAACCTCCTGGAGCCCGAACGCCGCGTACTCGGCGATCATGAGGAGCCGCATCAGGGGCGACCTCTGGTTCTTCGGGAAGCCGACCGCGTACCCCGGGAGGAGGATGGGGCTGGCGGTCGCATGTTCCCCGTCGCTGCGCGCGGCGAGGGATCAGGCCGCCGCCGTCGCGTCGGCCGCTGAGGGGGGAATATCATATGGCGCGTTACACGGTGAGAATTGAGGTCTGGCTCAGGGAGGGGCTCGTGGATCCCGAGGGCCGCACGGTCTCCGACGCGCTCTCCGGCATGGGATTCCCCGTATCGTCGGCGAGGGCCGGGAGGATCTACGAGATATCAGTGGATGCGCCCGGCGCGGAGGAGGCCATGTCCGTGGCCACGGACATGTGCGAGGCGCTGCTCGCCAACCCTGTCAGGGATTCGTATCATGTGGAGGTCCTCGGATGATGAAGCCGATCGGAGGACATGCCGCGGAAATCGGAATGAGCGCGGAGGATGCCGAGGCCGTGGCGGGCTACTTCGCCGCGCTCGGCCGTGACCCGAGCGATGCCGAGCTCCGAACGATTGCGCAGCTGTGGTCGGAGCACTGCAGGCACAGGACGTTCAGGGGGAGGATAGTGGATCCGCGCGGCGACGTGCTCGTGGACGATCCGCTCTCCGCGTTCATAGGATCCGTCTCCGTGGCCCCCTGGGTGATCTCGTCGCTGAGGGACAACGCGGGGATCGTGGAGCTGGCGCGCGGCCACGGGATAGCCGTCAAGGTCGAGACGCACAACCATCCGTCGGCCGTGGAGCCGTTCGGCGGCGCGGCCACGGGCGTCGGGGGCGTGATAAGGGACGTGCTGGCCGTCTGGGCGAAGCCCGTGGCGCTGATCGACGCACTGTGCTTCGGGCCACCCGACTCGCCCGGGCTCCCCGGGGCCCTCAGCCCCCGCCGCGTGATGAGCGGCGTCATCTCCGGGATAGGACATTACGGGAACAACGTGGGAGTGCCGACCCTCGCGGGCGCGATCGTCTTCGACGATGGATATCTGGGAAGTCCGCTCGTGTACGCGGGATGCGTCGGCGTCGTTCCCCCCGGAGGATACGCGAAGGATCCGCGCCCCGGCGACGTCCTCGTGCTCGTGGGGAACAGGACGGGACGGGACGGCATAGCCGGCGCGACGTTCGCCTCATCCGCGCTCTCGGAGGACCTCAGGGGCCTCAGGCCGGCCGTCCAGATACCGGATCCCCTCGTCGAGGAGGGGCTGATCAGGTTCATAACGGCCGTCGGGGATGCGCACGTGGCCTCCGGCGTGACGGATCTCGGAGGAGGGGGTCTCACGGTCGCGGCGGCCGAGCTGGCGCACGATGCACGCGGCGGCTGCGACATCTCGCTCGACTCCGTGCCCCTCCGGGAGGATATGGAGCCCTGGGAGATACTGATCTCCGAGTCGCAGGAGCGCATGCTCCTGTCCGCGCGTCCCCGCGACGTCGACCGCCTCCTCGGGATCGCCAGGGCCGAGGGCCTCGAGGCGGCCGCGATTGGAAAACTCACGGATTCCCGGAAGTTCGTCGCGCGCTTCCGCGGCGAGCCGGTCGTGGATCTGGATATGGAGTTCCTATTCAACCCCCCCAAGGTGACCAGAATCGCCTCCCCACAGGGGCTCCCGGCGGAGGTGGATCCGCCGCTGGACGACCCGCCGGACCCCGGCGACGTGCTGCTCCGCCTGCTGGCTTCGCTGAACATTTCGAGCAGGGAGGGCGTGATCAGGACCTACGACACCGGGGTCATGGGGAACACGGCGGTGTACCCAGTGGAGGATCCAAACGGCGGCCACAACGACGGAGCGGTTGTGAAGCCGCTGGACGACGGATGGGAGGGCATAGTGATATCCGTGGGGCTGAAGCCGAGGTACTCCAGGGTCAACCCGTACTGGATGGCCGCGTCCAGCATCGACGAGGCGCTGCGGAACAACGCAGCGGTCGGCGGGAGGAGGTGGTCCCTCCTGGACAACTTCGCGTGGGGGAGCCCGGAGAGGCCGGAGTCCATGTGGTCCCTCCTGGAGTCCCTGAGGGCTTGTCGCGACTTCGCATCGGCGTTCGGAACGCCATTCGTGTCGGGGAAGGACAGCCTGTACAATGAGTCGGCCCTCGGGCCCGTGCTCCCCACCTTGCTGATAACCGCCGTGGGCGTGATCCCGGACGTGAGGCGCGCCGTCACCTCAGCACTCAAGGCGCCCGGCGATCCCGTGTACGCGGTGGGCGTCACAAGGGCCGAGATGGGCGGATCCGAGTACTTCGAGCTCATGGGGATCCGCGGCGGCGTCGTCCCCAGGGTGAGGCCGGAGGAGTCGAGGCGCGCTATGGAGTGCGTGATCCGCGCCGTGGACGAGGGCCTGCTGGCCGCCGCGCACGACGCATCGGAAGGCGGCCTCGCGGTGGCCGCGGCGGAGATGGCCATCTCTGGTCGCCTGGGGTTGGAGCTGGATCTGCGCAGGGCGCCCTCGGACGGCGCGCTCGCGGACCGCCACCTAATGTTCTCGGAGAGCAACGGGAGGTTCCTGGTAGAGGCCCGCGGGGGGGCCGAACGCGATCTGGAGCGCCTGATGGAATCCACAGGCTGCGCGTTCGCGCGGATCGGCGCCGTGACGGACGAGGACGCGCTCGTCATCAGGGGGCGCAGGGACCTGGAGCTGCGCCTCAGCGACCTGGAGTCGGCCTGGAGGCGTGGACCTTGGTGATTGCGAGGGCGACGAGGATAGCCGTGCTGAGGGGCCCGGGCACGAACTGCGATCGCGAGACGGAGAGGGCGTTGAGGGAGGCGGGGGGCGAAGCCGTCGCGGTCCGCATCTCGGACCTGGAATCGGGGACGCTCGATCTATCGGAATTCGCGGGGCTCGTCATACCCGGCGGATTCTCGTACGCGGATAGGGTGAGGGCGGGCGCCATACTGGCGGCGAAGCTCAGGACGTCCCTTCACGGGGCCATCGAGGAACATCTGTCGCGCGGCCGGCCCATCCTGGGCATCTGCAACGGATTTCAGGCGCTCGTCGAGCTGGGCATCCTCCCCGGGATCAGCGGATGCAGGGCGGCGCTGGCCCCGAACTCCTCGGCGCGCTTCGAGTCCCGCTGGGTGCACGTCAGGAGGACCGGCCGGTGCTCCCTCGCGGCGGGCCCCGACGTCCAGCCCCTGCCCGTGGCGCACGGCGAGGGCAGGGTGGTACTTTCGGATCCGGGCTGCATCGACGAGCTGGAGTCCATGGGGCTGATAGCCTACGGGTACGCGAGGCCGGACGGCGCCCCGGCGAACGGCCACTACCCGTTCAATCCGAACGGATCGATTGCAGATATAGCCGGTCTCTGCTCGCCGGAGGGCAACGTCATGGGGCTGATGCCGCATCCCGAGAGGGCGGTCCACCGGTGGCAGGCGCCCTCCGCCATGGGCGACGTGTACGGGATCCACATCTTCAGGGCGTTCGTCGAGGCGGCGTCGAGGTCCGCGTGAATCCGAGGGCACTCCATTACGTTAAATGTGAATATCACGTTGAATTTATTTAATGCGAATGCGCAGTCGGCAACATGCCCGCGCTCGCTCTGCTGGTGCTGGACTCGATCCTGCAAGCGACATCGTGGATCCGCGCACGGGAGTTCACTGGCTACGCGCATCCTCCACTGGCGCTCGCCGCCGGCGGAGGCACCAGATGGTTCGCCAAGAGGCTGGTGTTCAACGGCCTCGACCACGACAGGAGGCTGGCCGCGGGCGCGCGGATGCTCCACTGGTCGTTGCTGCTGACGATCGCCTTTCACTAGACCTCACGTTCGGATGGACCGCCGCTATAAATATGGAACAGCGCTCGTTCATCGCGGCGGCGCTCCTGGAATCGGGCTCCGCGCCGGACTTCGTGTCGAACCGGGTGGCCGAGCAGGCCGCTGCGTCGAGCGGTTCGGGCTTGATGCCGAGTCGCTCAGGGCCCTCCTCCGGGGGGTCGCGGCGGAGATATTCGAGGAGAAGGGGCTCGCGGTGGATCCCAAGGTGGATGAGCGCGCGGAGGCGCTCCTTCTGGTGCCCTCAGACGACCTCGTGCTCAACGTCGACACCTTGAAGG
>JAWDMO010000044.1:0-9974 GCA_046536535.1 Nitrososphaeria archaeon
CAGGCTCGCCGGCAAGATAGGGTCGAACGGCCTCCAGGTATTCAACGTGTCCGGCGCGTGCGCGAGCGCGGCCGCCGCGTTCTCGATAGCCGATTCGATGGTCAAGTCCGGGAAGGCCAGGAAGGTGCTCGTGGTCGGCTACGACAACTCGCCCAAGGGCTTCTACTACTCGTTCAACTCGTACCTGGACACGGACATGGCGATAGGATATCCGCTGAAGGTCGTCGGGGCCGTGAATCCCACCTACTGGGCCATGTGGGCCAGGAGGAGGGCATACGAGATGGGCAAGCCGGTCGAGGACATAAAGGAGGTCATGGCCATCGTCAAGGAGGAGCTGAGCAAGAACGGCGCGCTGAACCCACACGCCCGCTACAAGAAGATCTTCACGATCAAGGAGGTCCTCGAGTCGCCGGTGGTGGACGATCCGCTCCACCTCTACATGATATCCGCGGTCAGCAGCGGCGCAGGCGCTGTCCTCCTCTCCGACATGGACAGTGCCAGGAAGCTCACCGATAAGCCCGTGAAGGTCGCCGCATCCGCCGTGGGCGGCCCGCTCTACAACGAGCCGTCGCCCAGGCTCACATACTTCGCCACCGCCGGGGGTAAGAGGGCCGGGAAGCCGTTCTACGAGTGGAGGAAGCCCATAGAGGACGCGTACAGGCAGGCCGGGATAAGGCCCGAGGACATCGATCTGGCCGAGGTCCACGACACGTGCCTGTTCAACACGATAAACTGGATAGACCAGATCATGGGATGGGAGCGCGAGGAGACCGACAGGCTGATCAGGAGCAGGCAGTTCGGCCGCGACGGCAGGTTCCCCGTGAACCTGAGCGGGGGCACGACCTCGTTCGGCGAGGCGGTCTACGCGCAGGCCCTGATGGAGGTCTACGAGGTCTTCAGGCAGCTCAGGGGCGAGGCCGGCGAGCGCCAGGTGAAGAAGAACGCGAAGATAGGGCTCGCGACCGCATATGGCGCATACGGATCCTATGGCTCCATAATCCTCGAGAGGGCCTGGTGACGCGGCCCATCCCATTCCATCCCATATCTTCCATTTTCTATTTAATATAAAATGATGTAAGGAAGGAGCCCGCGCAGCGCACGCCAATCGTTATTAATATCCGGGTCCGCGGGCCTCCGTAACATGGCCGGCCAGGAAGAGAGGAGATGTTACAACCTGGATCACGGCGGGGTCGTCGTCGCGACGGTCAGGGACGGGAAGATAGTGCGCGTCCAGCCGCTGTATCTGAGCGACGACGACGCTCCATCCTGGAAGATAAGGGTCGGCGACCGCGTTTTCACGCCGCCCCGCAGGTCCAACGCCACGCAGTTCACTATATCGATGCGCAGGAGGGTTTACGCGAGCAACAGGGTCCTCTATCCGATGAAGAGGGAGGACTTCGACCCCGATAAGAAGGACAGGAAGACGGAGAACAGGGGGAAGTCGAAGTACGTGAGGATAACGTGGAAGGAGGCCGCCGATATAGTGGCCAAGGAGGTGAGGAGGATCAGGAGCGAGTACGGTCCCGCCGCGATAGCGGCGATGATGAGCTCCCATCAGATGTGGGGATACCTGAACGCCAGCTACAGTGCGTTCACGCGCTTCTGGAGCATCCTGGGGTACACGGAGGTCCTGAACAACTCGGACAGCTGGGAGGGATGGTCGTGGGGCGCGGAGCACGCGTGGGGCTTCTACTGGAGGCTCGGCCTCCCCGATCAGTACGACCTGCTGGACGACGCCCTGAAGAACACGGACATGATAGTGCTCTGGTCCGCGGACCCGGACGCCACCAACTCGACCTACGCGGGTTACGACTCCGTCACGGTGAGGCACTGGCTGAAGGAGCTCGGCAAGGAGATAGTGGTCATAGATCCGTACTGCAACTACACGGCCGTCCGGTTCGCCGACAAGTGGATAGCCCCGAAGCCGGGGACGGACGCGGCGCTCGCGGCCGCGATAGCCCACGTCTGGATAAAGGAGGGGACGTACGATAAGGGATACGTCGAGACGCACACGGTCGGGTTCGACAAATGGTCCGACTACGTGATGGGAAAGGAGGACGGGATACCGAAGACCCCTGAGTGGGCCGAGAAGATAACGGGCGTGCCCGCGCGCGAGATAAGGGCCCTCGCGAGGGAGTGGGCCAGGAAGAGGACCATGCTGGGCCCGGGGAACAGGGCTGGGATGGGCGGGGCCTGTCGCGCCCCCTACGGCCACGAGTGGGCCCGGATGATGGTCTACCTGCAGGCCATGCAGGGGCTCGGGAAGCCCGGCGTGAATTTCTGGTCCACCAACACCGCGCTGCCGTCCTGGGAGGAGTTCAACTTCCCCGGGTACGTGAACGGCGGCATGAACGTGCCCGGGATAGCGAAGCAGGTGTACCTGAACCCGGTCAAGCAGAAGCTCCTCAGGACGCTCGTGCCCGACGCGTTCCTGTCCGACGGCAAGCTATCCTGGAGGGGCTTCGGCTTCAACCTGGGCTCGACGGAACAGCAGTTCCAGCTCAACATATATCCGCTCTCCAAGCCCGACGGGGCTCCCGTCAGGATGCTCTACCGCTTCGGCTCCGCCTACCTGGGCACGATGCCGGACGGGAACAGGTGGGTTAAGGCATACCGCAGCCCCAGGCTGGAGTTCTTCGTGGTCCAGAACCCGTGGCTCGAGGGGGAGGCGAAGTTCGCCGACCTGATACTGCCGGCCGCCACGAACCTGGAGAGGGAGGACATAGCCGAGTGGAACAACGGAGGCGGCGCGAGCGGCGCCATACCCCACGGATCCAACTCGAACGCCCACAGGATAATAGTGTACATGCAGAAGTGCATAGAGCCGCTCGGGGAATCCAAGAGCGACTTCCACATATTCCTGGAGCTCGCGCGGGCCCTGGGGATAGAGAAGGAGTATTCGGAGGGGGAGGACGTCGAGGGATGGCTCAGGAGGATCTACGAATCGTCCGACATGAAGGACGTGATGCCGTTCGAGAAATTCAGGGAGCGCGGCTACTACGTGGTGCCGGTCCCCGAGGACGACGTGTCCCACAGGTCGTTCGCGACCTTCTACGAGCTGGGGAGGGGCCTCGCCACCCCGACCGGAAAGATAGAGTTCGAGTCCAGGACGCTCGCGAAATTCGACCCGAAGGACCCGGAGAGGCCGCTCGTGGCGCACTACATACCGTCATGGGAGGGGCCGGAGAGCCCGGCTGCGAAGAGGTATCCGCTCGTCCTCGTCACGCCGCACGTCAGGTTCAGCTTCCATTCGCAGCACGACGGGGAGAAGAACCCGTGGATAGACGAGATACCCCATCATCGCGTGTACAAGGACGGCCGCTACTGGTGGCCCCTCTGGATAAATCCGGCCGACGCCGAGAGGAGGGGGATAAAGGATGGGGACCTCGTGAAGGTCTACAACGACAGGGGGGCCGTGGCGTGCATAGCCAGGGTCTCGGAGAGGGCCAGGCCCGGGTCCGTCCACGCTTACCAGGCGTCCGCTATCTACGAGCAGAGGGGCGAGCCCGGGAATCCCGGGTCCATCGAGGTCGGGGGATGCGTGAACCTCCTGACCTCGCTCAGGTTCATGTCCAAGAACGCGCACGGCTTCGCGCCCGCTCACGCGCTGGTCGAGGTGGAGAAGTGGGGGGGATCCTAGATGACGCACTACGGGATGATAATAGACGTCGACAGGTGCGTCGGGTGCTACAACTGCTTCGTGGCCTGTAAGGACGAGTACTGGGGCAACGACTATCCGCCGTACTCGAAGGCGCAGCCCGACCACGGCCAGAACTGGATAAGGCTGGCCGAGAAGGAGAGGAATTTCCCGCAGATAGTGGTGCGCGTGGACTACGTCCCGATACCGTGCATGCAGTGCAGGGACCCGCCCTGCGCAAAGGCCGCCAAGGACGGCGCCGTCTACGTGAGGGACGACGGGATAGTCATGATAGACCCGGAGAAGTCGAAGGGCCAGAAGCAGATAGTCGACTCATGCCCCTACGGCGCCATATCCTGGAACGAGGAGCTCGAGATACCCCAGAAGTGCACATTCTGCGCTCATCTACTTGACCAGGGATGGAAGGAGCCCAGGTGCGCCGAGGCCTGTCCCGCGGACGCGATAAAGTTCGGGGACCTGGACGATCCGAACAGCGAGGTGAGCGGGCTCTGGAAGGGCGCCGGGGTCCTCTCCCCGGAGCAGGCGAAGGGCGATCTCCTGTCGCCCCCCCGCGCCGACGAGCACGGGTCATCCGTCAGATATCTCGGGCTCCCGAGGCCCATCGTCGGCGGATCCGTCGTTTTCGGCGACAGCGGGGAGTGCGCATCCGGCGTCAGGGTCACCGTGCTGAAGGGGACCGGCGCCGTGGCGTCCGCCGAGACGAACGCCTTCGGCGACTTCATGATAGGCGGACTCGAGATGAACGGGCAGTACAGCGTCAGGTTCGAGCACCCCGACTATCAGGCGAAGGAAATCGCCGTGAGCGTCGGGGGCGACGTCAACCTCGGAGAGGTGAGGCTGGAGAGGAGGTGATGGCATGTCCAAGCTGGTTTCGTCCGAATTCCAGAGCTGGGAGTCTCTGTACTGGCCCGAGGGCGTGCCTAGGTACGTCGACGTCCCGCTGCCCCCGCCCGACGCCTTCATGAAGGGCAGGGATGGCTGGAGGTACAGGTCCGGCGGGAACTCGCTGGACTGGGGAGCCATCTCGGGGCTGATCTCCGAGGTCGGGTCCAGGCTGGAGAAGCGCGGCTCCCGCTGCGCATCCCTCGTCGGCGATGACCTGCTGATGGGCCTGATCGGCGAGTCCCTGGTGATGTCGCGCACGGCCTCGGCCGAGCTGCTGCGCAGCGCATCCCCGTCGTGCGGGCTGAGGATAGCCCTGTCCCCCGGGGGCACCGGGCCCGGCTCGGTGTCGATCGCGGAGGAGGGCGCCGACTCCTGGAATGCGCAGGCCGACTCGCCCGTGCTCTCCGTATACACCGGGGAAAGGCGCGCGATCTATTCCGCGGCCGCCCTCTGGGGGGACGCCGTCTCCCTCTCGACTTTCCTGGGGATCGGCTCCGAGAGGGGGATCGCCGTGATGGGGCGGCCGACCGGCGAGTTCGAGCTGTCGCTCGCAGCGGCGTCGCTCGCCGCCGGTATCCCGCTCACATATTCGCCCGGGGCTCCGCCGGGCGACGGTTACTCCGCGGCGTTCGCGGGCTCGGAGGCCATCGCCGCGGCCTCGTCGCTCCCGCGCGGGCTCTCATATGCTGGGGTCGAGGGTCCGCTGGACGCCGACTCCACGAGGAAGCTCGAGAGGTCGCTCGGCTACCCGGTCCTCCAGATGTACGGGATATCCGGGAGGGGGATACTGTTCTCCAACCCCCGCGACTTCAACGTCCACGGATCCGCCGGCATATCCATAACGAACGTCGACGCGGTGATATCGGAGGTCCTGGAGGCCAGCTGGTACAGGGGGAGGCGCCTCCTGGGCCCCGGCGAGGAGGGGGAGCTCGCCATAAAGGGCGCCTTCATAGACATGTCATTTAACGCCGGCGACGGCAGACAGCGCCCCATCCAGGTCAGGATCTCCGGGAAGAATGCCACATGGCTGGGCGTCGGTGTGCTCGGCAAGATGGACGAGAACGGATATCTCTACCCGGGCGGGAGGTCGTTCGTCTAGGAGGCGATGGTCGTCATGGATACGCTTTTCGTCGCGCTCCTCGTCCTGCACGTGACGGCCGCCGCCGTCTGGGTGGGGGGAAACACCGTGATAGAATTCGTCTTCCAGCGCAAGCTTAACGTCATAAACTCATCGCAGGCGGGCCTTGTATCGAAGAACGCGGAGAACGCATTCACGTACATGGCCTGGGGCGCGCTCGCCACGATGAGCGCGACCGGCCTGGTGATGATAGCGATGTCAGAGATCGGCATCCTTCCGTACAACCTCGGCAGGCTCTTCACGATAGATCCGGCCGCCGGCACCGTCGGCTACTCGGGCCCGTTCCTGCTGGCCAGCATGCTGCTGACGCTGGTGGCGCTCATCAACGCCTCGCTGCTCACCTGGTACTTCCCGCCGCGCCTGAAGCTCCAGAAATATTCGGAGGATCCCATATTCCGCAACAGGGTCCTGGTCTCGATGCAGATCCAGAACCGGATAGCCGTGGTCATAGTGATACTCATGGCCATCTACGCGACCCTGGTGGAGGCGCCCGCGCTGATGCACGTGCTCATGGGGGTGTTCATATGAGCGATCGCGCCGGAACGGTGGTTCAGATAGCGCGGCCCGATGGATCCACCGCATATCTGGAGCTGGGCGCGGGCGAGCTCGCCGGGCTCGCGTCGGCCCTGGAGGGGATCCTCCGCTCGGCGGGGCTCGAGAAAGGGCACAGGTTGCTCGTGTACGATTTCAGCGCGGCCATCAACGTCCTGCCTCTCACGAGGGCATACGCCCCGGGGCTCCAGGAGGGCGCGTGCGACTCGATAGGGTGCTCCGTCCTGTCCCTGGACGGGCTGGCCGCGCTGGCCCCGCGGACCGCGTTCTTCCTCTCGCTGCTCAGGCCTGAGGCCCTCATGATACGCGGCGATCTGCTGCCCCCGCTTCGCGCCAGGCTTGGGCGCGACGTGCTCGCGGTGGATCCCAACCTGCGCTCGCTCATAACCGTCACATCCGACGCGTCCGATCCGTTCGGGGGGACCGGGGGCATCGAAGGCGTTGCGATGTACTCCATATATAGAGTGGATGCGGCGCTCTTCATGGCGTTGATGAGGCCGGACGGGCGCCTATCCTATTCGAGGGATCTCTACGAGTCCAGGTGCAGCGGCGGCAGGCTGTCGGTGAGGCCGTCGTTCGCGCGCGTCCCCGGATTCGTGGAGACGTCCCTGAGATGCGCCGGGCGGGAGGTGGTCGCGGCATGATCCCGGAGGGCGAGTACTACTCGAGGATCGAGACAATGTCCTATAAGGAGCTCGAGGAGATACAGCTGAGGAAGGTGAAGGCCATAGTCAGGTACGCGTACGATAACTCGCCTTTCTACCGCAGGAGGTGGAGGGCCGCCGGGATCACGCCCGACGACATAAACACGATTGACGAATTCAGGAGGAGGATACCCGTGTACACGAAGGACGACCTGAGGAGGGAGATGGCGGGCGGCGACGTCGACTCGCTCATGGGGACGAGGCCCCCGGTGTCCCTCTACTCGCTCACGTCGGGCACCACGGGGGTGAACACCGTGCTCGCGCTCAACTACGAGTTCATGGACTCCATAGTGGAGGACCTGTTCATGCGCCAGTTCTGGATGGCCAGGCTCAGGCCGGGGATGAGCGCTTTCCAGGTGCTCGCCGGATGGCACTTCCTGGGCCTCACGACGAACATGGTGTTCTCCCGCATGGGCGTCAGGGCGATAACTCCCCGGGGCACGTCGATCCACGACCACGTGGGGGACTTCGTCGACGCGCTGATCGCGCACAGGCCCGATTACTTCGTGGGGATGCCGTGGATGGTGGACGCGATGGTCCAGGAGGGGATCAGGCGCGGCATAGATCCCCGGGAGCTCTTCAGGGGCGTCAGGTACCTGCACCTGGCCGGGGAGCCGGTCACCCCGGGCCTCAGGAGGGCCTTGATGGACGAGACGGGCGTCGAGGACGTGTTCAACGCTGGCGGGACCGCCGACGGCATATGGGGCAGTTCCGACTGCAGCGCGCACGGGGGGATACACGCGTGGATGGACGTGAACCTGCTGGAGGTCGTGGACCCGAGGACCGGCGAGCCGCTCGAGTACGGGGAGAGGGGCAGGTGGATATCGACCCTCCTCATCCCCGGTGGCCCGACCGTCGTGAGGTACCTCGGGGACGACCTGGTCAGGGTGGAGATGGAGAAGTGCGAATGCGGCAGGACCCATTACTCGGTCCAGATGTACGACAGGCTGGAGAACTCCTTCCAGATGGGCGGCAAATACCTCACGCCCTACGACGTATCCCTGGTGCTCGAGGAGGTCTGCGGCCACCGTCAGTTCACGGTGCTGAATCCGGAATCGTCGGGCGGCGTCATCAGGCTCCTGATCGCCCGGAGGGGCCATGCGGACGAGTGCACCGGCATGTCGGACGAGATAGACGGGGCTTTCCGCAGGAGGTTCGGCGTCGGCGCCGAAGTGAGATGGGTCGACGCGAGGGAGCTCCCGTTCTCCTACCGGAAGTTGATCAGGGTGTATCGCGAGACGGAGGGAGGTGAGGCGGCATGAGCTTCCCACTGCTGCTGACGGCGCTGACCCTCAGGGTCTTCTTCCTGGTGCTATTCACGGGCGCCTACATATGGTTCTCGGCGGCATTCCTCACCGGATTGAAGCTGATCCCGCCGCCGCAGAGGGCGAAGATAGCGAACGCGATGACCTCGCGCATGCTGATGGTCACGTGGATATTTCTGCTGTTCGCCATAATCGGCGGCGCGCTGACGGCGTACGTCACGGAGCCGACCCTGATATCCGAGGCGACGGACATATCGGCACTCATGCCGGTGCTCAGCACCCCGCACGGCGCAATACTGGTGCTCGAGGTCGTCGTGACGCTCCTGATGGTCCTGGTGAACGCAGCGATGCAGTTCGTCTACCTTCCGAGGACGGCCATCCCGGTGGAGGAGATCGAGGCCCCGGGCAAGGGCCTCAAATGGCTTCGCTCGAAGGGCACGGACAGGGCGCTGGGCGCAATAAGGATGATATCGTACCTGAGCCTCACGAACATAATCATCGGCGTCATAGCGATAGCGCTCGGCGTCCTGTACTCCCACGTATGATATATTATATTTTTATTTTTTATATTAATATTTCACTTTATTATTGATCTAACTATTTCATTGAATTCTTCATCGCTCAGGTTCGACTTCTTCTCCTCCGCCCTCCTCTTCACGAGCGCAAGGATCCGGTCGACCTGCTCCTTCGTGGCGTGGATCCCCATCTCCTCGAGCTTCCACTCGATCGTATGGGTGCCCGACTTCTTGCCCAGGAACACGCCGTGCCTGTTCCCCACGAGCTCCGGCAGATACGACTCCGACCCGATGTGGTACTTCACCCAGCCCGCTATCGAGATGCCGGCCTCCCTCGTGAACACCCTGTCGCCGACAACCGGTTTGTTCGGCGCGAGCCTGACGCCGCTGTAGCGCTGTACGAGCTCCGAGAGCTCCTTCAGCTCCTCGAACTTCACCTTCACGGGCACGCCGTAGAGCAGCCTCAGCGCAAGCGCGACCTCCTCGAAGCCTGCGTTTCCCGCCCTCTCCCCGAGCCCGTTGACCGACGTGTGCACGACCGACGCGCCGTTCGCGAGGCCGGCGATCGCCGTGGCGACTGCCAGCCCGAAATCGTTGTGCGTGTGCACCTCGATCGTCTGGGGTATCGAGCGCCTGATGACAGAGATCAGTTTGCCGTACCCCTCGGGCGACGTGCACCCGAACGTGTCCGCCATCACCACCGAGTCCGGATGGGCCGCCGCGTCGACCTCCCTGAAGAGCCTCAGGAGGAACTCGGGATCCGCCCTCGTGCTGTCCACCCCGAAGAGCGCGACCCAGAGGCCGTGGGCCTTCGCGTAGCTGACCACGTCCACCGACTTCTCCACGACCTGGTCATATGTCCAGCCGAACTGCTTCAGTTTCGGTATCCCGACCGGCGCCTCCGTTATCACGCCGCCGACGTCCGCCCTCAGCGCGGCATCCACGTCGTCCCTGAGCATCCTGGAGAACGCTATGATCCTCGCCTTCAGCCCCAGGTGGCTTATGTCCCTCACGGCCTCGAAGTCCTCCTGCGACACTACGGGCATTCCCGCCTCTATCCTCTGGACGCCGACCTCGTCCAGCTTCCTGGCTATCTCGACCTTTTCATCCCTCCTGAAGACCACCCCGGGCGTCTGCTCCCCGTCCCTGAGGGTCACGTCGTGGAAGATCACCTCCTGCGGGAAGTGCAGCCTCGAGAGCACCTCCCTGTCGTAGTTGAAGTGGCTCACCCAGTACTTGTCGGAGACCCACCTGCCC
>JAWDMO010000045.1:0-9970 GCA_046536535.1 Nitrososphaeria archaeon
GCCCGAGGCTTTTAGCGAAATGATAGGGATTTTGTGCCGTGTTGCGCGGTCCGAGCTCGTTGTCCGCCGATTTTGATCCAGCGCACTTGCGCCGGGCCTGCGTTACCCGGGCCATGCCCGGCGATAGGGACCGGCGCAGCCACGACGAGGCGCTCGTGAGGAGGGGAGCCGGGGGAGGCGAACGACGAGAAGGTCGGGGGTCCTGGGAGGCGGGCCGTCATTGATTAGCGGAAATTCAAGCCGAGGGCGTGTTCCGGGATCCATTGGTTCGGGTAGGGTACAGGTGGAGGGTCGACTCGGCGATGAATTGGATATTCGGGGAGTACGTAGCGGCGAGGAAGTTCGCAGACATGGCGAAGGAGATTGCCATGGACATTCACATATAACACGTTCATCACGTCATCTCGAGGCCTCCCGCGGGAGGCCGGCCAGAGGAGGGACCGCTCGCCGGGGGATCGTGCAACAAAGCATCCTTAATAATAAAATATATTGAATAAATTATGCTGTAGTCTATGGGATCCGGCATGTTTTTATGATAGAATAAATAGGGTTCCGCGGTGCCGCAGTCTATGGGATTCGACGAGGCGGCTGTGAGGGAGATAATAGCGCGCGTCAATCGCATTCCGGTCTGGCCGCTCTCGGGCTTAGCGCTCGTCGTGATAGGCATGGGCTACTTCTTCACGTTCTACGATATATCGGACATCGGGTTCGCGATGCCGGCCATAGATGCTCAGTTCCACCTAGGATCATCGCTGAGCCTCTTCATAGCGCTTTCAGTCGGCCTGATAGGTTACGGGGTGGGATCCTACGTAATCGGCACCCTCGCGGACCTCCATGGCCGTTACAGGGCCATGATCCTGACGATGGCGCTGACCGCCATAGGATCCTTCGGCGACGCGCTGTCGGTCAACGTGCCAATGCTCGCGGTCTTTCGCTTCATAACCGGGCTGGGGCTCGGCGCGGACCTCAACCTCGTCAGCAGCTATCTGGCGGAGTTCGCGCCCCCATCCCAGAGGGGGAGGCTGTCCGTGCTCACTTTCCTGGTCGGAATACTCGGACAGGCAATAACGCCTTTCGTCGCGCTCTACCTAGTTCCGACGTTTTACTATGGCTGGCGCTATCTGTTCGTGATAGGCGGCGTGATAGCGATAATTGCGCTT
Organism: Nitrososphaeria archaeon; assembly: GCA_046536535.1. GTDB lineage: Archaea > Thermoproteota > Nitrososphaeria > Conexivisphaerales > Conexivisphaeraceae > Conexivisphaera. Next base: position 1,161 of record JAWDMO010000045.1, read on the forward strand.
GTGTTGAGGTTCGAGTTGCCCGAGTCACCTAGGTGGCTGGCGGCGAGGGCCCACAGGATCGGGCAGGCTAGGCGCGTCCTGGAGATGCTGGAGGCGAACGCCATCAGGAAGGTCGGCAAGCTGCCTGAACCGCGGCCGGATCTCGTGGTCATGGAGGAACCTCGGTTTCCTACGCTGTATCTGTTCAGGAAGCCATACGTCTATAGGCTATTGATGCTCATAGCTATGTGGTTCCTGTGGTACATAGGCAACTACGGGTTCCTGGGCGATTCAGCTACACTCCTGACGATCGCCGGGTTTCCCATAGCGTCCTCAATCCTTTATCTAGCGATAGGCGCGGTCGGATATCCGATCGGCGCCATCATAATGTTGCTTTTGACCGACAGATTCGAGAGGAAATATCTGATATTCGCCAACACGGTTGTGTGGTTCACAGGACTCACACTTTTCGCCCTGAGGCTCGCTTCCACGGTGATGCTGGGATCATTCTTAGCTTCGACTGCGCTCGGCATGTACCTGCAGGTCGCCTACACCTACACGGCGGAGAACTTCCCGACCAGGGCCAGGAGCTCCGGATTCGCGCTCACCGATGGAATAGGGCATGTGGGCGGCGCGCTCGGGGCGATATTCCTGCCCGTGCTGGTACTCTCCCACTCATTCTTCACGGGCTTCGAGTTCATAGCGATCACCGGCCTCCTCGCGGGCACGCTGGCCCTGCTGGGCCCGAGATCCACGAGGCGCACGTTGGAGTCTGTGTCCGCTTGACGCTCTCGGCGCGGTTCCGCGATGGCGGCGACAGGTCTCGTCCCCTCGAGGCGAGAGTGTCGGCGAACATTAATAATCATAGAGGGTTCAGGTGAGTGAGCGTTGGGTCAGCTGCTCCTCGCGGTACTGCTGATGGCCGCTATCGCGCAGTCGCCGGTGGCTTCCATAGCGATATACCCGAGCGGCTACGCCCACGTCGCAATATGTGAGCCGGTGACCGCGTCCTATCAGGTTAACATCTCCCTGATAGGCCGGCCGGAGGGGCTGACCACGAGCTACTCGAACGGATCCCCCGTGCCTTACACGGTGTCAAACGGCAGCGTCCTCCTAACGCCCGATGCAAACGGAACGGTCTGCGTCAATTACTATACGTTCAGCATAATCGTGAAGAACCCGATCGCATGGTCGGCGAACTTCACCACGCCGTACGCCGCCGAGCTCATCCTACCGTACAACTCATCCCTGGTATACATGAACTCGGCCCCGGCTGGTGCCTCCGTCGTGAACGATACGCTGATCTTGGATCTGACTCCGGGGCACTGGGACGTATCGTACGTGATGCCTCCGCCGTCGACCGCGCCCCCTCCGATCGGCGTTCCGGGGCGCCCGTCGTCGGCCTATACATACTGGGATATCGTTGCCGTGGCTGCAATTGCAGCGGTCGCAGTGGCGGTCGTCGCCGCCATCCGGATGGGCAGGGGGATGCGGCGCGGGCCATCGACGGCGAGGGATCCCGACGACCGTATAATCGAGTTTCTGAGGAGGAGCGGCGGGTCCGCGACGGAGGCCGAGATCAGGCGCGCGCTGGTGATACCCAAGACCACCTGCTGGAGGGCAATTAAGCGCCTCGAGAGGGAGGGTAAGGTCAGGATAGAGAAGCGCGACAAGGAGAACGTGGTTCATCTCGGGTGACGTGCCCCATCGCCAGGAGCAGGAGTCCCGCCGCGGCGAGCGCCGATGCCGCTAGGAACATGCTGGCCACATTCAGGCCGCGCGAGAGCACGACGGCGAAGACCGCGCCCCCGATGATCCCCCCGATGGCCTTGCCGGTGTAGAGCGTCGCGGTGTTCGCCGTGGAGTACGCCTCCCCGTAGATCTCCCCGATCGCGCTGAAGTAAAGCGGCACTAGCGCGCCGCCGAAGATGCCGACGAGCAGCGATCCCTCCAGCACGAGCCCCGCCGGCAGCATCAGGGAGCCGATCGCCATGGCTACCGTGCTCATGAACAGCAGCCTCAGGGAGCCGATCCTGTCGCTCACCGCGCCCAGCAGCGGCCTCCCCGCGCCGCTTGCCAGCGGGAATGCGCTTATCGCGATCGTGAGCTCCAATCCACCTACGCCGAGCTCCCTGGCCATGGCCGCCAGCGAGCTCGAGAACGCGAGCAGTGGAACCGCCGCCAGGACGTATGATAAATAGATGATCCACCAGGAGCGGTTCCTCACGACTTCGGTCGTCTTCATACCTCTCAATCCCTTCGGATATGATATTGTTGATGCAAGGGCTGGGAGGGCTATTATCTCAACGAGCCCGATGATCATAGAGGATTCCCTGAACGTATCCACGGAAATTATGAACGGGTTAGCGAGCGCGCCCCCCACGCCGAATCCGAGGCTCACGAGCCCAACGGCCATCCCCCTTCTATCGGGGAACCATTTCAACGCTATGTTGGACGCTATCCCGTACAAGATCCCCTCGCCGGCGCTCCCCAGGGCCCAGAAGGCATAGAACTCGGCGACGCCTCCTGAAATGGACGTGCCGAGGAATCCGGCCGCCGACATGAGGGCTGCCGCGATCGAAATTCCCCTGGGTCCCCTGTAATCGGCCACAGTTCCGCCCAAGAGCTGGAACGCGGTCGACGTCACCACGAATATCGTGAACGCCACCTGCACCTCCTGAAATCCGACCGACAGGCCCCTGGAGATCAGGGGCCCCAGCGCATTCCATGAGTACTGATACACCGAGTTGAACGCCATCACCAGGAAGCCCACGACGAGGAAGACCTCCCTCCTCAACCCGCCGTCGCGACCGTTCCCAAGATTTATTTATTACAGCATAGCATATACCGTTCATGGTGCACGTCGTGGCCGGCGGATCCGGATATCTGGGGGGGCATCTGGTCGAGAGGCTGCTGTCCAGGGGGGAGGAGGTCGTCGTCATCGACAGGTATCCGCCGCGCTCGGGCGCGAGGTATGTGGAGCACGATCTGAAGGAACCTCTGAGTCTGGACATCGAGGGTCCCAGGATCTATCACTTCGCCGCGAACCCGGATGTGAAGGCCACGATGGAGAGCGTGAGATCCAGATGCGAGGAGGAGCTGAAGGCTACGCTGAACCTGGCGGAGCTCGCTAGGATGACCGATGCGACCCTCTTGGTCTACATATCATCGCCCGCGGTCTACGGGGACGCGCAGACGCCCACGCCGGAGACGGCTCCGCTGAGGCCTATATCCTATCACGGCCTCTACAAGTCGCTCTCGGAGGGAATAATTGATTTCTACGGCAGGAATTACGGGATCAGGAGCCTCATAGTCAGGATGACCAATGTGGCCGGCGGCAGGATGTCGCACGGCGTGATAGCGGACTTCTTCCGGAGGCTGCGCTCCAACCCGGAGGAGCTGGAGGTCTATGGGGACGGTGGACAGGGCAGGAGCTACCTTTACATAGATGATGCGCTGGGCGCGCTGGAACTGCTGGAGGAGGCGGGCGCCGAGGGCATCTACAACGCCGGGAACGACGACTGGGTGAGCGTCAGCGAGATAGCCGAGGCGGTATCATCTTCGATGGGCCTGAGGCCCAGGATCCGGTACAACCGGTGCGTAATAGACGCCAAGGAGGCCCTGGGCGGCGGGGGATGGCCGGGGGACATCAGGATAGTCTTCCCGGACTCCACAAAACTCAAGTCGCTGGGCTGGAGGCCCAGCATGAGGTCCAAGGAGGTCGTCGGCAGGGCTGTTGAGGACCTCCTCAGGGGCCGGTGATCCATGCCACCCAAGGGCCTCAGGGAGTTCATCGGGGAGCTGGAGTCGGGCGGCCACTTGGTCAGGCTCGACGAGCGCGTGAGCCTTGACATGGAGCTCGCGGCGGTCCTCCGCAGGGTCACATATGCGGGCGGCCCCGCGGTCCTCTTCACATCTATAAAGGAGGGTGTCCTACCGGCCGTCGGAAACCTGTTCGGCTCCTGGGAGAGGGTGGCGCTAGCGCTGGGCGCGGATGACCCGTACTCCAGGCTATCGCCGGTCCTCGGCGGGCTGACGGCGAGGCCCCCTTCCGGTGTCCTCGACGCGGTGAAGTCCATCGGCGAACTCTCTCGGATATCGAGGATTGCGCCGAAGGTGGTCCGCTCGGGCCCCGTGAGGGATATCGCCTGGGAAGAAATTGACCTGTCCAGGTTGCCCGCGATAAGGCAGTGGCCGGGCGAGCCGGGCCGCTTCCTCACGATGGGCGTGACGTTCGTCAGGGGTGACGATGGATCGCTGAATTTCGGGTACTACAGGATACAGGTTATCGGCGGGGACCGGTTGATAATGCACTGGATGCCCTGGCGTAGGGGCGCGGCATACGGCGAGGTGAAGCGCCAGGTGGCGATATCGTTCGGGCCGGATCCCGTAACGATGCTGATGGCGGGAACCCCGGTGCCGCATCCGCTGGATAAGGTGCTGGTCACCGGGATCGTGAGGGGTGAGGGCATCGAGCTGGTGAAGGGCGAATCCGTGGACGTCGAGTACCCGGCGCACTCGGAGCTCGTCGTCGAGGGCGAACTGACCGGGGAGATGGCGATGGAGGGACCGTTCGGCGACCACGCTGGAGTGTACTCGATAGCCAAGCCGTACCCCGTGGTCAGGGTGAAGGCGGTGTTCTCCAGGCGCGATCCGGTGATACCGGTCACCGTCACGGGGAGGCCGGTGCTGGAGGATGGGAACATCATGCGTTTCGGCGAGCGCGTCGCGCTGGCACTGGTACAGCAATTGCTTCCGGAGGTCGTGGACCTGCACATGCCGCCCGAGGGCTTGGGCTACCTGACGCTCGTTTCGGTTAGGAAGAGGTATCCGGGCCACGCGAAGAGGGTGGCCGCGGCCCTATGGGCGCTCTCGCCGCTCTACCATAAATTCGTAGTAGTGGTGGACTCCGATGTCGACCTCAGGAATACGGTATCGGTCGCGTACGCGGTCTCGGCAAACGTGGATCCGGGCCGTGACCTGCAGGTGATGGACGGCTATCCCACGGAGGAGCTGGACCCGTCGACGCCCACGCCGGGGTTCGGGAGCAAGGTGTGCGTCGACGCTACGAGGAAGTTGCCTGATGAGTACGCCGGCAGGGAGTACCCCGGGGACCTCGTCGCGCCGCCCGACGTCGAGGAGATCGCCAGGCGCATATCGGAATCCATCCTGGGGGGCAGGCGCGCGTGAACCGCGCGCTGAAGTTCGCCGCTCCGCTCCTCGGATTCGTCACATCAGCCATACTGACGTCGGCGCTCTCGACGTACGTGCTCTACCTGACGTACTTTCACTCGAGGCTCGGGATGTCGATCCCCTCGCTGGCGCTCTGGGGCAGCGTCCTGTACTTCGCAGGTATGCCAGTCGGTAAGGTCGTGGGGAGGATCCTCAGATTCTACCGGCGCCTCCCCTCGGCTGTCCTCGGAATGTCGATCCTGATAGCGGCCACGCTCGTGCTGATGCCCTACGTATCATCCCCCGCGGAGCTGATGGTCCTCAGATTCTTCCAGGGTACCGTGACGTTCTTCATGGAGATATTCTCGAACGCCTACTCGTACCTCTATGGAGACGTCGGGACGAGGACCCTGGCGTCCGCGGTGTCGATCTCCGGGATACCCGGGGGAGTGGCGATAGGTACATCCGCATACATCCTGGCGCTGGCGAATCCATACATAGTGTACGCGGCGCTGGCGGCTTCTGCGCTGGCGGCGGCAGTAGCATACTCGCTCATCCTATCCAAATTGGGGTCCGCGCTGGCCCCCCTCAGGATTGAATCACACGGCACCACGTTCCGCATGGGCAGGACGTGGCTGATGGGCGCCCTGTGGGCCACCATAGCCGGCTTCAACCTAGTGCTCGCGGTCGCGCTCCAGCCGTTTGTATCATCATATGCGCCGTCGGAAGTTCCGCTAGCGATGAGCGCGTTCGGCTTCACGGCCGCGCTCCTCACAGTGATTTCCGGGGTAGTGGCGTACGCGCTCCGTTCCCAGGCGGCGATGGCGGCCATGGTGTCGGCCGGCTACGCGCTCGGATTCGTCGGCTTCGTCTACCTGTGGATGGCGCGTCCCACGGGCATATGGCTCGTCATCGCCGTGACGCTGATAAACATGGAGACGCTCGCAGTTCCGTATATTTACTCGATACCCAGGCACCTCTATCCGGAGGGGCTCGCGGCCAAGGGGACTTGGGAGTTCGCACTCATAGGGTCCACGTTCCACGTCTGGGCGACCGCCCTTGTGCTGGGCATCGGATACTATATCGGGTTCGGCGCAGCCATGGCGATTCTGATGGGTCCCCCACTCTACGGGATGCTGGCCGCCCTTGCGATACCCAGGCTATTCCGCCCCTAGGGAAGTCCCAAGATCCGCGCGGCGACCATCGATGCTATAAGTATGACCAGTATTATCAGCCTCACGCTGAAGGGCCCCGCCCAGAGCGTCCTCAGCTCCCGCCACCTCCTCCTGACCTCTTCCTCGCTTCCGCTGAGGATGGGACCCACTAGCTTCAGGGTCCACGGCAGGAGCGCGAGCGCGATGAGCGCGATGAGCGGCAGATATCCCAGGAGCGCAGAAGCCGCCAGCGCCGCGTACATGATAATGACCGCCGCCAGCGCCGCGTATTTGGTTCTATGTATGCCGAGAAGTAGCACCACCGTCTTCTTTCCGACCGCGCGACTCGCCTCGACCTCGAGTGCGCCGGATCCCAGGAGTATGAGGAACACGAATGCGCCGTTCGGCGTTCCCACGAGCAGGGGATAGAGCTGTCCAAGGGATCCCACCTGCACGACATAGGATCCCCACACGACCAGAGGTCCCATCGCCAGCGCGGCCACTAGCTCGCCCAGCCCGCGATAGTGGAGCTTGAAGGGCGGTTCGCTGTACGCCGCGCCGAGGAATAGCCCTATTGCGCCCAGGATCAGGACCGGGAGCCCTATCGCCGCCGCCAGGTCCGCGGCCGCCGCCAGCGCCGCCGCCAAGAGCGCATAACCCACGGCCCTCACGCTAGATGGGCTGAGGCCGAGATCCAGTATAGGATGTAGCCTGTGTGAGAACCCCGATGATCTGTAGATCTTGTCCACCCCGGTCTTGTAGTCGTCGTAGTCGTGGATCAGATTGACCCCGGCCTGCGCCGCCAGCAATCCTCCGAGCGTCACTAGATACGTGATATAGTCGAACCGGCCCGTTGCGTACCAGGCCAGCGCCGCCCCCAGCGTGACCGAGGAGAACGCACTCGTCAGCGTCACCGGACTGAACGAGAGCAGCCATGCCCTGAGGCCGTCGCTCACATTTTCCGCCGCGGATGATCGACCTTAAAAGGTTCTGCGCACAATTCGGATCCTGAAAAACACAGATATCGCGCCGGCAGGGGGTGACCGCATGCGATGGCCGCCGCCCACGCCGAGCGCCGTGATGCTGGTGGCAGGATCCCTGGCCCTAGCGCTCGCGTCGCAGGATATCCTGCGCATGCAAGGAATCACCATGGCGTCGGCGGCGGCCATCGCCACGCTCGCGTCCTACGGGCGGCTCTATTCATCCACGTCGTCCAGGAGCTTCCGCGCGGATCCCCCCGCCCTCACGCTCGCCCTTTCACCCTACGCACTCGCACTGGTGCTCGAGGGTCCGTCGCTCATACTATGGTATATTCCCCCCTCCCTCGCGTTCGCGGTCTATCTTTTACTCTCATCGATGGGACAGGGGAGATCCCCGGCCGGGCTGACCGCCGGCGCCATCTCACTCGCGTCGCTGTCGGCGGCGTTCTCTGGGGTGCTCCGGAATCCGCTCCCGTCGGCCGTTCCGCTGTGTGCAGCTTGGACAGCGCTGGGAGCATTCGAGGTGCTCTTCGTTGAGAGCGTGCTCCCGTTCAGGAGGATTCCCCGTGGAATACAGCTGGTACCGCTGTCGGCGGGCCTCGTCGCGTCTCTTATATCGTTACCGCCGCTAGGACTCGCGTTCATAGAGCCCCTGTACATGGCGCTCAGGTACATGGGACGCGAAGTGAATCCGAGGGAAGTGAGGGCGTTAGGGCTTCGCGTGGCCGTCAGTTCATCGATATTCCTCGCGATCGGGATCATGGTGGCGTTGTTCTTCCGGCGTTAATAATTGGTGTGGGTTAATGGGGCGAAAATCCCCTCCCTTATCTGTAGACCCAAAATTCATCCCCGGCGATCCCGAGCTGGAAACGCATTTGGCGAGGATGGTTTCCCATCCAAGCGACCCAAGATGGCAAACCACCCTCGCCGGGATGAGGTGCGGCTGGCAGGATATAAACTGGTTTCCCTGCTGAGCTTCAGGGGGAGGAAGGGGGATGCGGCGGCCAGGACCCTGGTCTCCGCGTCTATCTGGAGGGATTCCGTGGAGGGCAAATCGGGGACGTACGGCGTGTCGGCCCAGACGATCAGGAACTACGTGGAGGACCAGGGGCTCAGCGTGATCGGGGACGTGCTGGAGGAGGTCAGGGGGATATCCGCGAAGATGCTGGAGGGGGCTAGGAGGATAGATCTATCGCTCGACTGGACGGACGTGTTTCATTAAGCCGATCGGCGAGCGGCCGATCGATGAACATAAATCCGAGGGGAGCCCTCCGCCCGGTCCGCAATGAGCACGAATCCAATCCAGATCAGGAGGAGGACTCCCCTTCCGGTCATGGCCTACGCGGTTTATCCGTATTACCCGAACATGTCCCTCAGGTACGCCGCCAAGTCCCTGAGGAGCGTCATCGTGAGGAGCTACACCTCGATATGGAGGTGGGTGCAGAGGCTCGGCCCCGTCCTCGGATCCTTCGGCGCGGATCCCCGGGACGTGCGCAGGATATTCGTGGATGAGACCATGGTGAAC
>JAWDMO010000046.1:0-9890 GCA_046536535.1 Nitrososphaeria archaeon
TGAGGATCAGTTTTCCAGACCCTCGAACGCACCCCTTGGCATCAGCCTGCCCCCTGGGCCAGGCCGGCCCTCCGGAATTGATCCGGTTGAGTCAACCGCCCGGCGCCGCGCATTGGACGGCTGTCTCCGCCCGGGTCGAGTTTACACCTGAAAAACCACCCATGGGTGGATCTGTCTCCGCTCACCCGTGTTTTCCGGAGACAGCCTGACCCACAGAGACGGCCTCCTAAGCCGTAGGCCAGGGGTTCGAATCCCCCCGGGCCCGCCACCCCGAAATTCACCTGACGGATCTCCTGCCACGCCGCGGTTTCTCCTGACCGCCGGCCTTGGGAGCCGGCAATCCCAGGATCCTCGACCGTTCCTTCTCCAGCGCAGCCCTCAAAGATTCATGATCCTCGTTGATCATCTGCGCGAGTCTCGTGATAAATTTTTCATTATCAACGGCGGATAGTACGAACGAATCGAACGCATATGCCGCGAATTCGCCGGTCGACATGTGCAGGGCGTGCGCCATGTGCGCTATTATCTTCTTGTAGAGGCGCCCATCGCTCCATATTCTGGATGATACATCGTATGGCGCGCTGTACTCCGAATATATTGCAAATGTCCCGGCCAGACTCCGGGCCAGCATGTAGTCAAGGTACCTGAGTAACTTCCAGTTCTGAGTCCGCATTATCCTGGAATACAGGATATCGGCGTCGGACAGCGATGCCATGGCCCTCGATGGATCCTCCACAGCGTTCATCGTGAGCGCCGCATACGCCGCGTTTATTTTATCCCTCGGCTGTGCATCGGCAGCCCTCAAAGCGGCCAATGCCGCATCCACCGAGCGGGACGCGGCGGCCGCCGAAATTGCATCCCTCAAAGTGAGCTCCACGTCCCTGCGGCCGCCCTCGAATGAACCCGAGTATGCTGCCGCCTCCAGCGCGTTCACCGCAGCCCTGACGTCGCCCCGGGCGTACCTAGCTATATCCTTCAGCACATCGCCCGACAGGTTCAGGCCCTCCAGCTTCGACAGGTGCCTGAGGTAGAGCTCCACCAGCCTAGCGGGCACCGGCCTCAGCCTGATCACGAGCGATGCCTTCTCCACGTCGGGCATGTATCCGGCGTCGTCCCTGTTCGCGGCCATCGCCATGGGCACCGTTATGGACGAGACGAGGTCCAGTAGGTATTCGGAGCCGCCGTAGTCGGCCCGCCCGTAGAGCCCATCGACCTCGTCCAGGAATACGAGTATGGGGGATCCGAACACGGTCAGGCCGCCCATCGCCGGCTTCAGCCTTCTCTCCAGCATATCCTTCGTCCGGTAGTCGCTCGCGTTGAGCTCCAGCACGTCGTATCCCAGTCCTTGGGCGGCCGCGTGGACCATAGTGGTCTTGCCCACGCCGGGGGGCCCAAGGAGAAGTGTTGGGCGCGTGCCGGGCGTCCATTCCCTGAGCCATCTGAAGAACAGCGCCCTCGCGTCCTCGTTACCCACCATCTCATCAATTCCCTTGGGCCGATACTTCTCGGTCCAGATCAAGCTAACAGCAGGCCTTGCACGACATAAGTTATAAGCCCTATGGCCATGGGTATCAGCATCCTCTTCTTCAACACGTAAGCCCTCTGGGGATCGCGCAGCCTCGAGATATCGACCGCCGTGAGGATGAATATTATTGAAGCCACCGTGACGCCCGATAGGTAGAACACGCTGTAGGCGCCCACGATCACCGGTATGTAGGCGATGGGCACGGCCACCGCTATCAGGGCCGCCGAGATGGCGGAGGACGCCTCGATCCCCAGGGTCGCGGGGAGGCTGCGAATGCCGGATGCCGAGTCGCCCCTCACGTCCGCCACGGCCTTCAGTATCTCCCTCGACAGGCCCGTCAGGAAAGAGGTGGAGAACATAACGAAGACGAGCAGGTAGTTGATGCCGGCTATGAGGCCGCCGTACAGGAACGGGATGGCGATCGAGAGCGCCACGACCACGTTGCCGGCCAATCCCTCCCTCTTCAGCCTCCTGCTGTAGAGGAATGCCAGAACCGCGAACGCCGCCGCGACGCATAGCGTGTCGATGCCGGACATGAACGATATTAGCAGCCCCAGCGCGGCCATCGACAGGGACAGCGCCCACGCCTCCCGGACGCTGATATCGCCCCTGACCAGGGGCCTCATCCTCCTGTTGAGCGTGTCGACGTTGACGTCGAATATGTCGTTGATCACCATCGAGAACCCCGATATGAGGAACCCCGTGAGGAATCCGAGCAGCGCGGATTCGGGCGCGCGGCCTCCCCCCACCAGGTAGCCCGCTATGACCGCTAGTCCTATCATCACGTCGTTGACCGGCCTTATTATCTCAAGGAATGCCACCGGTTTCATCGCCGGATCCCCTCCTGGGATTGAATTGCGCCATCGAGTAATATACCACGTCCCCGCGGCTCTCGACCACCGCCAATATAAGCCCCTTGCCCAGGTTCATTGCGCGCATGTGGATCCTGGTGAGCCTGGAAGCCGGTATGCGGCTGCCCTCCTCCAGCGCCACCACGATATATCCGGCGTCATTGTTCCCGTATTCTCCACGGCCGTACAGCCTGAGGTCGCCCCCCAGGCCATAGCCCTCACGTACCACATATCCGCGATTTCTCAGGTCCCTGTAGATTATGTATTTCGTGAGGAACCTGTCGTCGCCCTTGGCGCCCAGGGCCAGTAAATCCGACTTATTCAACGGCGTGCCATCCCGCCCCGATGCGCTGGCGTCCCCCCTCTCGAGCAGGTACAGCGCCTCGTACACCTCAAGCCTCCGGCACTTTCCATTCGACGCGCCGTATCCCCTTTCCCTGAGCCATCCTATGGGATCCCCGCACACCAGAAAACCATCATCCACGGCGCGCATCTCCATAGGGACTCTGCTTCCTCCTCGAATTGGTTCAACAGGTGAACTGCCCACGTCTTCGGACATGCGCTTCTCATCTCCTCGACCGGACCCGCTCGTCTCCCGGGGTAAGTATGGGTTCGGCCTCAGCGAGGGCCCATTCAAGATCCGGGACGGAGATGGCCTTTCAGGTAGATATTTTTTTATCTTAGATATCGATCTCGACCGCCTCCCCGCACCCGGAGCATCCCGCGACATCTTGCCGGGACCCTTAACGCCCTCCATTCCGCTTCTGGGCCTACACCGACGGAGCGGAACTCATGGGTGGGCATCGATATGACCTGTGAAAATTATAATTTAAACTTTGGGGGGCTATCCATCCCCTCCCTCTCATAAGGGGTCTTCCGCCCCCATAACACCCACAACGTTAAAGGGGAGGGCCTAGTTGCCCCGGGAATAGATTGGCGGGCGGCCTCCAGATGAAGAGTATAGATCGGTATACCTGGGAAATACCCAAGGAGACCAGGGGTGATATGAGGGTTCCCGTCAGGGTCTATGCGTCAGAGGAACTCCTGGAGAAAATGAGGGGCGATATGACCCTTCAGCAGGCGATCAATGTGAGCACGATAATGGGCATACAGAAGTGGGCGGTGGTGCTGCCCGACGCGCATGAGGGCTATGGGTTCCCGGTGGGCGGCGTGGCAGCCACCGATGCCGAGGAGGGCGCCGTGAGCCCCGGAGGGGTCGGTTACGATATAAACTGCGGCGTCAGGTTGCTCAGGACGGATCTGACGGTCAACGATGTGAAGCCGAAGCTGAAGGAGCTCTTGGATCAAATTTACGGGTTGGTGCCGAGCGGCGTCGGAAGCGCGGGCATAGTCCGCGTATCGACCCGTGAACTCGATGAGGTAGCTAGGCTGGGAATGCGGTGGGCCGTGGAACATGACTACGGATGGAAGAAGGATCTTGATCATGCGGAGGAGGGCGGCAGAATTCCGTGGGCGAATCCCGACAAGGTCAGCGACGCCGCGAAGAAAAGGGGGGCGGAGCAGTTGGGCACCCTGGGCAGCGGCAATCACTTCCTCGAGCTCGAGGCCGTGGATAGGATTGAGGACGAGCGCGTCGCAAGGTCGATGGGCATCAGGGAGCCGGGGCAGGTGATGGTGCTCATCCATACGGGCAGCAGGGGGTTCGGCCATCAAATATGCAGCGATTACCTGAGGATCATGGAGCGGGTGATAGCCAGGGAGGGGATCAGGCTGCCCGATAGGGAACTGGCGTACGGGCCCTCCGATGCCAGCGAGGTCCAGGATTATCTGGGCGCCATGGCCAGCGCCGCGAATTTCGCGTGGGCAAACAGGGAGATGATAACCCACTGGATAAGGGACGCATTCGGCAGGGTCTTCGGAGTGGATCCGGATTCCCTGGGAATGGACCTGGTTTACGACGTGGCGCACAACATAGTGAAGCTGGAGGAACACCTGGTGGACGGGGAGCGCAGAAAGGTCTACGTGCACAGGAAGGGCGCGACGCGCTCATTCCCGCCCGGTTCCGATCAGATACCGGCCGACTATAGGGATGTGGGGCAGCCCGTCCTCATACCCGGGAGCATGGGAACGGGGAGCTGGGTGATGGTGGGGACGCCGACCAGTATGGAGAGGAGCTTCGGCAGCGCGGCGCACGGGGCCGGCCGCTTCATGAGCAGGGCGGCGGCCAAGAGAAAACACAGGTATCAGGATCTCATGGAGGCGCTCGAGGGCGGCGGCATATTGGTCAGGGCCTCCAGCAGGGACACCGTGATAGAGGAGGCGCCCGATGCATATAAGGACGTGGACGCCGTCGTGGACGCCACGCATCACGTGGGATTAGCTAAAAAGGTGGCTAGATTAAGGCCCCTGGGGGTGGTGAAGGGTTAGTTGGCCGGTAAACACAAGTCGGAGTATGTGACGTGCAGGATCTGCAAACAGCGCATAAGGGGTGACAAGTTCGAGAGGCATGCCATGATGCATTGGATAATGAGTTCCACTGATAAAGGTTTCAGGGAATTCTACGCCGAACTGCGCAAGGAAGTAGAAACTGCAGACGCGTGAACTGAATCATATCATTTGCTCCGCTAAGGTAATGAACGCATTGGGGAAAATATCCCGGGATAGATCATCGCACCCGGTCCATCATGCGCCTTATCTCGTCGGCGCCCATCTCCACGGCCCTCATGTTGGTCTCCCAGAGGGTCTCCCGGAGGTGGAGCTTTATCGCGTTCCTGATATCGTCGATCCCCACCGGCAGGAATCCCGCGCCGTAGGCCGCGCCTACCATGACCATGTTGGACGACAACGCGGATCCCGCGGCCAGCGCTATGGCCGGGGCATTTATCGCGTAGAACCTGATACCGCGCGAGGCCACCTTCGCCCCGAGCTCCCCGAGGTCGGGATACTTGGCGTCGCCCACGTTCACGCTCGAGGGCGTTATCCGTTCCGAGCTCGTTATCACGGTTGTGCTGGGACCGGCCCTGTCCAGGGCCCTGTATGCCTCGAGTATCTCGAATCCGAGCACGAGGTCCACGCGCCCCTCGGGTATTATGGGCCCGTACACGTCGCCTATCCTGAAGTCCACGGATACCACGCCGCCCCTCTGTGCTAGCCCGTGTATCTCGGACATGACCGCGTTGAGCCCGGCGAGCCTAGCGGCCTCGCCCATTATTATTCCGGCCGTCACGTTGCCCTGGCCGCCCACCCCGGTTATCACTATGTTCACCTGGCCCCGGCCCTGCGCGCCGCTCATGCCCCCTTCACCTCGCCATCCGACTTGACTATGGCGGCGGGCGGACATACCAGCCTCTGCGTGCAGACGCCGCATCCATCGCAGAGGTTAGCGTCTATCTCGACCAGCCCTTCGTCGTTCGTGTAGAAGGATGGGCATGAGAAGTCCTGGACGCAGTTGAGGCACTTGGCGCATTTGTCCTGTTCTACCTCGTACACGGGTATCGGCTCGCCCTTCCTGCGCAGCTCGGCGTCGCGGAGCAGCGCGCACTCCCTCCTGGCGATGACCACAGATACGCCGTCGGAGGTCAGCGCCTCCTTGACCGCCGATAGCGTGCCCCTGAGATCGTACGGGTCGACGACCTTCACGTAATTGACGCCCATCGCCCTGACGACGTTCTCGATCGATATCGGCGTCGCGGCCCTGTTACCCGCCTCATAGGAAACGCTCGGCGGCGGCTCGAAACCGGTCATCGCGGTCGTGCTGTTGTCCATGATCACCAGGAGGAGGCGACGGTTGTTATGGACCGCGTTGACGAGCCCGGGCAACCCCGCATGGAAGAACGTCGAATCGCCCATGAACGCCACCACCTGCTGGTCGGTGACCTGCGAGAATCCGTTCGCCGTGCCTATCGATGAACCCATGCAGAGCGTCACGTCGCCCATCTCGAACGGCTTGTAGAAGCCCATCCCGTAACATCCTATATCGTTGGCGAACACCACGGAGCGCAGTTTGAGCTGCCTGAGGGCTAGCGCCACCGCGTAGTAAGTCGCCCGATGGGGACATCCGGGGCACATGACCGGGGGCCGGGGCGGCAGCTCCGCGCCAATTTCGACCAGGGGGATATCGCCCCTGGGAAGGCCCAGGGCGTCGGCTATCGACCTCCGGACTACGTCGGGCGTGTACTCGTAAGACGACGGGAAATGGCCATCCATCTTGCCTAATATGCGCACGCCGAGCCCCGACATCTGCGCCAGCGCCCTGACCTTCGTCTCGAGGAACGGATCCAGCTCCTCCACGATCAGCACCGTTCCGTGATCCCTCAGGAACGACTCCACGAGCCCCTGCGGGAACGGATACGACATGCCGAGCTTCAGCACGTCCACATCGATCCCGATGTGCGGAAGTGCGTCCATGAGCGAGTTGTAGGCAGCGCTCGACGTTATTGCGCCGATCTCCGATCCGCGGCCTATGACGCGGTTGAGGGGCGAGGACTCCGCCTCGAGCTTGAGATCCCCATAGCGCTTCACGAGATCCTCCTTCAGCCTGCGCGCCACAGCCGGGAGGAGCGATAGGTGCCACGGGTCCCTCCTGAAGCTCCCCCGGGAATTTGCGGGCTTCCTGGGACCGGCGCGGACGATGCCCCTCATGTGGCTCACCCTAGTTGTGGTCCTGAAGAGCACGGGGGTTCCGCGGCGCTCCGATAGATCAAATGCCCACGTGAGGAAATCCTTTGCCTCCTGCGGGTTCGACGGCTCCACGAGCGGCACCCATGCCAGCTCCGCGTAGTGTCTGTTGTCCTGCTCGTTCTGGGATGAGTACATCGAAGGATCGTCGGCCGACATGACCACCAGCCCCGCGCGGACGCCCGTGTATCCAAGGCTGATGAAGGCGTCGGACGCCACGTTCAACCCCACGTGCTTCATGAACGCGAACGAGCGCACACCGGACATCGAGGCGGCGGCGGCGCCCTCCAGCGCGACCTTCTCGTTGACCGAGAATTCGAAGTACATCCCGGCATCGCCGGCCACATCGTTGAGCACCTCGCCCACCTCGCTGGAGGGAGTTCCCGGATACGTGGCGGCGAAGCCCACGCCGGCCTCCAGGAGGCCCCTAGCTATCGCCTCATTGCCGAGCAGGAACAGGGTTTCGTTCTCGCCCGCATTCAACAGACGTCTATACCCGGGCAAGCGGACACCGGATAGCCTAGGAGCAGGCTATAATAAATCTTGCAGAGAAATCGCCGCCCGTAGGATATAGATACGCTCGACCGCGCGCTGGTCCGCGGAACCGCACGGGCAACGCGTGATCATGCGCGCCGCTATATTTAACAATGTGAGCGATAGTAAACCATTAATTTCTATGAAACGCCGGTGAACGGCAACTTCAGATACCGCACAACGCGATAGCCCGCAACGCGATCGGCCTATTGTCCGGCCGGCTCACCCATCGAGCTATCCGCTATCATGTTCAGGACGACCTCGGCTATATCGGAGCCATACTCCGCGATCCTCCTGACGGATTCCAGCATCAATCTTATCCCGGCGACAGATATCGCGGCCGCGCTGACGCCGAAAGCCTCGTTGCTCAGCCTATCCTCGTATTTCACGACGTCCTGCGTCAGCGATATCGCCCTCAGGGCCATGCGCTCATCCATGGAGTTCAACGCCCTCACGGCGTCGTCGACCACGTTGAGCGATATCGAGCTGAACTCCGACAGTTCGTCCGACAGCTGCTCCGGGAACTTGCCTATGAGGAACGCCGCCTGGGCTATCCCGGTCGTGTGATCGGCGATTCTCTCCAGGCTCTTCGATATCAGCCTGTATCCCAGCGCCTCCCGGAGGCTTCTGAGCCCTATCTCGCCGGCGACCGCCGGATTCGATATCGCGCTCTTCAGCTGACGGACTGAGAGGAAGTAGAGCCGGTCTATATCGTCATCCCTGGATATGACGTCGTCGGCGAGCGCCCGATCATCGTCCAGCACCGCCCTGAGGGCGTCCTTCATCATCAGCGATGACAGTATGTGCATGCGCTCTATGATGGATTTCAGGGGGAGCTCCGAGTATCTCAGAAGGCAGCGGGCTACCATGGAATCCTGTGATTCTTCTATTATTTCCACGCCTATTAGCTTACGTCTTATAATTCCTTTCAGGTAAGATCTAGATTCTGCTATCTCAGTGCCGCTGAAGTGTATCTCAATCGTATCGTAACCCGCGAGGTACATCGCCAGCAGTTTCCTGGCCACGTTGTCGCGATCCTCCAGCGCGGGCACGTCCAGCGCCCCTGATCTCTGCCCCCTCCTGGACATTGAGGTCGGGACTATCAGCAATCCCCCGCCGGGCTGCGGCATCAGGACCACGGCATCCCCCTTCTTCAGGTCCATGCCGTTTATCCACCATTTGGGCAGCGATACTATGTATGTTGAACCGCCGGTCAGCTGTAACCGCCTCTCCTCGGGCTGCGCCACGGTCTATAGGGAGATGGTTCGATATATATCCCTATCCATCGACTATTGATACACACGGCTTCGCATCGCGAGCCGCGCCGACCGACGCGGTACGAGGGCTGCCGGCCGCGTATAGCTCACATTTATCTACAGCCGCGCCGACAGTAGGTCCGTGGACATCGCATTGATCTCGAGGGACACCATATCCAGCCATGTCGATATCGGACGCCTGATGGATGCCATCGAGGAAGGCTTCGTCCGAGCCGGCGCAGAGCTGGAGCCCAGGGTGATATCGAAGGCGGGCGGCGGCACCGCGCTTTTGATGCCCGCGCATGACGACGAGTATTATGTAGCTAAATATATAGGAATTTATCCCAGGAATGTCGAGCTCGGCCTGCCGACGGCCAGCTCGCTCCTGATGCTCGCCAGCGGCCGCACCGGCGTGCCCCTGGCCATAATGGATGGCGGCCTCCTGACCGCCTACAGAACCGCGGCAACGAGCGCCGTTGTCGCCAGGCATCTGGCCCCCAGGATACCGGTGACCGTCGGGTTCATCGGAGCCGGATTGCAGGCGCGGGTCCACGCCACGGCGCTCCGGGCGGCGATGCGCGTGGATCGCGTCCTGGTATACGACGTGGACCGCGCGAGGTCGGAGAAGTTCTCGGAGCTGCTCCGGGACGCGGTAAATGTAAGGGTCGAGCACGATCCAGATAACCTAGTGAGGGCCTCGGACGTGGTCGTAAGCGCGACCACGTCCAGGGATCCGGTGTTCAGGGGCGATGCGCTGGGCGGCGCCGGCGGAAGTAAGCTCATAATCTCGGTCGGGTGGGTGGACGCGAGCTCCAAGGAGATCGACGACGAGACCCTGAGGAGGAGCTCCGCCATAATAGTGGATACCAGGGCGGCACTGGAGGAGGCCGCCGAGCTCAGGGAGGCGCTGGGCGGCGGGGTGATAGGTCGTGATAAAATAGTGGAGCTTAGCGACCTATTGAAGGAAAAATATTCTAATAAATTCCGTGATAATTCACCAGTATTATATAAAGGCGTTGGAACTGCACTGGAGGACCTCCTAGCCGCCGAGGCGGTGTATCGCGATCTGAAGGACCACGTGCCGGT
>JAWDMO010000047.1:0-9801 GCA_046536535.1 Nitrososphaeria archaeon
GCCGGTTATCGCGATCTAGGTTCATCCTACGTGTGTTCCGAGATCACCCGTGAGAGTATCCGGACGCCGTTGACTATCTCGTCGCTGGATGGCGGCCCCAGGCTCAGCCTTATGCTGCCGGCGGCGCCCTCCGGCACGAAGAACCTGCGCGCCGGGACGTAGATGACCCCCCTCCTTATGGCGTCGATCAGATGCTCCTCCGCGTCGAACCCGGGCGCCATCACCAGCTGAAACAGCCCGCATCCGTTGGGCTCCCAGCTCACTTTCGGCGGCATGCTATCGCTCAACGTCTCCTCGAGGACGCGGCGCTTCATCTGATAATGGACCCTGAGGATCGACGCCGTGGAATCCACGAGGCCGCGGCGGAGGGATTCGATCGCTATGTGCTGCGTCAGCGTCGAGGTTGTTATGTCGTAGTTCTCAAGCCTAGTAGCCGCGGTCGCTATCTCAGCGGGCGCCGCAATCCACCCTATCCTGAGGCCTGGGGCCAGCACCTTGCTCAGCGTCCCGACGTAGATCACGCGCGACTCCGTGTCCAGGGATGCCAGTGCCGGAGGCTGCGCCTCGGAGAACGCCCGATAGGGCTCGTCCTCTATTATCAGGGCGTCGTATTCGCGCGCGAGCTCGAGTATCCTGCGGCGATCATCCTCACCCATTGTGAGCCCCATGGGATTGTGGCACGTTGGTATCAGATATATTATCGAGCGGCCGGGTCCCAGTTCCCTCAGCACGCTCTCCATCCGGCCGAAATCCAGTTTCCCGGCCTCGAACGGGATCCCGTGCACCCTCGAGCGGAGCTTCAACGGCGCGAGCGTTTCCACAAACGTCGGGCTCTCGCAGACCACGTCGACCTCCGCGCCGGTCAACAGCTCGGAGATCAACCTGAATGCGTGCTGCGCACCGCTGGTCACGGTTATCTCATATCCCCTGGGCATCGATATCCCACTCCTGCCCATGTAAAGCCTGATCTCCTTTTTCAGATCCTCGAGCCCTCCGGCATCGGGGTACACCAGCGATTCATACCCGAGGGCGCCCATGACCTCCATCGCGATCTCCGTCAGCTGTTGAACCGGCACTATGTTGGGATCCGGATTGCCGCTCGCCATATTTATCAACCTTGTATCGGACGTCCGCACGAGTTTGTAGGCGAGTTCCACCGGAGAGCTCTCAAGTCGCGATGTAGCCGCCGTCAGCCGCTCCATCCAGTCGTGCTCCACGGTATGCCCGCCCCAACCGCTTAAAATAACTATTCCGTGTAATATCTGGGCCCGATGGGATTTGAACCCACGACCTACCGGTTATGAGCCGGCCGCTCCGCCAAGCTGAGCTACGGGCCCGTTTCCGACAGGCGCTTGATCTCCGTGAGGAGCTGCTCCTACCTGGAGGTCGGAGCTTCCCGCTTCTTCCACCTCCGCAGGGCTCGATACCACACCATCCACAGCGGAGGTTCCGTCGAACGGAACCGTTCCGTCGCGCCCCGTGTGGAGGTGGGTTACGGAGGCCCCGGTGTCCACGGGCGTGAATTCGGGTTGCGCCAACCCTACTCACCCGGCGATCGATTAATATCACTTATCAACCTTTCGCCGGGGGGATTACCCGCACCGCGCGGCGCGTCGATCCCTCGAGCGCGAGGCTTGCCGTCCTTGTCAACTTTATATAACGGCCCTAAGATCCCTAGAAGTGCCGCCGTAGCTCAGTTGGTAGAGCGACTGGCTGTTAAGGGCCGCAGAGACCAGTAGGTCGCCCGTTCGAGTCGGGCCGGCGGCGCCATACAAATATCCCAGCTACAATTTTCGAGCTGAGACATCTGACGGTCGACCCCGGCACATGCTCCGCCGGGCATTTATATTATTAAATCATAGATCAGATCGAAGTACCCGTAGTCTGTGGGAACTGCCGCGATCCCGGGATGATGGAGTTAGCGGCCCAGCTTATCCGGAAGATATTTATCTACTATATATGTAAGGCCGTATTTGGCGAACGCCTCCTGTTCGGATTTCCTGCGATATTTGAGGAACGAGTCTATCTGGGAACTCCACGGATCCCCGACGTATCTGGGATCCTTGGAGAGCTCCCTGAGCCTCTTGATATCAACGTCAGTTAGCTTATCGAATGGTAGTTTGTATTTTATTATATCAGTCGCCCATACGCCTATCCACGAGGCGTCCGGGACGTTCAGCTGCGTCAGATGCGCGGCGTTGGCGGATCCCGATATTATGACCATAGCTATATGCATCCCCCAGGGATCTCCATCGGTCAGCACGTAAATCGGAAGGTTCAGCTCGTTTCTGAGCCTCCTCAACAGATACCGGGTGGCCCTAGGGGCCTGTCCGGCGGTGTTTATGAGTATGGCCTTGAACCTGTTGTGGACGTTTTCCTCTATGAACCGCGTGAAGAGGCCGCCCTTCTCTATCGCTATGACCATCTCGGCGCTGGTCTCCACGAAGTCCGCCGTGGTGAGGGCCGGGCCTATCATCACGCCGTCGGGATGCGATGTGAGGTCCAGCTTCCTGCCCTCATACCCCGGTATGTTGTACTCGATGATTAAATTGCCGAATATAGAACTCCTCTCCTCGGGATATATGTTGAACTCCTCCCTGGCCATGCCGAGCAGCGCCTCCAGCTCCGTCACCCTCTCGTCCGACTCGTCCTGATCCTCGAACTCCACGTTGTAGGCCTGCGCCGAGTAGAATACATCCCTCAGCGTGGATGTCTTGTGGGAGCCGCTCAGCAGCTTCGAGAAATACGCCAGCCACATGAGCTGCGCGAACGCCCTCAGGTGCTTCACGTTGCGCGTCGTCCTCACGAGCCTCCTGGATCCCAGGACGTACTGGCGCAGCTCATGATCGTATATGATGTTATTTACGCTCCTATCGGGTATCCTTATGCTGGGATACTCGCCGCGCTCTATCTGCTCGTATACGAGCTCCCCCAGCTCCTTCAGCTTCACCAGCGCGGCCCTTTTACTGCCGCGGCGTCTCTTCAACGTCCTGCGCCATGCCCTTCGGTATTAATATATCATACCTGGGCACGCGGTCGCGCTCCGCCAGTTCAGTCGAAAGCTTTGCTATGATGGACATGTACTTGGAATAGACGTTGGCCCTGCGCGTCACGCCGACCATGCGCTCCTTCCTGCCGAGGTAGTTCCTGAGCGCCCTGAAGGCATCCCTGAGCGCCAGCCTTATCCCCTTCTCGACTTCGGGCCTGTCCGCTATGTACTCCTTGCCTATCGTCTTGTAGGGTATCCTCGTGGAGATCACGTGAACTATCACGCCAACGGGGTCCTCCGGCCTCACCCTGTAGGAACGGAGGTCCATGGAATTCAGTATCTTCCACGTGACGTCGCTCGATTCGTCGTACAGCAGGGGTATCCTGTTGGCGAACCTGAACACCGTGAGGCCGGGCTTCAACTTGGGTCCGCCGTAGGCCACGGCGGCCTCTATCACGAACGGATGGCCCTCGTACGCCTCGGGCCTCCTCACCACGGTGATGCAGAACTCCGGGCTCAAAAGCCTCCTGACGCCGGCCTCCAGCAGCTCATGGCCCAGTGTGGACAGGTAGCTGGCGTCGGGCGGCAGAAATCCCTCGTAGTTTCTGAGCGCCGACGCCAGCCTGGAGAGCTCCTCATCGCCCAGGGCCCTGGGCGATATTGAGGGGTCGAGGCCGGCGTACTTTAGAAAATGCTCCGCAGTCTTGGGCCCCACCCTCTGGAAGTTCTTGAACATGAACTTCAGCAGGTCGTCGCCCTTCCAGAGCCTTATCATCTTCCTGAGGGTCTCTATATCCACCCCCGATGGATGGGGCAGCGTTTCCCTGGGGGGTTTGGGCATGCGATCTATGACCCTCTCCAGTTTCATTTGGTGCCCGTACGGATCCCTGAAAGTTATCGAGGCGTATGGCGCGGCCATCGCGGTCTGCTCCAGATAGCTCGTGACCTTGCCCTCGGCCTTCTGATAATCCCCCAAGACGGTCGCGCTGACAAGCGTGCCCCTCCAGCCATAGGCCCTGCCCTCGAACCTCCGCAGTATTATCGGGCGATTTCTCTCTATATCTATCTTCATGGATAACCCGTGGTATCGCCTGCCGGTGGTCGAGCTCGCGACGAACGAGGGCCTGCCGGTCGTGGCCTGCGCATAGAGGAGCGTCATGGTGGCGCCCATGCCGAAGACGCCGCGCGACTGCTTCAGCCTGAACTTGCTCCCGTAGAAAACCCGGCCGAACGCGTCGGCGAGGCTCCCGCTCGGGACACCGTATCCGTTGTCCTGCACCGTCAACCTGTAGAACTTGGGATCCTCCGACGGCCCATCCTCATCTACCTGTATATTAACGAAGATCTCCGGCAACAATTCGGCTGATTCGCATGAGTCAAGCGAATTCTCAACCAGTTCCTTGAGGGATGAATAGAGCGCCCTGACAGGGTTGGTGAATCCAGCCAGATCCCTATTTCTGTAGAAGAACTCGCTCGGCGATATCTCGTTAAATGACATCTCGACCGACCTCCTCCCCCGGCTTTCTCCACAGCTTCATCCTCTCCAGCCTTATGGCTGTTCTCCTCTTCTGCAGCATGCCGTACACCACCTTATGCATGCCTCCGGAGGCCAGCTCCCTCACGGCGTCCTCCGCCGCCTTCGCCTGATCCAGTGAACCGATTATCGCGACAAACCTGTCATATACCGATATATAGGCGCCGGTCAGCTCCTCCACGACGCGCCTGGCCTTCCCCCTTTCGCCGATTATCCTACCCTTTATCCGCTCAAGGTCGCTTCTGGAGTGCCCAGCGTATTCCCTGAGATCGACGATTATCAGCGTGTTGCCGGGCTCCAGAAGTCTGGAGGCGCGCTCGTACGAGAACCCGTTTCCTATCGCCTCCACCAACATTTTTGCCGTGGACATATCGGCGTCATCGGGCTTCTCGCCGGGGCGTATCTCGACGTCACCGGTGCTGCTGTCTATCCTGAGGTCAACGCCGCATTCCGACTCTATCCTGGACTTTATGGATCCCTCCCTGCCTATGAGTGCACCTATCCTGTCCCTGGGCAACCTGACCACTAGTGCGTCCGTCGACATCGCCCCAACACCTGTTCCACGATCGCCGGGGCGTTCTCGGTCGTTATGCCCCTGGACTCGAAGAACTTGTTTATGGTCTCGACGTCCCTCCTCAGGAAATCGAGCGCCATCGGATGCCCTATGTCCACCGAGCTCCCGAAGTCGAACAATACAAGGTCGCCGCCCCATTTGAACACGTTGTACTCCGATAGATCCGCGTGCACGATGGACGCCCGGTTCCACAGTTCTTTAATATAATGTATTATTGTAAGATAGTCCCTGTTATCGACCTCGGACTCCCCCAGGAGGGGCGCCGGCCTTCCCCCTTCGCCGATGAACTCCATCACGAGAACGTTTCCCTTCACGGCGATAGGCCTCGGAACCCGGATACCCGCCTCATGCGCCTGTTTCAGGTTCGCGAACTCCTTCCTGGCCCATACCTCGGCGAGCCCGTGGGGACTCCGCTTCACCTCACCGAAGCGCGGATCGCCCTCTATGTACATGAGCCTGCGTTTGAATTGCGACGCCACCGTGTAATAAATCTTGACCGCCAGGTCCTCGCCCGATGCGGCAGCGCCCCAGTAAACGCGCGCCTCCTTTCCGGTTTTCACAACCCCCCTGAGCGATGATATGTATTTGCCCTTCATGAGCGAATAGATGGACATCAGCGTCCTCGAGTCGAATACGCCCTCGGTCACCTTGTAATCATCGGCGTCCTTCAGCCTGATCCGGTCCCTGCGCTCATGCCTGAGGAGATCCCTCAGGGCTCTCTCAGATGTGCGATCGTCCGCATCATCGGACATTCCTAGACGTCCTGGGGCAGGTATCCGTTCTGCTTTAACCAGTCGGCCTGGGGTATTGTGTATCTCCAGAGCACATCGCAACGATCGTCCTGGAACTCCCAAGGCGCGATGAGGACCACGTCGTTGTCCCTCACCCATATGCGCCTCTTCAACTTCCCCCTTATCCTGCCGACCCTGGTCTTACCGTCCGCGCACTTTATGAGTATGTGATCGCTGCCCAGCAACTTCACAACCCTCCCCAGAATCTCCCCTTGACCCGGGAGGAGAAGCTCCTTCAGCGCCTCTTCGTTGATGACCTTGCGTTTGCCCATACTCGACGCAGGGGGATACCCTTTATTAAAAGGTTAGCCCCTTATTATCACTTAACTAACTTGCGAAATCCGGTGAAGGGTGGCTTCTCGGCCGTAACTTTCTGACATGAATTTAAATATCATTAGAAATGATACACCGCCTATCCTCCTGACCGCGCCGGGGTGTGCGAGCCCCCTCGTGAGGACCTCATCGACTATTGCGTTGCCGACCATGTTCACTATGGCGGCCTCGTTGATGTACTCCACGGCGGTCTCCAGATCAACTACCTCGCCGGAGAAGTAGTCGGGGTTTATATCAACGCTCAACTCGCCATCCGAGAGCCGGCGGCCCAGGAGATCCTCATCGCACACGTTCACCATCATTAGCTCCTTATACGGGATCTTCCTGACCACGAATTTCTTCGCGCTGGAAGGCCCGTCCTGCAGCTACTTCACCTCGCGCATTGGACTCTTTGCGCCGCATGCCTCGCAGATCAGGAATACTATCTTGCGCTCCTTGACGAGCTTGGTATCGGGGCTACCGCACACCGGACATATAACATATTCTTTGAAGTACCGCTGGATCACACGCTCGATGGATTCCCTATCCTTTCTGCCGAGCAGTATCAGCCTGAACTCCTGGTCCAAGTTCGCCGACGTAGCCAGTTCCTTCCCCATGAACACCGCGATTCCCTGGGGATCCCTGCGCATCACGTCGGATATCTGTTTGAAATTCCTTATTATCGTCTTATTGCCCACCCACACTATGTCGGCCGTCGGCAGCTCCAGCCTTTCGACCCTGCCGGACCCCTCGCTCCTCAGATGATCCTTCACCCTCTCCAGCAGCGATATGTAATCGTCCACCATCCACGGGGCCCTCGGCACCGTACTATTTAACTGCCCCCAAACATGTGACCGCATGCAATGGACTCACTACGGGCGAGATCGCCCCGATATTGTCGGGGATTGCGCGGCCTTGAACAAAGCCGTGCCACCCGGAGCTACGCGATGTAGAGAGGGCGCATCCGGGCCCGCAGTTGGCGGCGAAAAAGGTCATAATATCGCGAATCGCGCGGATATTGAACGCGAATGCCGATCATAGTTCGTAGAGGTCGAGCGGTATGTCGATCTTGGCCGGGAGCGCCGGCGCCATGTCGAGCGTCGGCAGACCGCCCTTGAAGCGCCCATTGAGCGCGGCGTATATGGGATCGTCCTCCTTCATGCTGCCGTTCCTCATGACCACATAGTTAACGGTCCCGGCCACGGTATCCACGCTGACGCCCAGCGCCGACGCCAGCGATGCCGCTAGGACGAGTTCGGAGGCCGATGGGGACGTGGCCACCGCGACCGATGGGGCCCCCTCGAGGGCGCTGGCCAGCGCCAGCTCCTTGGCGCCCTTGAAGCCGCCGACGAGGAGCACGTAATCACCGCCCTCCTCCAGGAGATCCGAAAGGGGAGGCCTGTCGGATCTGCCCAGGAAGTCGGAGAGCGCCGCCGATATCTCACCCATGGCCGTCGCCTCAAAGTCGACCGCCGACATCGAGAGCGAATCGCGGTCCAGCGCCACGTCTACCAGCAGGCCGTCCACGTCCAGCCAGTTGGCCATGAACCCCACGTTGAACCTGAACTTCTCCTCGAGGCGCTTCTCGTACGGCATGGGAGGAAGCATGAATACCATGGAGCGGGAGCCCGCGCCCCGCATCTCGATGAAAAGGCGGGCTATCCTGACGCTTCTGTCGGAATACCCGTCCACGAGGAGCAGAACTCCGCCCGGCCCCGATAGCTGGCGGACCGCTGCGCCTATCGATTGGAGAAGCTCGTATGCCGGGGCGTCGGGCTGGACATCCATTTTGCTCACGAGGAGCCTCAGGCCCGCGGCCGACATGGCCCTACTGACGTTCTCCAGAACCGACGAGGCGCGGACGCCTATCGCAACTGCGCCATCTACCGTGGGCATCGGCATCCGATGGGCATCCTCGGGATATTAATGATAAAGGTAAACCGACTATGACGAGCTGGTGCTCAGCGTTGACAAATTGAACCACGACTTTGACTAATATTATATAATAAACGACCGTCATTTCAACCTTACATCATAATTTATTGCGCGAAATAATATAATAAGAAAATAGAGGGGTGACGCGGGATAAAACGTTATTAACGCCATCGTCTGCCGACGAACACCGTGCCCCGTTTCTACATGGAGACATACGGCTGCGCCGCCAACCAGGCGGATAGCGCGATAATGTCGAACCTGCTGGAGGGGGCCGGCTATCGCCCCACGGCGGACCCGGCCCAATCGGACGTCGTGATAGTGAATACGTGCGGCGTGAAGTCACCCACCGAGAACAGGATAATGGATCGACTGGCCCGTTTGTCGAACGCGGGAAAGCCCATCGTCGTGGCCGGCTGCCTGACCAAGATCAACTGGAAGAGGTTGGTGGACACCGCGAATTTCGGGACTGCGCTTACGCCCTACAGCGTGGAGCGGATCGTGGAGGCAGTGGACATCGCCATGAGGGATCCAAGGGGGCGGCGCCTCATTGAATCATCATCCCCGCCCGATAAACCTGCGCTGGCGCGTTCCGACGGAGGGCTGATAGGAACCCTGGAGATCGAGGATGGATGCACTTTCTCGTGCAGTTTCTGCGCGACGAAGTTCTCCAGGGGGCCCGCCCACAGCTATAGTCCAGGCGCAATTGCGCGGGCCGCCCGCAGGCTGATATTGGGAGGCGCCAAGGAGCTGCGCCTCACCGGACAGGACGTGGCATCTTACAGGGCCGATGGGTACGATCTGACGGATCTTGTGCGGCTCGTGCTGTCAAATGTGAGCGGCGATTACCGCATCAGGATAGGTATGATGACGCCCGTGCTGGCTAGGAGGATCCGCGATGGATTGCTGCCGATCTACAAACTTGACAATGTATATAAATTCATGCATATACCTGTACAGAGCGGCAGCGACGATGTCCTGCGGCTGATGAGGAGGGGGCACGACGTCGGGCTGTTCCGGGATCTGGTCAACTCGTCGCGGGCATCGATCCCGATGCTCACCGTGGAGACCGACATCATCGTGGGGCATCCCGGGGAAGATGAGGACGACTTCGAGCGCACGCTCAGGCTCATGGAACTCACCGAGCCCGATGTGGTAAATCTGTCGAAGTACAGCAACAGGCCCGGGACGGAGGCCAGCAGGATGAGGCAGCTGCCCAGCCAAGTGATAGCCAGGAGGAGCGCAGATGCATACCATGCAGCGATGAGGATCATGGAGGAGCGCAACTCCAAGTGGATGGGGTGGAGCGGAAGGGCCCTGATCCTGGAGATCGGATCTCGGCCGGGGACCATGATCGGCAGAAATGACTGGTACAAACCGATAGTGGTGGAGGGCGGCGCGGATCTCCTGGGCAGGTGGGTCGATGTCACCGTCGATGGATATACGCCCGTGCATTTAAATGGTAAAGTGAGCCGCTCAACCTGAACGGGGGATGCGCTGCCCATCGTGCGCGCATTTCACCCTCCAGCCCGTCGTGTGAATCATCCACGTCCGGATGACGCGCGGCCATTAGGGGGTAGAACTGATGGGCGGGTTTCACCCTACGTAGGCGCACGTAGGTACGCATCAGCGTACCTGTCGTACGCGTAGAGCTGGGGCTTCACGGCAT
>JAWDMO010000048.1:0-9320 GCA_046536535.1 Nitrososphaeria archaeon
CCCGATCCCCTCAGGATATCGAGGGATGTGCTGTAGCCGCGATCCGCGGCCCGGCCGCACCCGGGACGGACGAAGACGCGGTCGGAGAGCGCCAGATCCTCCCTCGCGGGAGGGAGTCTTCCGCCCCAAAACACCTAGTGAGATAATTGTGATAGGACCCGCGCTTGGGCTCGCGCCCCGGAGAGCGCAGGTCGGACTCCGGTGGACGCCTAGACCCGTCCAGGGACCACCTGGGCGGGGCGGCGCTCCTCCCCGGCGTTTTGCCGCCGGGGTGAAGGGCCCCCCACCGAGGGAGATCCCGGAGGGGTCCGGAGTCCCCATTGTTCGACCGGCGCGCCCCTGTCCGGTGCATTGAGGCCGCCTTGGAGGCAGGGATCCCCTCCCCCCTCTCCCGGGAAGAAGGAGGGAGCGCGCTCAGCCCCTGTTCGGCCCCGCCGCCCCCGGACGGGCGCGGGTTCGATACTTGGGTTAGCGGGAAGCGCATCTAAGCTATGCCGACAACCAGTGTAGTCATACTTGACACCTTTAATTGACATAGACGTCCCCATCGATGGATAAGTGTTTATTAGCGCCCACGCACACGGGCACATGAATTGATAGTCGTCCCGGGTTCGTCTAACGGAGCCCTGGCCTACAGGGTGGCGCGGTCGGCCGGAGTGCGGCTGGCCAAGGTGGACTACAGGAGGTTCCCCGACGGAGAGAAATACGTCCGTATCCTGGATGACGTTAAGGGCGAGGAGGTCGTGCTCGTTCAGTCCGCGGCGTTCTCCCCGGACGAGTACCTGATGGAGGCTTTCTTGGCTATGGATGCGCTGAGGGATCTGGGCGCCAAAGGCCTGACCGTCGTGCTCTCATATTTCCCGTACGCAAGGCAGGATGAGAGGTTCAAGCCGGGGGAGGCCGTGAGCCTAGTCACGGTATCCAAGCTGATAAAGAGCGCGGGGGCCGATCGCCTGGTCACGATCGACGTGCACAGGCACAGGGTGCTCGACATGAGATCCGTTGTGGGGATCCCGTACGTGGACTCGAGCGCCATGCCGTTCCTGGCCAGATATGCAATAGAGTCCGGACTTGTGGAGAAGGAAAGGGTTGTGGTCATCGGTCCCGACGCGGAGGCCGAGCAATGGGCCGCACTGGCCGCTCGCGAGATAGGCGCGGAGCACTCATCCCTGGTGAAGACGAGGTTGGGGGACAGGGACGTCAAGGTAAGGATTAACGGCAACGTGGAGGTCCGCGGTAGGGACGTGCTGCTCGTGGACGATATAATAAGCACCGGAGGTACTATAAGGGAGGCAGCGAGGCTCCTGATGGAGCTGGGCGCCAGGAAGATCGTCGTGGGCGCCACGCATGCGCTACTCGTCGAGGGGGCGCTTGCAAAGATATTGGAGGAAGGCGTCGAGGAGGTCTTCAGCTCGGATACGATACCGAACCCGACGTCACGCGTCAGCGCGGCGCCGGCCGTGGTCAGCGGAATGAGGTCACTGGGGCTCATCGGCTAAAGGAAGCCAGATGTCTTATCGGTAGTTTATATTTATAATTGGATGCAGTTATATGTTAATTCAGTTTAGTTACAGGAATATCAGGGGGCGGCGTGGAACTGGAGGGTCGCGAGGGCGGCTGGGGATCCGTGTTGAGAGGCGTCGATGGCGCCGTGGAGCTGCCCACAGGACGCGTGCTCCGGATGCGGGTGGATCGACGTAGACCAGAGAAGCGCGGCCTTCAGGTGCGGGCTCGCGATCGACGTACAGCTCGACGCGGCGATCGACCTCCACCTGAGGATGGATGGGGGTTCCCACTAGCATGTGCTGTGGGACGGAAACGTCATGCCGGCGCCGGTGGGCGGACACCTCATGAAGGGGAGCGGAGGGATCCCGATGAACCCACGAGATGGCTATGTGGTGCCGTGAAGCACAAGCTCCACCGCGCGTGCGATGGGTATGTGCAAGCTTACCTATGCGCCTACCGGGGTGGAACCCGTCCGTAGCCTTGCCGGCACCTATTTCACAATGGGATGGGGATCCATCTTCAGCGATGTATGTCATATCACCCATCTATGAATGCATCACCGATTCGCCGGGTGAACTACCCCCGCCCTCGCGGACAGGGCTTCCCGCTTCATTACCCCCTTGCCCGCTGAAAGCGGGTAGAGGGCGGAGCTCCACGGGCTCCAGGGGCGGTTCCCACGTTCCCATGCTCACCTGCTTGGTCTCCGGGGCGATGGGCTCCACAGGCTCCAGGGGCGGTTCCCACCCGATCCCCTCAGGATATCGAGGGATGTGCTGTAGCCGCGATCCGCGGCCCGGCCGCACCCGGGACGGACGAAGACGCGGTCGGAGAGCGCCAGATCCCCCCACGGGAGGGTTCTTCCACCCCCAAACCCCTAATGAGATAAATAAATCATATTAACTTATTAAACACATATTGTTAGGAATGGATGGTCCATGGGGAATCCTGGATACGGCCATGTATGCGACTTCTATCTCCGGGACAGCCTGCCCGGCTCCTTCCTCTCGTTCTCCGGCCTCACCTTGACTATCCCATAGTGTACAGCGCATGATATACAGTAGTACTTCGTCATCATCGTGATAGGCACATATGAGCCCTTCTCCCTCAATTCCTTCGCGAGGACCGGATCAACCGGTGAATGCCTGGCCGTGACCTTTATCGCCTTATCCCTAGGCACTAGGGCGCCGCACTTGCTGCAGTGCACGAGATCGCTCCTGCCCCTGTCGCCCTTGGACCTTCCTCTGCTCTTCCGCTTCTTCGTCAAGACGCCGCTCCTCCGCCGCGCTACGATAAAAACGTGCGGTCGATCAGTACGCCTTGGCCATGTAAACGACCCTGGCCGCGGGGCGGCCGCACCATGCGCAGTTCCCCGTGGGTTTCTCCTCGACGTCCACCCTTCTGCCCCTCACCTCGTATCCGGTCTCCTCCTTTATTTCCCGGGCGCACTCATCCATTCCGCAGAAGTTCGCCCTTATTATACGGCCCTCCTGGGCCAGCCTCATCACGTCCTCCCTGCTCGCCGCGTTGGATATCGATCCGTCCAGCCTCTCCCGCGCGCGCCTCCTCAGATTCTCCGATATCTCGGACGAGAGCGCGCGGATGCGCGCCTGCAGATCGCCGTCCTTCACGCGCTCCCTCGTCCTCATATCCCGCCTGAACAGTGTGACGTAACCGCCTTCCACCTCCCTTCTGCCGACCTCAATCCTCACCGGGACGCCGACCATCTCCCAGTGGTAGAACTTATCGCCCGGCGACTCCTCCGAGCCGTCCATGTACACGTCGAACCCGGCGCCCCTGAGCTCAGCCTCCAGTTGTCTGGCCTTGCCGATGACCTCATCGACCGAACCCCTGTGGGGTATCGGGACTATGACCAGATCGTGGACGGAGAGCCCGAAGGGTAGGACGAGGCCGTAGCGGTCGCCATGCGTCATGACCAGCGCGGCGAGGGTCCTGGAGATCCCCACGCCGAAGCAGGTCGTACGCGGATTCCTGCTGTTCCCGTCGCGGTCGGTGAACGAGACATCAAACGCCTTCGTGAAGTGGTCGCCCAGATAATGCGTTGTCGCTATCTGCAGGACGTTGCCGTTCGGCAGCAGCGCGTCATATGCGTAGCTGCTCTCCGCCCCGGGGAACTTGTCGTACGGTTCCCTCTCCACCACGAGGAACGCGAGGCCGAGCCCATCGTAGACCTTCCTCGCGACCTCCAGGTCTTCCCTTATCTGGGCCATGGCGCCGGCCTCGTCCTCGAACGCGTCATGCGTCTCTATCCACAGGAACTCCCTCCCCCTGAGGAGCGGCCTCGTGGCTTTCGTCTCGTGTCTGTAGACCGCGACGCTCTGGTAGAGCCTCATGGGCATGTCGCCGTAGCTATGGATCCAGAGTGAGAACATCGGGTATATGGCCGTCTCCGACGTCGGCCTGACTATCAGCTTCTCGTCCAGCGGCTTCCCTCCGGCCTCGGTTATGTAGAATACCTGATCCTCGAAGCCCTTGACGTGCTCCGTCTCCCTCCTGAAGTTTGCCATGGGTATCACGAGGGGGAGGAGCATCGGCATGTGTCCTCCCCTCTCCAGCTCCTCCTCGAACATCCTGTAGATGCGCTTGACAATCCTCATGGCGTTGGGCCTGTAGACGACGAAGCCCTTCACGCCATATCTCGTGTCCAGGAGCTCAGCCCTCTCGAGAACTCCGTCGTACCATTCGCCTATATCCTTCCCCTTGTCCGGGAGGGGCGCCTCCGGCGCGGACTCCGACAACGCACCACCCTGACGCAGCCCGCTTAAATTCATTAGCGGATGGCCCTCCTGGCCGTTACCACGAACGTCGTGTGCGATATCGATGTGTTCGACGGCCTCGTCGCACCCGGCTTGGATTCTATCCTCCTGTAGGATGTTTCGAAAGAATCGATCATCACATATCCCTCCGAGCGAAGATGCGATATAGTCCTCTCCACCTGGTTGAACGTGGGCGCTATTATTGCGAGGCCGCCGGATGGCCTGAGCGCAGAACCCACGGCCCCCATGACGCTCAGAGGATCGCCCACATCTATCACGGCGGCGTCCACGTCGACCTCGTCCACACCCAGGGAGGCGTCCCTCACCTTGAGATCAACGAACTCCATGAGGCCGGCCCTGGATATATTACCCCTGGCGACCTCGGCGAACTCGCCCCTCGCCTCGTAGCTGTGGACGCAGCCGGAGGGTGCCACAACAGCGGCCAGGAACATCGTGAGGGCTCCGCTCCCCGTCCCAACCTCGAGGACGCTCGATCCGGGCATCACCCCGACCCTCGCGGCTATGAGCCCCATGTCCTTCGGGTACACTATCTGGGTGGGCCTCTCCCCGAGCATCATGTAGTCCTCGAGGAACGGCTTCATAAGGTGGACTCTCTGGCCGAACGGCGCCTCGAGCGCGGATCCGAATTGCTTTCCTATGATATCGTCGTGTCTTATTATTCCGAGATGTGTGTGAAGCTCCGACCCCACTGATGCGCGCACAAGCCAGTTGACCCCCCTGGGGCCTACTATGAGGACGTAGTCGCCGTCCGATATCAGGGACACGCCGATCCACCGCGAAATCATGATATTAGCGTTCCCTCGCGGTATGTCCGGCGCGGCCCACATTCAGGCACACATGTGCACGTTTTAACCATCTGCAGGCGAATGGATTCTGCGCGCGCCGGGGACGGGGAGCTCGCCAGAGTTACGTCGCGCCGGCAATTCCGGCGACTGCCCACGCCCGCTCCGCTTAGCTGCCGCGCGGTCGTCGATTGTCCAGCCCAGTCCACGACAAGGAAAAAAGGCCGCGGGACGGGGGGAAGTGCATGAAGGTGCTGGCTCCAGCTTCCTCCGCAAATCTGGGACCGGGTTATGACGTGCTCTCGGTGGCGCTCGACGGTATTTATAACGTACTGCACGTTGGATGTCGAGGAGGGTTCCGGAATATCAATCGAGGTCCGGGGGAGATATGCGGAGGGCGTGCCGGAGGATCCACGGAGGAACAGCGCGGGGTTGGCGGCCGACGAGCTCCTGAGGGCCGCTGGTATCAGGGCGCACGTGCACATGGTGCTGGAGGAGGACATTCCGATATCGTCCGGGCTCGGGAGCAGCGGCGCGGGAGCAGCAGGGGCCGTATACGCGTTGAACGCGATTCTGGAGCTCGGGATGGACCAAGGGGCGCTCGTGCAGTTCGCGGGCATGGGGGAGAGGGCGGCGGCCGGCACGATGCACTACGACAACGTGGCCGCGGCGCTCCTGGGATGGTTCGATGTTGTGAGGGACGAGCGCCCGCCCAGGGTCATCAACCTCAGGCCTCCCGAGGGCGCGGGGATACATTTTGCGCTATCCGTGCCGATGGGCCCCAGGATACGCGGGAAGACGAGGATCGCGAGGGAGCTCGTCCCCCGCGAGGTGCCGATGGAGCTCGCCGTCTGGAACGCCGCATCCGTTGCCATCATTGTGGCGGGCATATCGACAGGGGACGTGAAGCTCCTGGGGGCGGGGATGATCGACAGGATCGTGGAACCCGCGCGCAGCTCCATGATCCCGGGGTACGCGAGGGCCCGGGCCGCGGCTATTGACATGGGGGCGCTCGGGATCACGGTAAGCGGCGCCGGCCCGTCAATGATAGCCCTGGCGGCCGACGAGGCGAGTGCTGATAAAATCGCGAAGGCGATGGCGAATGCGATGGAGGAGGAGGGGACGCCCGCCGTCCCAATGACGTCGAGGCCCGGACCCGGGTGCCGGAGTATACCCTGAATTTCTGTTCCGCCTAGGCCAGGTACGTCTTCCTCACGAGCTCATCGGCCATGAGCTCCTTCGGAGTCCCCTCCTTCACAATGGATCCCCTGTCCATCAGATAAACGCGGTCGGCGACCTCGAAAACCAGATCCGTATTCTGCTCCACGAGCAGGATGCCCATGGACCCCTTGAGCTCCTTGAGCGCATCGTAGATGTTATCCACTATGCGGGGCGCCACCCCGGTGGACGGCTCGTCCAGCATCAGCACCTTCGGGCCCGATATCAGCGCCCTGGCTATCGCGACCATCTGCTGTTCTCCCCCGCTCATCGTGCCGACCCTCTGCGACATCCTGCCCCTCAGGGGCGGAAAGAGCTCGAGAACGCGGCCAACCGCCGAGTCATACTCCTCGCGCGAGCCAAGCCTCGAGTGTGCGAGCTTCAGGTGATCCGCCAGCGTGAGTCCCGGGAACAGCTCCCTGCTGTCGGGAACGTACCCGAGCCCCATCTTGGCTATCCTGTAGGCGGGGAGTCCTGCCACGTCCGCGCCGTCGAGCATCACCCTCCCGGACCATGGCGCGATAACGCCCGATATAGCGCGGAGGGTCGTCGTCTTCCCCGCGCCGTTCGGCCCTATGATCCCGACGAGTTCGCCCTTCCCCACCGACAGGTCTATCCCGTTGAGCACCTTTATCTTGTAGTAGCCGCTCACGAGCCCGCTCGCCTCCAGAATAGAGCCGGAGCTCATTTCTCGGCCCGCCTCCTTCCCAGATAGGACTCCACTACCCTGGCATCCGACGAGATCTCGGACGGCTTGCCGTCAGCCAGCTTCTGTCCGTTCATGACAACCACTATCCTCTCCGCTAGGTTGAATATCACCTTCATCACGTGCTCTATCATAGCTATCGTCAGCCCGCCCTCGTGCAGCTTCTTAACGACGGAGAGCACCTCCTTCAGGTCTTCGCCCACGAGGCCGGCGCTCACCTCGTCCAGGAACACCATCCGAGCGCCTTGGGCGAGCGCCCTGGCGAGCTCCAGCTTCCTGAGGTCCACGACGCTGAGCGATGTGGGATAATCATACTCCCTCTCCGCGAGGCGCACGTGCTCCAGGAGGTCCCGGGCTATCCCCCTCGCCTCCTCCACGGACAGGTCCTTGGATCCATACATAGCCGCGACCGCGACGTTGTCTATCACCTTCAGGTCGTTGAATGGCCGGGGCACCTGATATGTCCTGGAAAGCCCTATCTTGGCCCTCCTGTGAGGAGGCATCTTGGTTATGTCATGTCCGTCGAACGTGATCCTCCCCGAGTCGGGGTAGTACACGCCCATCACAACGTTGACGAGAGTCGTCTTCCCCGCGCCGTTCGGCCCTATGATCCCGACGAGTTCGCCCTTCCCCACCGATAGATCCATCCCGTTGAGCGCGGTCAGCCCGCCGAACCTCTTCGTCACTCCCGATACATCCAACAGGGACATCGCATCACCTCGTGCCGTTCCTCCCGCCGCTCTTGGTCCTCCTGGATTCGATATATCTCACAACGTATCCATATATCCCCTTCGGGGCCTTCAGGAGGACTATCACCAGCAGCAGGCCGAATATCACCAGCGCCAGATTGCCGCCCGTGACCGAGATCGAGCTCAGCCACGACCTGATTGCGGTCTCCACGGGATCCAGCAGCACGGTGCCGAGGAGGACCCCCTCCGGGGATCCCATCCCGCCTATCATCGAGTAGAATACCGGCCAGACGCTGTAGCTTATGTCAGGATATCCGAAGTAATCGGGCGCTATGTAACTCGTGTAGAGCGCCACGAACATCGCCCCGGCGAGCGCCGCCAGGTACCCGGAGATGCCGAACACGATCGTCTTGTAGAACCTCGTGTTTATTCCGACGGTACCCGCCGCGGTCTCATCGTCGTTTATCGCGGAGAGCGCGAACCCGATCCTGCGGTTCTGGATCAACATGATCACTATGTACGCGGCGAACGCCAGCGCGGCGGAGAACGGCAGCCACGCGATCGAAGGAAGCGGAAAGCGCGGGACCGCGAGCCCCACGGCGCCCGCGGTCCATGGGGACAGCTGGCTGGAGACCGCGAGGGCGTAGCCGGCCGGCGTGAGCGCGAACGTGAATATGCCGACGTACCAGTCCCTCAGCCTGGACGATATGAATCCCACCGCGAGCCCGGCGAGGGCGCCCAGGACGGGGCCGGCGAATATAGCCACCAGCGGGTTCATGCCGTACGAGATCACGAAGATGCCGTAAGCGTATGAGCCCAGCGCGAAGAACAGCGCCTGTCCGAGGGACACCATGCCGGTATCGGCCAGGAGCGACCACGAGAGCGAGTACACGTAGAAAACCATGATGGTTATCGCGATGAGCGTCGGATAGCTACCCCACATTGTTGATACAGCCGTTATTATTGCCAGCGCGACCGCGACCGCGACCGCCTATGTACATGTGGAGCCCGAAAGCTTCAGCCTCTTGCCGATGTCCGCGTTCATGCTCATCTGCCTCCGAATATGCCCGAGGGCCTCACCAGGAGTATCAACGCCAGTATTATGAAAGCTACGGCCTCGCCCCACGTCTGCCCCATGTAGTAACCGACGAAGCTCGTAGCGAACCCTATTATCGCGCTCCCCACCATGGTGCCGGGTATGCTGCCGACGCCGCCCAGTATCATGACGGCGAACGCCATCAGGGTCAACAGGATCCCGGTGAATGGGTCGAATGTGAATACTATGCCGTAGAGGGTTCCGGCTATCGCCGCCAAGGCGCTTCCGACTATGAATGTCAGGTAACTTAACCTGCTCACGTCTATGCCCGATATGCTGGCGCCCACCGGGTTCTGGCTCAGGGCCCTTATCGCTATCCCCTGCTTCGTCCTGAATAACCAGTAGTAGAGGACGACCATTATCACCCAGGATATCACTATTATAGATAGATCGTCGTAGGTCAGCAGGACGTTGCTCGGCAGGAGGACCCCCATGCCGCGGAGCGGGGATGGTATCTCCACGCCGGTGCGGTATACGGGGAGGAAGTAATATGCCAGCCCGTTCTCCAGCACATATGAGACGCCGATT
>JAWDMO010000049.1:0-9317 GCA_046536535.1 Nitrososphaeria archaeon
CATGTTAGGCCGAAAGGTGAGAGCGCCCGTCTGAAGGCGTGAGTAGTTCACCAAATCTCCACCCCGAGCGCGGCGATGTCCCTCAGGAATCCCGGGTAGGATTTCCTGTAGCTGGTGCTGGGAGCTAGTGCGAATGTGCCGCCGAACGCGGCCGACGCCACCGCGAACGCCATGAATATCCGGTGATCCCCGTGGTCGTCTATCACGACGGCCCTCGGGGACCTCGGCGCCTCCACCTCCATCCAGTCGTCCCCGACCTCGGCGATCCCGCCTATCCTCCTGATCTCCTCAGCGAGCACCATGGGGCGGTCCGACTCCTTAAGCCTTGTATGGGCTATCCCCTCCAAGCGCGTGCGTCCATGGGCTAGGAGCCCGAGCGCCGCGACGATCGGAAGGAGGTCGGGCGAATCATCTATGTTGAACGTGCCGCCGCGCAGCTCACCGTTCGACTCAACGATCACCGATTCTCCGTCACGCCTAATACCGGCACCCATAGCCTCCAGGATGCGGGTTATCTCCGCATCAGCCTGTGGAAGATCCCCGAGGCCCCTGACCGTCAGGGTACCCCCCACGGCCGCGACGAGCGACATCATATATGATGCGGAGGAGTAGTCGCCCGGGATACTGAATTCCGTTGCGCGGTAGCCGCTGGGCTCCACCCTGAAGCTGACATAGCCCTCGCGAGTGAATTCCGCGCCGAATGCGCGCATTACAGCTAACGTTGCGTCCACATATGTTCTGGAGACCATGGCGGCGACGCGGAGCTCAACGCCGTCCCTCGATCCGGGGGCCGAGAGGAGGATCGATGATACGTATTGTGAGGACTCGGACGCAGATATTTCTGCTGCGCCGCCCGGCATACCGCCCCCCCTAACGATGACCGGAGGGAGGCCGTTCCCCCTCGTCGAGATAGCGTACACGCCGAGCCGCGAAAGCGCGCCCAAGAGAGGGCCGACGGGCCTCTCCCTGAGCCTCGCGCCGCCCGTGAGCACCGTGTAGCCGCTTTCCGCCAGCGACGCGAGCGATATCATGAACCGCATCGTAGTGCCGGATCCCCGGCAGTTCAGGACGTCCCCCGGGGCCCTGAGCGCGCCCGGACGCACGGAAATAGCCTTTCCTCTCATCCTCAACCGGATCCCGAGGGCCCTGAGCGCGCCAACCGTCGCAAGGGTATCATCCGAGATGAGCGGATTCTCAAGCGTCGATACGCCATCGGCGAGCGACGATGCTACGAGCGCCCTGTGAGTGTAGGACTTGCTCGGCGGGGGCTCGTACTCGCTGGAGAACGATGCAGGTGCCTTAAACCTGAGCATGCCATATCCCCGGCCCGTTCTCCACGCGATGTTTGATGACCACGAGGCCGTGCGATGCGAGCGATTTCGCGACGTCCGCCGAGCCGGTCTCCGGGACGACCGCCGCGATGGCCGGACCCATCCCGGTCACCCCAGCCCCCAGGGCGCCTGCCCTTATAGCGTCAGCCGCAGGGCTCGATCCGATCCCGAGGGCGGCCGATACCATCAGGCCGTTGACCGTCATAGCGTCCCAGTACCTGCCGTCCAGGGCAAGATCCCTCGCCTTCAGGGCGGCCGGGATCAGCGGCGCGAACGCATCCCTCACCACGCCCGATTTATCCATCTCGTCGCCCGGAATGCCGATGATGACGTCCACCCCCTCGGAGGGCACCTGCCTGTGGACCTCTATGACGCCGGCGTCGTTATCCGCCTCCACAAATCCGCCGAGCAGGCTCGCGGCCGCGTCATCGAGCGCCCCGGTGACCGTCACGTGGGCCCTCCTGGACGCCAGGACCCCCATTCTGAGCACGTCGGCCGGGTTCGGCTCGGAGCCGAGGGCCAGGCACATGGACGCTATGAGCGCGTTTGAGACAGCGCTGCTCGTCTTGAGTCCCTTCCTTGGGGGGAGGTTGGACGTCACCCTGAGCCTCCAGCCGCCCCTCCAGCCCAGCTCCTCCGAGATCACCCCGGCGGCCGCCTCCACGAGCTTGGTGTCGCCCGGGTCGACGCCGTCGAACGATACATCGATGCCGGCGCTCGACGGCTCGGCCTCCGCGGAGACCTTTGCGGATATCGCGATGGCCGCTCCGAAGCCCGTGGCGGCCGCGTTGAGCACGGATATCGCTCCGTTAACCTCGGCCCTGGCCCGCATGTCCGGCGATGGCGTCCCCGGCGGCTTTAAGCATGACGTCGACAGGGGGTGCCGCTCCGGTCCAGAACTCTATCGAATGAGCCGCCTGGATCGTAAGGAATTCGATGCCGTCGACGGCCCTCAGGCCGTGCGCCCTAGCGAGGCGCACGAGGCCGGTCCCGCCGGGCGCGTACGCCAGATCCATGACCGCCAGATCGCGCGCAAGCGCCGTAGCAGGTATCTCCAGATCCCCGCCGTACATGCCGAGGGGCGTCGCGTTGACGAGCAGATTCGACCTTTCGAGCGCATCAGCCAGCGATGAAGTGGACAGTATCGCGCCCATCGCGTCGACGCCGTAGAGCGCCTTCAGGCCGGATGCCAGCGCCTCGGCCCTATCGGCGTTCCTATCCAAGACGTGAATGCGGGAGAATCCCTTGCGCCAGAGCGCGTACGCAACGGACTTCGCGGCGCCGCCGGCGCCGACTATTGTCGCGGTGCCGCCCCTCGCTCCGAGCCTGTCCACGAGCGCGGACGCCGCCAACGCGTCCGTATTGTGCCCGATGAGGGAGCCGGCCCTGACCCTGACGACGTTCACCGCGCTCGTGAGCGATGCCTCCTGCGTCAGCTCCTCCACCATGAGCGCGACCCTGGTCTTGTGGGGTATGGTGACGTTGAACCCGGCCGCTAGGACCCTCAGACCATCCACCGCGGCGCGCAGCGCATAGTCCGGGACCCTGAAGGCCACATATGTCGCGTTGATGCCCATTGCGGCGTAAGCCGCGCTGTGCACCTGAGGCGATATCGAGCCCGATACGGGATCCCCTATCAGGCAGTATAGCGCGGTCGCGCTGTCCGTCAATTTAGGGAGACACCAGCTGGGAGAGTGCTATGAATGCCTCTAGGAGCTTCCGGAAGAGCCCCGTCTGGGTGATCCTTCCCACGATATTGCCGCCGCTGACCACGTAGACCCTCCTCACGTTGTTCTCGACCATCAGCCTCCATATCTCCCCGACGGAATCCTCCGGGCCACACGTGACGAGCGGCGAAGTGGCCACATCGCCGGCCCTCACCGAGAGCGCGCCATCGCATCCCCTGACCAGGCACATCCTGACGAAGTCGCGTTCGGTCAGGACGCCCACGGGACGACCGCCCTCGGCCACCACGACCGACCATACCCCCGAGTCCAGCATGCTCCTCAGCGCTGATCCCACGGGCTCGGATCTCTCGATCACCATTACGCGTGTGTCCATCAGGTCCTTCGCGCGAAGTGACACCGCCATGGATGCCGGACGGATACCCAGGCATAAATAACCGTTCCTGCCGGTGCGTGCCGAGCGATGCCGCGATTCCCTCCACGAGCGCCGCTAACTCGTCGGCCGGGAGTTGGCCTCTTGACACCTGCCTGCCCCGAATGCTGGCGTATGCGATCGGCGCCCCGAGCGCCGCCGACACGACGCGGGATAGAACCCCAGGGGCGCCCGAGCAGAATCCGATGAGCCTACGGGGGCCCACGGCCCTGTAGAGCGAAAACGGTATCATGTTATCGCGGGGACGCTTGGCGGGAAATACGAGCTTCGCGTAACGTCCCAGGCTCACCATCTCGGAGTAATCGGAGAGGGCTACCTCGATGGGCGGCGGAGCCGTGTAGTGCCTTGAAATCACCGCCGATTCACGTGCCCGCAGCGCCAACCTCCGGAGCTCCGGCAGGCGCCTCGCTCCCCCCAACTCGATGTCGAGCAGCGAACCGGGGCAGCCGCCCCACAACTCCTCGAGGAGATGCGCTGTGGATTCGTCGAGCGGCCTCCCGAGGCCGCCCTCCTCCGGCGATCTGTACGTGAACATCAGGCGCCCGCAGTCGAGCCCCCGCGCGATCCCCGTCGACAGGTCCCCCGGCGGCAGGTAATCTAACCTGATCTCGACGAGGTCGGCCCCGGATGAGATGGCCTTCGAGTACAGGCCACTTATCTCCCGGGCCGCGCGCGGCGCGATGCTCACCGCGATCCTCGTGCCGGAGCTCAACAATTCGGTTCACCTTCACTTCTCCACGACGAATTCGTCCACGGCCATGCCGAAGTGCCTGCCCCCCCGTTGATCTACGTGCACGAGGACCTCCTCGCCCGGCTCGAGGTCAGTGACCGCGACCGCCGTGCCGTCGGGCCTCACCAGCCGTATCGTCTCGGCGTACTGCAGGAGTATCGAGCCTTCAGCCGATTCGGACTCCGCCCTCACGAGCGCCATGGGCCGCCTCTCTATCTTGGCCCTCCCGACTATGGACCTCCTCGCGTTTCCCCTCCAGTCGACCGTCGCCACACGATCGCCCGCCGACACCTCGGAGAGGTACTTCGTGCGACCGTCGGGCAGTAAAATATAGGCGTGGACGCCGCCCGCGTTGACGCGGAACGGCCTTGCTGATACGTAACCGGTCTCCAGCGTCTCCCCGTGGACGAGGAAGAGCATGCCCGCTGAGTTGCCGACGAGCGCACCTTCCCCGACCGAGAGGATATTCGCCGTGTCTACGCACACCCTGTCGCCCATTCCGACGACCTCCACGGATTTCACGCGCGCATGCGCGAGCGCGATCGGCCCGGGCCGGCTCAGCGCGTCGACCGCGATCGCCAGATCCTCCACATTGCGGGTCCTCAGGACGATGCCGTCCACGCCCCTCTCAAGGACGCCGGCCAGGGCCTCGACCTCCCCGTGATCCGACGCGGCCGCCATCAGCGCGACGCCCCTCCCCTGGAGGGACGCTATCAGGTTCTCGAACGGTATTATCCTCCAGTCGGAGGCCTCCACGAGCACCTCCTTGGCACCCGCCTCGACCGCGCTGATCACGGATTCGACGTCGGCCGGCGATGATATCTTGGCCACATATAGGCCCGGGCCGGCCGGGCTCTCCGAGAGGGGGACCAGCTCCCCGCCCTCGGGAGACCTGCCTATGAACCGCCTGATCCCCAGTCCCGCGGCGGCCCTGAGCACGTCGTCCGGCACGTCGCGCCCGTCGAGGATTATCTCCTTCGGCCTCGGATTCAAGCCGGAGCCCCCAGCTCCTGCGCGGCCTTCTCGACGTCTACGTTATCGAATATTATAGTGGATATAGCCCGCGTGATGGCCTCGGGATCCCGGTGCTGGAACACGTTCCTGCCGAATGCGACGCCGGCGGCGCCGGAGTCCATCGCGTCCCTCACGAGCCTCAACACGTCCATGTCGGTGTCCATCTTCGGGCCCCCGGCTATTATCACGGGAACGGGGATGCTCCTGGTGAGCCGCGAGAAGCTCCCCCTGTCCCCAGTGTAGTTGCACTTCACGATGTCCGCGCCGAGCTCAGCGCCCACCCGGGCCACGTGCGATGTGACGAATGGATCGCCGGGGCTCTTCAGGTATTCGCCCCTCGCGTACATCATAGCGAGGAGCGGCATCCCCCACCTGTCCGCATCGTCCGCCGCGCGGCCCAGGTCGTAGAGCATCCGTGGTTCCCCCCTCGATCCTATGTTCACGTGTACGGACACGCCATCCGCGCCGAGCCTGATCGCCTCCTCGACCCCGGCCGACATGACCTTGTAGTTCGGATCGGGGCCGACGGATGTGCTGGCCGACATGTGCATGAGCACCCCGATCCCTGGATGCCCAGGCATCGCCTTGATGACCCCCTTGTTCAGCACTACGCACGTGGCTCCCCCGCTGGAGACCTTCCTCACCGTGTCGAACGCCGAGTCTATCCCGGCCACGGGGCCGCTCGATATCCCGTGGTCCATCGGCACGCAGAGGAAAAGCCCTCCCCTGGATATCCTCTCGATCCTCGCGCGCTTTCCGTCCAACGCCGTCACCCAAGGTACCCCAGCTCGCGCATCATCTCCGCTATCAGTATCGTGTTCCCGGCCGCCCCCCTTATCGTGTTGTGGCTCAGAAGCGTGAGGCGGAGCGAGTGATCGTCCACGCCCCTCCTGACCCGGCCGACCACCGTGCTCATGCCGGGGACGCTACCGGCCATCCTGTCAAGCCTCGGCTGAGGCCTGTCGTCCTCCTCCCTGACTATTATGGGCCTCTCCGGCGCCGTCGGGAGCCTCATCTCCTGGGGCTTTCCCCTGAATTCCCTCAACACCTCCTTGGCCTCCTCGACGTTGACCGGCCTCTCGGTCTCTATGTACGCGCTCTCGAGGTGTCCGTCGATCGTCGGGACCCTGTGCACCATCACAGCCATGTCCATCGGATCGGGGGATATGGAGCCGCCCGACATGGTCCCGAGCATCTTCTTCGTCTCCGCCGCGACCTTCTCCTCCTCGCCCTTTATGTACGGTATCACGTTGTCGACTATCCTCAGCGATGGGACCCCGGGGTAGCCGGCCCCGCTCAGGGCCTGCATAGTGGAGATCACGGCCTTCCTTATGCGATACGCATCGTGGAGGGGCTTGAACACCGTCACGAGCCCGGTCGCCGTGCAGTTTGGGCTCGTGGCCAGCAGCCCCCTCCATCCCCTGTTTCTCCTCTGGACGTCGAGAATCCCCAGATGGTCCGGGTTGACCTCCGGTATCAGGAGCGGTACGTCCGCCTCCATTCTGTACGAACTTGCATCGCTCACTGTGGGGAACCTCGCGGCGTATCTGGTGTCCAGCTGATGCGCGGCCTCCGTCGGCAGGCTGCTGAACACTAGGTCCACGTCCTCGCCCTCGGGATCCGCGACCTTGACGGGCATTTCCATTATGCGCTTGGGCGGCTCGTAGCTGTCTATCCACTCCACCGCCTCCCCGTAGAGTTTCCCGGCGCTCCTGCTGCCGACCAGCGTTGTCACCTCGAACCAGGGATGATCCTCGAGCATCCTGATGTATTGCTGACCGACCATCCCGGTGACCCCGAGTATTGCAACCCTCAGTCTGCCCTTTACCAAGCCGATGT
The DNA here is from genome assembly GCA_046536535.1 of Nitrososphaeria archaeon. Lineage (GTDB taxonomy): Archaea > Thermoproteota > Nitrososphaeria > Conexivisphaerales > Conexivisphaeraceae > Conexivisphaera. The sequence continues at coordinate 7,033 of JAWDMO010000049.1, forward strand.
ACACCTCCTGAATTCACGCGGTGACCGGGGGATGTTTATTTCCACTGGGTATAGGATCGTGCCTTCAGCTAAGGGTAGTATAAAGGCACTCACCCTCGAAAAATGAATCCCTCCCTACCACCTTCAATCACTCTCAGGCCATCCCCGAGGGAAAGTGTTATTTAAACCTAAAATCAGGTATCCTATCGTGATCCGCGCCGGCGACTGCTCGGTGGAGCTGCTGAAGTGCGACATCACCGAGATCGACGTGGATGCGATAGTCAACGCGGCGAACCGCTTCCTGCAGATGGGTGGCGGGGTGGCGGGCGCGATAAGGAGGAGGGCCGGCGAGGTCGTACAGGAGGAGTGCGACGAGTGGCTGAGGAGGAACGGCCCGGTACCCGTGGGTGGAGCGGCCCTGACCGGGGCCGGGGGACTGAGGGCCAAGTACGTCATACATGCGGTGGGACCCGTCTGGGGCGAGGGGGACGAGGAGTCCAAGCTCAGGGCCGCGTTCATGAGCTCGATGAGGCTGGCGGAGGAGCGCGGCGTCAGGAGCATAGCGTTCCCCGCTATATCTGCCGGCATCTTCGGGGTCCCTCGCGAGATCAGCGCCAGGGCGCTCCTCAGCGCCGCCGTAGCGTACGCGAGGGGCGGCGCGTGTCGCGTACCCAGAATCATCTTCTGCCTGTACGACGATGAGACATATGGCGCGTTCCTGGAGGAGCTCGGGAGGTTGAGCGGCACGGTTTGATTCTGTGGTGGCCCGGAATCGCACTCGGCGCCGTGCTCTCGCTCTACTCCATCTACTGGGCACTATCCCTCACATACGGCGTGCTGAAGGTGACGTTCTCCAGGGATTCCGCAGACCCGATAGATCCGCCGGATCTCCCACGGATCTCGGTGGTGATCCCCGCCAGGGATGAGGCAGAGGTCGTCGGGAGGACGGTCCAAGCACTCGACGACGTCAGTTATCCCAGAGATAAACTGGAGGTCATATTCGTGGAGGACGGGTCGACCGATGGTACGCTCGATATCCTCAGATCTTTCGCATCCACTCGCGAGTGGATGAGGGTTTACCATGTGGAGGGATCGGGCGGTAAGGCCGCGGCAATCAACTTCGCACTCGGGATCTCCAGCGGGGACCTGATCTACGTCCTGGATGCCGACTCGATTCCGGAGCGGGACTCACTGCTACGGATAGCCGGTATATATTCAACGGGTGCCAAGGCCATGGCAGGGCGCTATGCGGTGGCGAACGCCGGCGAGAGCGTCGTCAGCCGGATGGTAATCCTGGAGGAGCTGGTGTGGCGCTTCATGTGCGAAGGCAGATCGTGGCTGCACATGCCGTGTCCCCCGCCGGCCGGCGCGAACTACGCGGTGGACAGGAAGCTCCTGCTGGAGATCGGTGGCCTGAAGGAGGGTTCGCTCGCGGAGGACGCCGCGCTCGCATCGGCGCTCGTGGGCGCGGGCGTCAGGCCCGTGTATTCGGGCGTCGTGGCGATGGTCTCGGCACCGACAACCCTGAGGGGTCTGTTCGCGCAGAGGATAAGATGGTACAGGGGATATCTGGAGGCGATGGCGGACTCCGTGCGCAGGCTCAGGTCGTCCAGGGATCGGCTCGGGACGTTCGACCTTGTACTGCTCTTCTCGTCGCCGGTATTCGCGATGCTGGGCCTCATCAATATAGCGCTCAATGCGTGGATAGCCCCCTGGATCGAGTTGTTCCTGGCCGGGCTGGCAGCCGCGACGCTCGCGCTCTGGGCATACATGAAATACCTCGGGGGATATTACGGCAGGGAGAGCGGCGCGGCGTGGCTTGCGATCCCCTACATCATAATATTGTCCGTCATCTCATCCGCGGCGGTCCTGATGCACGCCTCGAGCGCTAAGAGAAGCTGGAACTAGGGACGCCACTCATCCTACGTTGACCCGGGCAGGATCCCGGGGTAGTGTATGTGAACTGCTGACCTCCTCCCCGCCCTGAAGGGGCGAGGTTTGCCGTTCACTTTATCACGCTAGGACATGGATCTCTCACATCCTCCGGCCGAACCGCTCATCACCCTAATGCGTGAGCGGTGGTTCGGCCTCCTCGAGGGCTCGTCCCGGATCTGGAACGGGAATGCACCACCGTCACCTCCCCCCGGGCGGATCGCACCTTCCAAAGGGGGAGGATGCTTGCCGCAGTCGACGAGATGAAGGAGAGGGCGAACTGCCATGGGTTAATCCCGGGCCGCGATGGATGCGCGCACGAGTATCTGCCGGCCGTCAGGGGCCTCATGGTTGAGCTGTCGGGGGCTCCCCGA
>JAWDMO010000050.1:0-9121 GCA_046536535.1 Nitrososphaeria archaeon
CGGATCGCGCGGCGTCGACGTCCGGATCGTCGAGGAGCCGGCGAGGAGCGAGGAGGAGAAGCCGGGGGCCGTCGGCGCCCTCGCGTCGCTCCTCGGGTCGATCCCCCGCGACGACTACCTGATAGTCGCCGGCGACAACGTCACGTCGATACGTTACCCGGAGCTCGTCGGCGCCATGTCCTCGAGGGGCACGGGGTCCCCGGCGCCCGTCGTAGCGCTCTACGACGTGGGCTCCAGGGACCTGGCGTCCCGGTACGGCGTCGTGGAGGTCGGCCCGGACTGGAGGATATCGTCCCTCGTCGAGAAGCCCGCGGATCCGCCGTCCACCCTCGTCTCCACCGCCATCTACGCGATGCCCTGGGCGAGCCTGTGCAGGATCCGCGAGTACATCTCCGGGGGAGGGCCCCGCGACGCCCTGGGCCACTTCATATCGTGGCTGGTCCCCCGGGAGCCCGTGTACGGCTTCAGGTTCAACGGATACTGGTTCGACATAGGCGGTGTAGACGAGTACTACCGCGTCAGGGACCTGTTCTCGCAGGGGGTCATCGAGAGGCCCCGCCACATAGTCCCCGCGCCCCTCACCGGATCCTGAAAAGCGCGGTTTTCGCGCGATTTTCAGATGCGACTAACATTTATTAACTTTGGCGCCGGGGGGGACCCGCGAGGTGGAGGATTCGTGAGGGAAGTTGATTTCAAGTCGAAGCCGATCGACCCCGATTTCACCAAGAAGCCGGATGAATACCCGGTCACCGGGGAACACGCCGGCCACAAGGTGTACGCGGAGGGGAAGCAGAGGCTCGACGCGGAGGGGAAGCCGTACCCCACCAAGCTGGGAATCCACGGCACCATCGTCGCGGTGGACTTCGACTGCTGCGTCGCGGACGGCGTCTGCCACGACGTGTGCCCCGTCAACGTGTTCGAGTGGCTCCTCAACCCCGGGAAGAGCGGCAGCGGGAACGACCTCTGGCCGCTCTCGCCGGAGCAGCACGAGAAGTACAGGACCGACAAGGCGGATCCGGTCAGGGAGAGCGACTGCATCTTCTGCATGGCGTGCGAGACCTCCTGTCCCGTCAGCGCCATAAAGATCAACCCGCCCTGATCAACCCGCCCCCGGGCCGGCATCGTTTTATTGTGATCACATCCCAGCTCCGCCCATGTACCTGAGCGCGGAGGAGGAGAGGGCACTCTCCGGCGAGATGGGCGGGGCGCTCGCGGCCGCCTACCGCGTCCTGGTGGCCGTCGGGGAGCTCCTGGGCGCGGGGAGGCTGATACCCGTGGCGTCGGCGCATCTCTCCGGCGTCAACTACGCGAACATAGGGGATCCCGGCCTGGATTTCCTCGAGGGGTTCAGCGCCTCCGCCAGGGTCTCCGTGCCCACGACCGTGAATCCGTGCGGCGCCGACCTCTACGACCCGCCTTCCCACGTCCCGCGCGAATTCCTGGGCCGCCAGCGCAGGATAAGGGACGCCTACCTGAGGATGGGGTGCTCCGAGTCGTTCACGTGCGCGCCCTACGAGCTGGAGAACTCGCCTCCCCCGGGGAGCCACGTGAGCTGGGCCGAGAGCTCGGCCGCCGTGTTCGCGAACTCCGAGCTGGGGCTCTACACGAACAGGGAGAGCGGGGTCAGCGCCCTGGCCGCCGCGATAGCCGGGAGGACCCCGGAGGGCGGGATGCACCTGGACGAAAACAGGGCCCCGGGGTACGCGCTCGAGGTCGACCCGGCCGCGCCCGCGATCTCCGGCTCCTACCTGGACCACCAGCTCATAGCCTACTACGCCGCCTCCAGGACGAGCGCGGACGTCATCGCGCTCGTCGGCCCCCGGAGGCCCCCCCGCCCCGCTATGAAGCTCATGGCGGCAGCGGTCGGCGCCGCCGGCCCCTCCTCCATGTTCGTTTTCTCCGATTCCCCCCCTCCCGGGGTCGAGGTCGAGAGGCTGACCCCGGAGGACCTGGGGCGCCTGAGGCGCGAGATGTCCGGCCCCGGCCCCATCGACGTCCGGGGCTCGATGGCGATACTCGGCTGCCCGTTCTACGGCCGCGAGGAGCTGTCGCTCGTCGCGGGGGCCCTGGGGAACGGCGCCGCCCGCTCCTCGCCCCGCCTCTTCGTCCAGACGTCCCGCGCGATCGAGTCCGCCGCCCCCTCGGCCGCCGCGTCCATCAGGGGGTCCGGCGCCACGCTCCTCAGGTGCGCGTGCTATCCCCTGTCGCCGGCCGACGAGTGGCTCGGCGCCTCGGCGATCTACGCGGACTCCATGAAGGCCGTGCACTACCTGAGGAAGAGGGGCGCCAACGCGTACCTCAGGGATTCGCGCGAGATACTCGCGGCATTCTCCCGGTCAGGCGCTACTTGACCGTCACCGATTTCGCCAGGTTCCTCGGGCGGTCTATCTCCGCCCCCCTGAGGAGGGCCGTGTGGTACGCGAGCAGCTGGAGCGGGATCGCCTCCACGATGGGCAGCTCCAGCCCCCGGGCCTCCGGGATCGGTACGTGCACGTCGTAGAGGTCGCTCGGCCTCTCCGAGATCCCCACCACGAGGGCGCCGCGCGCCTTCATCTCCTCCCCGTTGGAGATCGTGTCGACGTACGTCCCGTCCCCGGGATTTATCAGGATCACGGGGGTGCCCTCCTCGACCATGGCCAGCGTCCCGTGCTTCAGCTCCCCGGCCGCGAGCCCCTCGGCGTGCACGTAGGCCAGCTCCTTCACCTTCAGCGCCCCCTCGAGCGCCATCGGGTAGTGGATGCCCCTCCCCACCACGTAGACATCGGTCGCGTTCCTCAGCATCCCCGCCGCCTCCCTCACGCGCCCCTCGGCCCCGAGCGCGCCGAGCGCTAGCCTCCTCATCGCCTCCGCGTCCAGCCCGGGCATCCCGGCCATCCTGAGCGCTATCGAGAAGAGCGTCGAGAGCTGCGCCGTGAAGCTCTTCGTGGCGGCCACCCCCACCTCCGGCCCCGCGCGCACGTTCACGCTCAGGTCGCTCTCCCTCTCGAGCGTCGAGTGCGGCACGTTCACGACGGCCAGGACCCTGGCGCCCCTCCCCCTCGCGGCCCTGACCGCCTCCAGCACGTCCGCTGTCTCCCCGCTCTGGCTCACCGCCACGACGGCGCTCCCCTCCCCCATCCACCTGGAGAACAGCCCGTGTTCGCTCGCGAGCACCGGCTGGACGTCCACCCCCGCCACGTCCGCGAACGCGTAGCGCGCGACCATGGCCGCATGGTAGCTGGTGCCGGCGCCCACTACGAATATCCTCCCCGCGGACCCCAGGAACTCGGCCGCGGCGTCGACGTCCGGCCTCGGCGAGAGCGACCTCGCCACGGCCTCCGGCTGCTCCATGATCTCCCTCAGCGTGTGGTGCGCGTACACAGTCGCATCGGCGGTCGCCATCTCGAACGCGACCTTGACGGGCTCGACGTCCATCGGCGTCCCGTCCAGGAGGACCGCGCGGATCCCCCCCGGCTTCACGAGCGCGGCGCTCCCGTTCTCCATGAAGTACGCGCTGTCCGTCCACTCTATGAACCCGTAGACGTCGCTCGACGCGAACGTGGACCCCCGGGCGAACCCTATGACGAGCGGGGAGTCCCTCCTGACGGCCAGGATCGCGTCCCCGAGCGCCGGGCCCGCCGCGAGGAACGCGAACGAGCCCCTGAGCCTCCCGGAAACGTCGAGCGCGGCCTCCAGCGGATCGCGTCCTCCCCCCAGGGACTCCTCGAGCAGGTGCGCTATGACCTCGCTGTCGGTCTCGCTTTTGAACGCGTGCCCCCGCGACTCGAGCTCCGACCTGAGCTCCGCGTGGTTCTCCACGATCCCGTTGTGGACTATGGCAATCCGGCCGTCGCACGAGACGTGCGGGTGCGCGTTCTCGTCCGTGACCCTCCCGTGCGTCGCCCACCTGGTGTGCGCGATCCCGGTGTTCCCCACGAGCCCCGCGGCGAGCGGCGCTATCGAGTCGACCCTCCCGGCGCGCTTGACCACGGCCATGGACCCCCCGTCGACGACGGCGATCCCCGCGGAGTCGTAGCCGCGGTACTCCAGCCTGCGGAGGCCCCTGATCAGGACCTCGGCCGCGCGCTCCCCGTCGCCGGTCCCGGTGTACCCTATTATCCCGCACACGTCCCCTCGTGATCCGCCATCGTATTTAAAATGCGACGGGGCCGCGCGCTCACCGTTATAGTCCGGATTAGAACGGTGACGGGCGGCCGGCGGGCCGGGGGGATTGCACGACAAACCGTTAAAAATTGCGCGATAATATATCGCGCGTGGCCGGATCGGGCGTCCTCGAGGTGGGCGGCGACGTGAGGAACGTGGCGGTCTTCGGGCCCGACGAGGGCCCTCCCGTCGTGAGCGACCTGGCGCTCAGGATACTGAGGGCCCTGAGGAATGGGCCCGGCTATCCGAGGGAGATCGCCAGGGAGCTCGGGGTGGGCGAGCAGGCCGTCTACTATCACGTCAGGAGGCTGGAGAGGCTCGGCCTCATCAGGAGGATCGGCTCGACGCGCGTGAGGGGCGCCTCCGCCTCCGTGTACGGCGCGTCGTGCGACGGATACGCGCAGCTCTTCTCGGGGGTCCCCGCCTCCTCCCCGCCGCGCCCGGGCGCCGCGCCCGGGAAGCTCCTCCCGTTCTTCGGCGAGTTCATCCGGAACGGGGTGCTGGACGCGACGTTCGTGGTCGGCTCCCCGGAGCCCCACGGCCCGTCCAGGACCGCCGCGAGGGACGGCCATTACGCGGTCCAGCTGGCGCTCGCGCTCGGCGCGCTGGCCTCCCCTCCCCAGTCGTTCGCCGTGAAGCTCGACGTGGACGTCCGCGCCGAGAGATCGTATGACGTGAACATGATAGTGGTGGGGGGGCCCGGCACGAACATGGTCGCGTCGGAGCTGAACGCGCACCTGCCCGTCAGGTTCAACGAGGGCAACTACTGGCTGGGGCTCGTCGACGGCGAGGGGAGGACGTTCGACCAGCCGACCGACGCCCTGATAGCGAAGGTCGCCAGCCCCTTCAGCCCCGGGAGGTTCGCGGTCCTGGTGGCGGGGGTGAGGCACGTCGGCACGAAGTCCGCGGTCCTGGCGCTCAGCACCGACCACGAGAGGGTTCTGGGCGCGTACGGAGGGGGGGTTCCCTTCGCCGTGGTCGTCAGGGGCTACGACCTGGACGGGGATGGAAAGGTGGACGAGGTGGAGCCGCTGCGCTACTACGCGCGCTAGCGCATCGGGGAAGGGCGCGGCAGTCGCCCTTTCGGACGCGGCGTCGTTTCCGCAATGCGGCCATCCATCCCATCCCCCGCGGGGGAATTCCGTCCCCTTAATCCCGTTAAGGTTAAATGCAGGTCTCCCGGCGATGTGTCGTCGAGGGATTAGCGATTGTCGGAGACCAGATCCGTGGTGAGGCTGGCCGGGAGGGACCTGGACGGCAACAGGAAGGTGGCGGCGGCGCTCGAGGATATAGCCGGAATAGGGCTTCCCCTCGCGTACGCGATACTCAACCATCTCAGGATCGGCACGGGCCTGAGGCTGGGGCAGCTGGGCGAGGGGCAGATATCCGCCATAGAGAGGGCGCTCAGGAACCCGACCGCCGCGGGACTCCCGCCCTGGCTCCTCAACAGGAGGAAGGATCCGGAGACCGGGAAGGACTCGCACCTCCTCGAGTCGGATATGGAGTTCGCTGTGAGGATGGACGTGGAGAGGGAGAAGAAGGCCGGGAGCTGGAGGGGCATGAGGCACGCGCTGGGCCTCAAGGTCAGGGGACAGCACACGAGGACCACGGGGAGGGGAGGCAAGGCGGTCGGGGTCAGGAAGAGGGCGGCGGTCCCCGGCGGCGGCGCCCAGCAGGCGCAGCCCTCCGCGCCCGCTCCCACCCCAGCGTCGAAGCCCGCTCCGTCCCCGTCGCAGCCTCAGCCCGAATCTTAGGGTGATGTGTGATGGGCGATCCCAAGAAGCCGAAGAAGAAGTTCACGTCCCCCAAGCGTCCCTGGGACTCCGAGAGGCTCCAGAGGGAGATGTACCTCCTGGGCAACTACGGCCTCAGGAACAAGAGGGAACTCTGGAGGGCTGAGACGATGCTCTCCGGCATCCGCGCCCAGGCCAGGGGACTCCTGGCGGCGCCGCCCGACGTCAGGAGCAGGCAGGAGCCGGCGCTCCTGGGCAGGCTCGTGGGGATGGGGCTCCTGAAGGAGGGCGCGACCCTGGACGACGTGCTGAGCCTCAAGGTGGAGGACCTGCTGGAGAGGAGGCTCCAGACCGTTATCTGGAGGAAGAACCTGTCCAGGACCATCCACCAGTCCCGTCAGCTCATAATACACGGCCACGTCTCGGTCGGCGGGAGGATAGTCGACAGGCCGGGGTACCTGGTGCCCAGGGACAGGGAGCAATCGATATCGGTGGAGGCCGTCGGCCCGTCCGCGACGTCCCCGGACGAGGTGAGCGCCTGATGTCCTCCGGCGAGCAGGTCCAGGGACAGGCGCAGGGACCGGAGCAGCAGCCGCAGGATAAGTGGGGCGTGGCGCACATCTACAGCAGCTTCAACAACACCGTGGTGCACATAACGGACGTCTCCGGCGCGGAGACCGTGGCGATCAGCAGCGGAGGTCAGCACGTGGACGCGGACAGGCTCGAGGGCTCGCCGTACGCCGCCATGAAGGCGGCGCAGGCGGCCGCCGAGGACGCGAAGGCGAAGGGCGTGACCGCGCTCCACATAAAGGTGAGGGGGGTGGGCGGGACTGGCCCCAGGACCCCCGGGCCCGGCGCGCAGGCCGCGATAAGGGCGCTCGTGAGGGCCGGCTTCAAGATAGGCAGGATAGAGGACGTGACGCCCATACCGCACGACACGACGAGGAAGTCGGGCGGCAGAAGGGGAAGGAGGGCGTGATGCCGCTTGTCCAAGCCCGGCATCGACGTTTCCGTGATCGAGGAGGACGGCTCCAGCGTTAAGGTCAGGGTGCGCGGCATACCGCTCGAGTACGCCGCCGCCCTCCGCCGCTTCATGATCTCCGAGGTCCCGACGCTCGCGATAGACAGCATCGCGATACTGGAGAACACGTCCCCCGTGTACGACGAGGTGATAGCGCACAGGCTCGGCCTGATACCGCTGAGGGCCGATCCCCGCAAGTACTCCGGGGACTGCGGCGGATCCCCGTGCCAGGTGCTCCTGGTGCTGGACGCGCACGCGGACGGCGAGCCCAGGGTCGTCCACTCGGGCGAGCTCGTGTCGGAGGACCCGGACGTCAAGCCGGTGTCCCCGGACGTGCCCATAACGAAGCTCGCCCCCGGCCAGAGGATAAAGCTGGAGGCCTACGCTAGGGTGGGGAGGGGGAAGGAGCACGCCAAGTGGCAGCCGGTCTCGGTGTCCGTCCTCAAGCCGTACCCGCACGTGACGGTGCTGAACCCGAAGTCCGAGTGCGCCCGCGCGGCGGCCGACGCGTGCGCGCCCGGCGTGCTGAAGTACTCCAAGGGAGTCCTCAGGGCGAAGGACGAGCACACGTGCAGGCTCTGCATGGACTGCGTCAAGGCGTGCCCCGACGCCGTCTCGGTGGAGGAGCACGGCGACGACCACATACTGTACGTGGAGAGCGTCGGCGGCATCGAGCCCAGGAGGATAATTTATATGGCGGTCGGGGAGGTCCTGGGGCAGGGGGCGGGGCTGTCGAGGGAAGTCGAGGTGCTTGAACAATGAACTCGGGCGCTAAGATATCGGCGGAGAGGGCCCTCAGGAGGGCCTACAGGGAGACCGGGAGGCCCATATGGAGGGCGCTCCGCGAGGCGATCGTGGACGCGAGCCGCTCCGGGCTCGCCAGGGTGAACGTCGGCAAGATAAACAGGCTCGCCTCGGACGGGGATGTGGTGGTCGTCCCGGGCAAGGTCCTCGGATCCGGATCGGTGGATAAAAAGATCATAGTGGGGGCGCTCGCGTTCTCCGCGGACGCCCGGAGGAAGATAGCGTCGGCCGGGGGCGAGGCGCTCTCGATATCCGAGCTCGCGGGGAAGTACCCCGGGGCGAAGGGGGTGAAGCTGATTGGCGGCTGAGGAGCTCGTGGCCGTGGTGGACGCCAGCGGCCAGGTGATGGGCAGGCTGGCCTCGAAGGTGGCCAAGATGCTGCTCGAGGGTTACAGGGTGTACGTTGTGAACGCGCCCGAGGTCCTGATATCGGGGGATAAATTCAGCGTGTTGGCCGAGTGGAAGGAGTTCCTCGGCGTGGGGAGCATAGTGAACCCGGAGCACGGCCCCTACCACTGGCGCCGCCCGGACCACATCCTGAAGGAGGTCATCCGGGGGATGCTGCCGAGGGACAGGCCGCGCGGGAGGGAGGCCCTCAGGAGGCTGAGGATCTACAACGACTACCCGGAGGAGCTCAGGAGGGCGAAGGGCGGCGCGGGCGACTCCGCCGCGATGAAGTTCAAGGAGGCGGAGCCCGGGAGGCCGCGTCTGTTTTATATAACCCTCGGCGAGCTGGCCCGCGAGCTGGGTTGGAGGGAGTGATCTAGATGGTGTCCGGGAAGTCCGCCATGGTGTTCGAGGGCTCCAGGAAGACCGCGCGCGCGGCCGCGGTCATCAGGCCCGGGCAGGGCCGGATCAGGATCAACGGGTTCCTGGTGGAGGCGCTGCCGAACTACCTGCAGCGCGAGATGCTCCTGGCCCCCCTGAGGCTCTCCGGTGAGCTGAGGTACAAGGTCGACGTGGACGTCGACGTGAAGGGCGGCGGCACCATGGGGCAGGCGTATGCGGCCGCGATAGCGATATCCAGGGCCCTCGTTGGGTTCTCGAGGTCGGTTGAGCTCAAGAGGCGGCTCATAGAGTACGACCGCCACCTGCTCGTCGGCGACCCCAGGAGGACCGAGCCGAAGAAGTTCGGCGGCCCGGGCCCGAGGCGCAGGTACCAGAAGTCGTTCAGGTGAGCCCGCGGGTTCCCACTCATCGCAGTTCAATTTCACATCATAACATCTTGATAAAATGAACGACAAACCTCGCCCCTAGAAGGGATGAGGTAAAAGCTTAAAACCAAGACTACTATATTTCTTTGAGATGCTCTCCTCCGGTCAACTCTCTGAAGATGAGGAGCGGGAGCCGATTCCTCCCGCAATACCGGAGGGGGGCATCTACGAAGTTAAGTACACGAACAGGAGGACAAATGTAGTCC
>JAWDMO010000051.1:0-9035 GCA_046536535.1 Nitrososphaeria archaeon
ATCTATCGCGGCCCACACGTAGACCTCCCGGCCGTCCGCCTTCTCCGCGGCCTCGTTCCAGTCCACAGCGACGGGCCTCCTCTCCCTCGGCGGTATGGTCCACCTGACCGAACCGAGCGCGCGGGCCCAGTCGAGCACAGATGAGTGGGACGGCTTCCTCCCGTAGTGATCCTCCATCGCGTCGGCTATCTCCCAGATGATAGGTCCGCCATGTGGAGGTGGAGCGCATGCGCCTTCTCCTCGATAGGTATTTTATGTCGCCTGAATATATCGAGGGTGCGGATCATCCACTCCAGCTCCCTTATCGGGTTGAAGTGAACTGAATTCACATGTGAGCCCTGTGGATGGTCCGTCCATCTGGGCTTATCTGACCAACATCGGCAATTCATCTCCTCCCTGAAGGTCGGAGCTTTCTTGCTCATGCATAGTAAGGGTGTAATTCTTAAATATCCATGCGGTACGTATCTATCAGACATCCGGGAAACGAATTCATCAAATCCATAAATAAACAAGTTTTCTCCGCCTTCCCAAATCCCTTCGCCTTATAAGATCGCACAGGAAATCGGGCAAGAATTTATATCCAGCTTTGTTCCTCCCCATACAGAGGAGACAATTGTCGTCACAACCTCCCTGCTGCAGGGGTGATGCGCGATGAGCTTCTACGTCGGGGAGACGGAGCTACAGATGAGGAGGAGGATCCTACTGACGTTGCAGGACATGACGAGGAGGCTGCTGGACGCGTCGAGGTCGCTCGTGTCCATGTACGAATACCTGCTAAAGGACAGCACCGAGGGCGACGTCGAGGCCTACCGGTCCGAGGTCTCAAAGGCGATAGGCGACGTCGAGGCCTACCGGAGATCGCTGGTGAGACAGCTCAGCGAGGTGGGCGCCATGCTGATAAACAGGGAGGACGTCCTCAGGACGGCTTTCATGCTTGAGGATATAGCCAGCTACCTAGATAGCCTGGCGTTCCGCATATACGTCGGCAAGCAGTATCTCTCGGGCATAGGCCCGCTGGGGGACAGGTTGAAGGAGATGCTGAATCAGACGCTTAACTCAGTTACCAGGCTCAACGATCTGAGCAGGATCCTGCAGGTCAACCCGGGGAAGGTGAGCGAGCTGGCATCGCTCGTCGAGAAGGAGGAGAAGAGCATGGACGGGCTCTACAGGGATGCGCTGGTCGAGAGCCTGAACAGGATGAAGGACTTCAAGCAATTGCTGGTGTACCGCGACGTCGTGGAGAGGATCGAGAGGATCGCCGATTTATCGCTAAGCGCCTCCGAGATGCTCATGATAGTTTCGCTGAGGCTATGAACCGTCCGGCCAGGGGGGTACTCCTAGGTGACAGGGTAGTAGTATGGGACATCGACGACGCTAGGCGGATCTTCTCCAGGGGCTTCTTCGGGAAGCCGTTGGGCGTCCCGAAGCCAAAGGACGCGGAGTTCAACGAGCCGCTGATCTTGGACTTGGTGGAGGCATACTACCTGTTCGAGGAGGGATCCCTCGAGCTCAGCGACGGCGGCGGCAGGAGGATCAAGCGCGCCGACCTGAGGAGGAGGTGCGAGGCGATCGATCAGTATTTCCGTGAGAAATACAGGGTCTATAGGGACCTCAGGAACTCGGGTTATGTGGTGAGCGCCGGCATAAAATTCGGGAGCGACTTCGCTGTCTACGAGAGGGGTCCGGGGATAGACCATGCGCCGTTCCTAGTGCATGTCCTGAGATCGGGGGATCCGGTGACCGCCAACTACATAATACTCGCGGGGAGACTGGCGACGGCCGTCAGGAAGAAGTTCGTGCTGGCCGTCGTCGGCAGAAGGAGCACCAAGTACCTCGCGTTCGAATGGTGGCGGCCCTGATCCCCGCGCCGGGCATTTCTAAATTTCCCGCCCTGGCGCGGGATCCATCCCGGAGGAGCCCGCGGCCAGTAGCCCCCAGTATTCCATGTCACCCATTATCTCGGATTGCTCGTAGCCGATTCTCTCGGTCAGGCGATCGAAGTCTCCCTTCATCGCGTCCGCCAGCTCGCGCGCTACGTCTAAAACGCGCTGCGGCCTTTCGGGAAGCCCCGCCCTCCCCAGGCTGACCGTCGAGAGCAGCCACAGCGCTGTGTAGTGCTCATCCGGGGGATCGGGCGGCGCGCTTCCCCCACGGGACCACCACATAATCCTCGTCAGCCCGTATGAGAGCACCCTGACTAGCTTGCCGCGATACTTCTCGAGTATCGCGCGCTCGTCGCGCGCCGCGGACTCCATGACAGGCCGCGGATCAGGCCCCCCGAGCGCACTCCTCAGGGCCGCCGCGGCGAACCTCGTCGACATCACGGGCCTGAGTGAGTCGTGCACGTAGACGAGCGATGTGGCGTAGAGGCTGCTCAGGACGGCTGACATGAATGCCTTCACGCCGTCGTCGGGTATCTTTGCCCTGCCGTTCTCGACGATCCCGGCCGCCTCCTCCGGGTCGATGGGGTCCGTCGCCAGCGGTACCCCGTTCTCGACGATCCACGGCACACTCCATATCTCGCCGCCCAGCACGTCCGGGATCGCGCGCGATACGCTGATCAGCCTTACCTTGGGCAGTAGGTTCCTCCCGGACAGTTCCCTGATCACCCTATGGCTGGAAGCGCACGTCGGATGGTAGTATATGTCGAGCACGACGACTCCGCCCTCCGGCTCGTTATATTAGCCTTGAGGTGCGGCCCCACGTGGCAGAGAGCGCCGGCACGTACACATAGATCCTGGTTCCGCCGTATTCGTCGACCTCGAGCGGCTTCCATCCGGGCACCGGGAACCTGTGGGCCACGACCCTGGCGAGTGGAAGCTCGGCTAGCAGCCTGCGCGCGACCGCGGCGTTCGCGTCGCGCGTCAGGTATAGTGTGACCACGTCCGCCTTGGGGATCTTCGCCGAGAGGAAATCGTCCTCGATCACCTCGACGCGTCTCCCCAGGCCGGCTATCTCTGCCCTCCTCTTGGACTCCGCTGCCAGAAGGCGATCCATCTCTATCCCAATAGCCCTTGCGCCGAGGGCTGCGGCCTCGACGAGTATATCGCCAGCTCCCGAGCCCACGTCGAGCACCACCGAATCCCCCGTTACGCCGGCATCCTCCAGCATCCTGCGCGCTATTCCGGGGCGCGTCCTCCCGAAGGGAACGCGCATACGTCGCCTCCGCGGTTCCGCTATATCTAGATTTCCTGTTTTCCAATCCCCCGCCGCTTTGATTCCAGGAACTCACGTCTCTCCACTGCGCTGAGCTCGAACGCCCCCTCGAATATCATCCTGTAGCCCTCGGTCAGGGCCCGGCTCCTCCTGGACATCATCCTGCCCGCGATCTCCAGGGCCTTATCTAGCGCCAGCTCCGCGGTTCCCGGCGATCCGTGTTGTGAGTGGATGACGAAGGGCGGCACGTCCGCGTCGGCCAGCCCGTAGACGTGGCTGGCGGCGCCGATCGCCCTCCCCGCGTAGACCATGGCGCCGATCGCCAGTTTCGCATGGTCCCCGATGAACGACCCGAGCTTCACGAGCCCCGTGTCCATGTGACTTCTCCCCGACCGCACCGTGCCGTAGGTATTCTTGAGGTCGCTCGTGATGCTCCCCGCGCCCATGTTCACCCATTGCCCGACATAGCTGTGCCCCAGATATCCGAGATGCGCCTTGTTCGAGTATCCGGCAATTATCGAGTGCTCGACCTCGCCGCCGACCCTGCACATCTCTCCGATGTAAACATGCGAGTTGATCCTGGCGGAGTGCACCACGCTCCCCCTGCCTATGTACGCCGGTCCTTCGATTCTGGAGAACGCCTCTATGCGCACGTCGTCCGCTATCAACACGGGCCCTCTCGAGGTATCGAACGCCACCGGTTCCTCGATGCGGACGTTCGACCCATAGACAACTCCGTCGCCCCCGCCCCAGGACTCCAGCGCGTCCACGAGCTCCCACGGTCCCTTTATCAGCGCGTCCAGTTCGGCGCCCGTCCATCCCCCCCGCATGAGCCTGCCGCCGTCGACCGAATCCGCGTCCAGTTCGGCCGCGACCAGCCTGCCGCCGTCGACCACCGGCCCTCCCCCCGACTCGACGATCCTCAACGCATCCCGCACAGCCCGGGGCCTTATGCCCGCGCTCAGCAGGACGATCCTCCCCTTCAGGTCCTCGATCCTCGTCGCCTTCCCGGGATAGTTATCCCCTAGGTAGCGCTCGAACCTCGGCGGCAGCAGGAGAGCATCGGGTTCCCCTGCGGCCTCCGAGATCGCCTTGTAGAGCTGCCTGTGGCCGTATCTCAGCTCATGCGCCGGGGTCATCAGTGAGAGCGGGCTCAGCGGATCGGGGTACTCATAGTAAAAGAGCGCGAGCGTCAAGGGATCTCCCCGAGCTCCTCCAGGAATTCCCTGTTCGCCTTCGCGTACGAGGCCCTGTCCCCTATGTCGACGAACGTGCCATCGGACCTATAGGTGTAGATGGGCTCCCCGGCATCCATAGCCGCCCTGAACGCGGCATCCATGCCGTAGGGGACGTCCTCCGGGATGTACCTCAAAAAATTCCTCTCCATAACGTAGCATCCCACGTTGACCCAGCCCCCGACCTCCGGCTTCTCGCTCCACCTGATCAGCCTGCCGTCATCGGAGGCCTCCACGAGGCCGTACCTGATCCTCGTGTAGTATTTCATCAGCATCATGGTGGCCAGAGCGCCAGACCTATCGTGGAGCTCGATCATCGGGCCGAGCTCCGCGCGCGGCAGCACGTCGCCGTAGACCAAGACGAACCTCCCATCTATGAACGGCTCCGCGGTCTT
The DNA here is from genome assembly GCA_046536535.1 of Nitrososphaeria archaeon. GTDB lineage: Archaea > Thermoproteota > Nitrososphaeria > Conexivisphaerales > Conexivisphaeraceae > Conexivisphaera. The sequence continues at coordinate 4,787 of JAWDMO010000051.1, forward strand.
GAGCTGTCCGGCGGTCCCCATCGGCCTCTTCGACCGCGCGTACTCCACGCTGACGCCCAGATCAGAACCGTCCCCGAAGTAGTCCTCGATCGCCTTCTTCATGTACCCCACTGCTATCACGAACTCCGATATACCCTGCCCCTTCAGCCACTCGATCATATGCTCCAGCAACGGCCTGTCGCCGAGGGGTAACATCGGCTTCGGCGCCAGCAGGGTGTACGGCCTGAGCCTCACGCCGAGCCCTCCTGCCAGTATGACGGCCTTCAACGCCCTCCGGTGGGCACATGTCTCAATTAACGTTGCCGCCGCGAACGCGTCGGCCGGCGTGGCGTCGATTTCCCGCGCCGCGCATGATGCCTCGGGCGCGCTCGTCCGCGGACCCGGAAAACGGAAACCCGACGGCCCGCGAAACGATAAAATACTGTTCCCTGTTATAACGGGGATGTGGACAGCGGCCCCCGCGGATTCAGGTTCCTGGGAAAGTTGCTCGGCGGCAGATCCAGGGACTCGACGGAGGGCGGCCGGGGGGACGAGCAGGAGACGGCGGAGCGCCTGCCGCCGCTTAAAATAGTCCAGATAGACGAGCTCAAGGGCGACAATGTGCACTCCAAGGCAGTCATAGCATATGCGGAGGACGGCGACGAGTACATGTACTACGTCGTGGAGCCGAACCTGAGCGAGGACGATGTGAAGCTGCTGGGGAGGCTCAAGGAGCTGCTCTCCTACACCGTGGACGCGCCCAGGGAGAAGTTCGCGAACGCGGCGGAGGCCGAGGCATACGTGGAGGACGGCGCTATGAGGGCTATGAAGAAGTTCGGCCTCGAAGTCCAGCGGAACAGGCTGGAGAAAATACTGTACTACCTGAAGAGGGACACTGTGGGGTTCGGGAAGATAGACGCGATGATGAGGGATCCATACGTGGAGGATATCAGCTGCGACGGCGTCGGGGTCCCCGTCTACATCTGGCACAAGGATTTCGAGTCGATAAAGTCCAACGTGTCGTTCGACACACAGGAGGAGCTGAACACCGTGGTCCTCAGGCTGGCGTACATATCCGGGAGGGCCGTGTCGCTGGCCAACCCCATACTGGACGCGACCCTCCCGGACGGAAGCAGGGTCAACGCGGTGCTGGGCGGCCAGGTGGCCACGAGGGGAGGGAGCTTCACTATAAGGAAGTTCACGGAGAAGCCGTTCACGGTAACCGAGCTGATAATGAAGGGGACGCTCGATGAGTACACCGCCGCCTACTTCTGGGAGCTCATAGAGCACAAGAAGAACGCTGTGATAGCGGGCGCGACCGCCAGCGGGAAGACCACCACCCTGGGCGCCCTGGCGAACTTCATACATCCGGACTACAAGGTAGTGACGATAGAGGACACGAGGGAGCTGAGGCTCTACCACGAGAACTGGGCGCCCATGCTGACCAGGGAGTCCTGGGGAAGCGAGTCCAAGGGCGAGATAGATACGTTCGAGCTCCTCAGGGCCTCGCTGAGGCAGAGGCCCGACTACATAATAGTGGGTGAGGTCAGGGGGCAGGAGGCATACACCCTCCTGCAGGCGATGTCCACGGGGCACGGGGGCCTGACCACCATCCACGCCGAGGACCCGGAGTCCGTGATATCGAGGCTGACGTCGCCGCCGATAAGCGCCCCCAAACAGCTGATAGCGACGTCCCTGGACGTGATATCCATGCAGCGCAGGCTCGTCATGGGCAACAGGCCCGTCAGGAGGCTCACCGAAGTCGCGGAGGTCGATGGATACGATCCCGCGGCGGACAGCGTGATCCTGAGGAGGGTCTTGAGGTGGAATCCATCGACCGACAAGATGGAGATCGCCGGGGACAGCGGACTCCTCTCCGAGATAGCGGATCAGAGGGGCGTGAGCGTCGATGCGATAAAGAGGGAGGTCGAGGACAAGAGGGACATCCTGCACTGGATGGTCGTCAGAAGGGTGCTCGATTTCCAGGACGTCGCGAACGTGATAAGGAGTTACTACAGGGACAGGATATCCGTACTCGGAAGGGTGAGGATGGAGCTTGGCGCGGGCGCTCGTTGAACGCGCCTACCGGCTCCTGGAGGCGCTCTACGGATACCGCGTGACGGGGGATCTGCTGAGCACCCGGGGCGTTGCGGCGAGCAGGGAGGATTTCCTGCGGCGCGAGCTCGTGCTCGGGGCATCGATATCCCTCGCCGCCGCAGCCGCCGCAGCCGCCGCAGCCCTGATCTCCGGGGTACCGACACCGCTCTCAGCCGCGGTGTCGGTGATCGTGTTCATAGAGGCGTTCGTGCTCGTCGCCGGGTTGAGGGGGAGGATGCTGCTTCCGACTCGTCGGGCGGGCTCACGGCGCGCCAAGTCCCCGGGGGAGCGGTTTTCATCGGAGCGCGGGTTGCTCTCGATGATATTCAGCGAGGACAGGGTGAGGCATCTGCTGGAGCTGTCTGATATCAGGATGCCGACGGGTTACTTCTACGATGTGACGGCGAAATCCGCGCTGGCGGGCGCGGCGGGCGGCGCGATAGCGCTTGCCGCGCTCTCCGTGCTCGGCCGGTATCCCCCGTTAGCCGCGGCAATATGGGTTATCGCGGGCCTCCTGGCGGGGCTGGCCGTCGGGATTACCGCGCCCTACGCCTACATGTCGTACACAGCGGGCTCCAGGTCGTCCAGGATAGAGCAGGATCTTTCGACGTGGGCTGCGGCCATGATGGCTTACGTGTCGGGCGGCGCTGCGTTCCCCGATGCGCTGAAGCGCAGCACGTCCGCGCTGCGCGCGGGTCCGCTCAGGCGCGAGCTGGAGAAGGTCATCAGGGACTCCGAGGTCCTGGGCTCCGATCCTAGGAACTCTCTCATGGCGATGGCCCAGAGGTCCCCCTCGCTGCTCCTCAGGGAGCTGATGGTCGGGCTCATAGACGCAATGGATAGCGGAAAGGACCTGCAGCAATATTTCAGGGAGTCCCTCGCGTACATACTGGAAACCAGGAAGAACTACCTGAGAAAGCTCGTGAACGATATGTCGCTCGCGGCCGAGATGTTCGTCATGCTCTTCGTGGTCACCCCCCTGCTCCTCGTGATAATACTAGCTGTCATGGGGTCCATGAGCGTGGGCGCCCAGCCTTATTACGGCGAGCTCCTCGCCGTCATAGCGTTCGGGTTCGTGCCGATAGTCGGCGTCGGCTACATGCTGATGGTTGACTCGATATATCCGAGGTGGTGGTAGACGAACAGGGAGGATACGATCTACATATCGATCGGCGCCGCGGCCGCCGCAGCATTTCTGGCGATCGTTTACTACGAGCTGGCAGTGCTCGGCGTCGGGAGCCCGATACCGAACTTCAAGTTCTGGTACTACTACGTATCCCTCGCGCTGGCCATAGCGATGGCGCCCTACGCGTTCCTCGATTACAGGAGGCGCTCCTGGATCAGCGGCGTCGAGAGGGGCCTTCCGAGGGTGCTCTCCGACCTCGAGGGGCTCGTCGAGGGGGGGCTATCGCCGCTCCTGGCGCTGAAGCAGATGTCCCAGAAGGACTACGGCGTCCTCACGAGGCCCATAAGGAGGATAGTGTCGCTGACGAGCTGGGGCTACACGTATCAGAGGATAAAGCAGATCCTGGAGCGCGAGATCCCGCACCCCGCGGCGCTGATGGTCTTCAAGCTCCTCCTGGACGCGGAGGAGGGGGGAGGCGACGTGGCGTCCGCCGTCAGGAGCATCAGGGAGTATCTGAGGGACGCGGACGCCCTGAAGGGGGAGCTGCAGTCGACCCTGAGGATGCAGATCTTCGTCGTCTACTTGGCGCTCGTGATATTCCTTTACATATCGGAGACGGCGCTGTCATCGCTCCTCGCGCCCACGACGTCGGCCATAGGAATAGGGCTCTCGTCCGCGATGCTCTCGTACGTGAAGTCCATGATGTTCGGGATGTACCTCGTCGAGGCCATACTTGGGGGGCTGGCGCTGGGCAAGATGACGTCGGGGAGCGCCGGCGCCGGCGTGAAGCACGCGATGCTCCTCGTGATGATCGGGGCACTTTATATAATGCTCCTCGGATGATGTGTATACGTGGAGCCGGGGATCTCCTCGAGGATGGCGGCTTACCGGCGCCCGGAGGTCAGGAGGCTGCTCTCGCGGTTCCTGGAGGAGGGCCACATTTACGCGTCCGGGCCGGATCAGGAGGTGCTCCTGGAGCTCCTGAGGAACCTGGGGATGGTGAGGGAGGCGGCGCGCGAATCCTGGTTGAGGGATCCCGGGACGGGC
>JAWDMO010000052.1:0-8899 GCA_046536535.1 Nitrososphaeria archaeon
CAGGAAATAAGTTCCCGCATCGCAGACGAACCCATGCTGGGGGATAGCGGTGCGGGAAGCCCACGCGCTTCAGCGTGGGAGGATGTCACTTAACCTCTCGGGAATTAAAGGGGGCCGCCGCCTCCACGGTGAGGAATGGATGGCCTCCTTACAGTGGGTTTAGGGCAGATCCCGAAGGACAAACTCCAACTTCCGCGGAGGGCCTTCCTCGGGGCCGGGCGGTCAGCCGACCGCACAGCGGCGGATCTGCGTAACGGCGCTCGAATCCCATGTGAAATACGGGATGGATAAGCATACATCACGCGGGTGCGCCCATGAAGGGGAAGCCCCGCCCCCATGACGGACCAGTTCGCGGTTAGCGTGAGGGGCCGCCGCCGGGATTTCCGGGCCTCAAAGCCTATCGAACCCGGGTTGGGGGCTCCACAGGCCCCTGTGCTACCATTACACTACGGCGGCCGCCGCCATCCGACGTTATTCCGCATGAAGATAAAACTTCCCATGGGGCTCCCGGGAAAGAATATATTTAGGATTATTGCAGGCAAGGGTGATGAGCACTAGGCCGGTGGAGCTCGGTGATCTTAAGGAGGGAGGCTTCGTCGTGATAGACGATGAGCCGTGCAGGGTCGTCGAGGTGGAGAAGAGCAAGCCCGGAAAGCACGGCAGCGCCAAGATAAGGCTCGTCGCCATAGGATTTTTCACGGGGTCCAAGAGATCGTACATGGGCCCATCGAGCTCGAGGATAGACGTGCCGGAGGTCGAGAAGCGCGTGGGCCAGGTACTCAGCGTATCCGATGATAAGACGCAGCTGATGGACCTGGAGACCTTCGAGACTTTCGAGACGCAGTACATCGACCCGGACGTCGCGGGCAGGCTTGAACCCGGGGTGGAGGTCGAGTACTGGCGCATAATGGGGAAGTCCAAGATAACCAAGGTCAAGAAGTGAGCGAAGGCGGGCGGGGCCGCCGTGCGCCCGGCGCGGTCTTTCGTGCGATGCCGATCCGGATCGCGGGGCGGCGCATCCGAAACGTTTATCTTGTATGTGCTGTGAAGCCCGGCCAGCCGGCCATAGCGGTGGGGACCCACCCGGTCTCGCCCGATCCCGGAAGTGAAACCCATCGCCGCCGCCGTGTTAGTGAGGTGCGCAAGCCCTCGCGAAGCGGCGGTGCCGGCGCCCTTACGCTGTTCCCATTCATCATCGCCCTGGATGCGGGCTTTTCCGTTCCCCCGTTCCCCGGATCCATCGACGTGGACGGGATCAGGGGGCTATTCCTCGAGCGCGCACGAGGAGCCGCCCTCCCATAGGAATGCCTCGGGGGGCCTCGTGAGATGCCTGTGGGCCCTCGGAGGGGGCGTGAACACGCCCCTGATGGCCCTCCTCGGGATCCTGGCCATCCTAGGGCGGGCCGCGGGGTCCCGATAGCCGCACCTGGGACAGCCGTAGCCCTTCCCGGAGCCCTCGCTCTCCATCCTGGACCCGCACTTCGGGCACCTGGGCGCCGAGGATCTCCTGAGCTCGACCAGATCCAGTATCTCGATCAGCTCGAGGTTCAGCGTGGGGGGGTCCGGCGGATGTGGCCTGTAGGACCCCACGACCCTCACGCGGTCGCCGGGCTCGAGGCCCAGCGCTATCAGGCGGAAATGCTTCGTCGGCTCGTACGCGGCCGCCCGGACGCTGCGGCCCTCCGCGTCGTCCAGCAGGAAGAAGACGTGGGACCCGGGGCCCATTTCCGGCTTGGACGAGACGCGGCCCTCCAGCCTCACGGTCGTGTACGGCTTGAGCTCCGAGACCCCGCCGATGTCCACGACGTGCGATCCCGAGCCGTGGTTCGTCCTGTACACGGCGAGCCTCTCCACGGGCTCGCGGACCGCGATGCGGTCGTAGGCCCTCAGGACGGCGGCCCTGTCCGGGCCCCTTATCCCGAGTATCACGGGATCGGGGCCGCGGGGGGCCACCAGCGGCTCCATGTAGTACCAGTCGTAGTTATCGTAGGTCATGGGCCACGTCTCTAGGTCCGCGGCGCGCACGGATTCCTCGTCCAGGAGACGGGGGCCGCGCCCGGAAGAGGGGGGCCTGTACGCGAGCAGCTCGTACACGTCCGCCACGTCCTCCGGCGCCCCCGTCGCGGCCAGCGCGCCCACGATACCCCGGCCGCGCTTGAACCACGACGCGCGGCCCCCGAGGCGCACCAGGAGCTCCGCGGCGTACGATATATCGACCACATCCCTCAGCGCCGAGCTGTAGATGCCGGAGAGCGCCGCGGGGGGCGCTGCGCCATCCGTCACCAGCAGCGTGATGCCCGGATCGGCCTTGGGATCCGCCAGCGCCGCGTTGCGCGCCACGACCTCCTCCGCGTACTCGAACGCGGCCATCGCGGCGCGGCGATCCTCGACGCGGTATCTCAGGTGCACCGCCCCGTTACCCCTGGTCTTCAGCGGATAGGCCGGGTTCAGCCTTATGAGCCTGGGCTCCCCGGCCGAGGCGTAGCCGGCGGCCCGCAGCCCATCGTCTATGAGCGCGCCTATGTAGGTCGTGCACATACCCAGGTGGTTGGAGTCCGTATCGTCGATCCCTATGTGAGCCACCGGCAAGGGGGCCCGCACCCTCAGGACTCGACCACTATCATGCTGAGCGTGGACCTCACGTGGTCCATCCTCCTGATGCGCGAGCTCACCGCGTCCTTCACCTTCTCGAGCGAATCGGCCTCCAGCTTCGCAATGATGTCGTAAACGCCGTATATCATGTACGCCTCGGTGACGTACGGGATACCCTTGAGATCCTTCAGGACCTCCTCCTCGGTCCCCATGTCGGTGTTTATCAGCACGTACGCCTTGGCCAATCCATGTAACTATGCGACATCCCTGATAAAAGCGTTTGTGCGCGCCGTGCTGGCCGTAGCCCTCCTTCTGTTCTGGGCGGGATTGGACTCAGAGGCCTACCCGGGCCTCGCCGGGGGAGCTCACGGGCCCTGTTTGGCCTTGCTCCGCGCGGGACGGCCGTTTCACGCTCCCCGGCGCCTCCTCCGGGGTTCCGCCCCTTCACCGTCACCGATCGCCGGGGGCTTCCGTTTCTTTTCCGTTGCCGACGGTCTCCCGTCGCGCCTCGCGGCGCCGCGCCCCCCGCCGGAGGGAGGAGCTTCCTCAGGAGATCCCCGTGGCCCGCCCGCCAGCTCGACGCGCATCCCCCGATCGGGACGTCCGACGTGTTAAGCTTTTCCCTCAACCCCTGAGGCTGGTGACCGGAGGGGGCACGCGGCCGCCGCGGGCTATGAGCCGCGAGGCCCCGCGGCGCGGCACGTCGAGGACAACCCCCGAGCCGAAGAGGCCCCCGAGGTCCACGCGGTCGCCGGGGCGCGCGCCGGGGACCGGCAGCAGCCTGACGCCCACCGATTTCCCCGTCACGATCCCTATGGCCATCTGATCCAGTATTATCGAGGAGAGGACCTCAGGTGGCGTGTCACCCGGCACCGGCACCATGTCGGTGCCGGTCGCCGACACGGCGCTCATGGCCAGAAGCGTCCCGAGGCCGAGCGATCCGTCGGACGCCCTCCTGGCCATGCCCAGGTCCTCAGACACCGGGGTCATCACACCGCTGAATCCGCCGACCCTGGAGGCGGCCATCGCGCCGCCCTTCTTCAGGGAATCCGCGAGCACCATTATCGCGCCGACCGTGCCCGGGAGCCCTGTCGCGTCCAGCCCCATGGCCTCCAGGACCTCGGCGACGCTCTCCCCCTCGGCGGGGGCCGGGGCCAGCGACAGATCCACCGCGCCGAATTCGACCCCGAGCTTCGACGCGACCTCGCGGCCGACCAGTTCCCCGACCCTTGTTATCTTGAACGCCACCCCCTTTATTACCTCGGCCAGGCCCGTCAGGTCCGTGCCCCCCGAGTTCTTCACGGCCGCCAGGAGGACCGCCGGCCCGCTCACCCCGACGTTTATCGCGGCGTCGGGGGTGCCTATCCCGTGGAAACCGCCGGCCATGAACGGATTATCGTCCGGGGCGTTCGCGAGGACCATGAGCCTTGCGCAGTCCTCCCCCTTCCCCCCGGGCGAGAGCTCGGCCGTGCGCGATATCACGCGGCCCATCCTGAGGACCGCGTCCACGTTTATCCCGGAGCGGCTGTCGGCGACGTTGACCGCTGAGCATATCCTGCGGGTGGCGGCGAGCGCCTCCGGTATGCTCTCCTCCAGCGCCACGTCGGCAGCTGTCTCCCCCTTCTGCACTAGCGCGCCGTAGCCGCCCACGAGGTCCACGCCCACGTCGGCCGCCGCGGCGTCGATGTCCTCCGCCAGGGCCACCAGCTCCTCCCGGGACCCGGGGCCGGCGGCGCGCACCATCGGCGAGGCGACCAGCGCCAGGGGGGTCAGCGCTATGCGCCTGTTCACTATCTCGATGCCGTACTTGGCGCTGACGCCCTCCACGACGTCCGCGAGGCGCGACGCGCGTTCCCGGATGATCGACACGACGCCCCGCCTGAGGTCCCCGGGATCGCTCGACGCGGCGGCCATGACGTTGAGGCCGAGCGTGACCGCCCTTATGTTGAGGTGCCTGTAGACTATCATGTCGACGGTCTCGAGGATCTCGTCGATGCCTATCTTCGAGGACATCCCGTTTACACCCTGTGCATTACCTTAAAGATATTATAATGGTAAATGGCCACCTGCACACCGAGCTCCCTGGCCCTCTCCTCGAGCCGGGCCTTTATGGACGGCACGTCCCCCTTGGCGCCCGATATGTCAGCCATGATGATCATCACGAACAGATCGCCCATCTTGGTGGACGCCAGGTCCACTATGTTCGCGTTGTCCTCCGCGAGCGCGTCGGCTATCCCCGCGACTATGCCGACCTTGTCCGCGCCAATCACCATTATGACCAGCCTTCCCTCCTCGTCCCCGCCCATTGCGCGACGAGCCGCGTCCCCGCCTTAAAGATATTTGGCGCCAAGAGGCCGCCCGCGCTCCCGTACCCCGGGTTCGAGAGCAGCCGTGCCATCGCTACCACGCAGCCGGTGAACCGCCCGGACCCGAGCGCGCCCCGCGGGCGATGGGAAGGGCGCGCGGAGGGCGGGAAGCCGACCCGGACGGCTCACGATTGATATCCGGATGGGGGCGGGGACCTGCGCCTCACTTTCACCCCGGGGAGGAACTCCGGCCGGCGCGGACGGAGGGGGGTGGGGACGTCGGCCGCCGGACGCGACCAGTAGCTGTCCAGCTTCCTGCACCTGACGCGTATCCCGGGGAGGAAGACGGGCTCGCGCAGCTCGCTCAACGCGCCATCACCTCGCGATCCAAACACAGTATCCTGGTTCCGTGCGGGCCGCGGAAGATGAAGTATTCGCGGAGCCCGTAGAACTGGAGGATCCCGGCCGGGCCCCTGAGCAGCTCCGCCAGCCCGACGCCGGCGCCGCCCAGGTGCACCACGGAGCCCCTGAGCTCGCCCGATTCGCACGGCGCGGAGGGGGCGAGCCCCTTCACCAGCCCCATGTAGGCGGCGGCCGGGTTCTCCAGCCCCTCCAGGTAGTCGCCCAGCGCGCGCAGCTCCGGGCTGTATTCCGCGTAGAGCCAGAGGGAATCGACCAGGAGGCTCATCGCCCCGCCCGGCGAGCGGCACGCCCCGGCGTCCAGGAACCTGCGCAGGAGGCCGTGGTAGTTCGAGGGCCCGAACGCGTTGTAAAGCAGGGTCGAGCCGTACTCCGGATACCCGACCACGCGGACGCCCGGCGCCCACAGCGCGTCGACCAGCCCCAGCGCGCGGGCTAACGCGCCCAGGTCCGGGTACACCTCGCGGACGAGGTCGGCTGAGTTCTTCCTGAGGGATCATATGAAGAAGGTCACGGGGTTGTGGGCCGGCGAGAGGTTCAGGTACGACTCGAAGAACCCCGCCAGCGCCGCCATGAACTCGTCCGGGCTCCTGGGGGGCTCGATCGCCGGGGGCTCGATCGCGCCCGGATATCCCGGGAAAACGCACCTGTCCAGGACGTCCGCCACGGACGACACGAACCCCGTGAACGGGGTCCACCTGAAGGCCACGCGCTGCCGGGGAACCATGCCGGACCGGAGGTCGGATACGAAGCTGGCGACATCGTAATCCAGGCCCAGGATGAGGGAGTGGAGCCTGTGGGAGCTCGCGCCGGGTTCATCGCCCGGGGCGCGCATCCCCCCGACCACGGCTCCCCCCAGGGGCCCGTTCGCCGCGTCGACGACGTACTTACCCTCGAGTTCGCGCCTCAGGAACTCGACGTAGCCGAGTATCCCCCTGGCGCTCCTGTAGAGCGGCATGAGCGAATTGCGCGCGTAATCGGACCACGCGCGCTCATCCGGCACGTACACGCGGTCGCATGGACGCCATCGGAAATAAATCTCTGGGCGGATCCGGGGTGGAAATTGCGGCGGGCGCCGGGCCGGTAGATGCTATCGATATGCATAAATGGTCGGCGATCGCAGGGCGCCCATGCCCAGGTCGAGCTCCTTCCTCAAGGACCAGCTCCTGGACCTGCTGGACAGGGACAGGGAGTTCCGCTACGCGGTGGCGGGGAAGCTCGGTCTATCGGAGATCCTGGGGAGGCTCGACAGGAACGAGGAAGCCATCAGGAAGCTCTGGGAGGAGGTCAAGTCGCTGAGGGAGGGGCAGGAGAAGCTCTGGGAGGAGGTCAAGTCGCTGAGGGAGGGGCAGGAGAAGCTCTGGGAGGAGGTCAAGTCGCTGAGGGAGGGGCAGGAGAAGCTCTGGGAGGGGCAGGAGAAGCTCTGGGAGGGGCAGGAGAAGATTTCCCGGGACATCCGCGACATGAAGAACACCCTGCAGAGGGTGACGATCTCCATGGAGGACGAGGCCTATGAGGTGATATCGCACGAGCTCCGCGCGAGGATGGGCGTAAACGTGGAGTTCTCGCATCAGTACGTGGACGACAGGGAGATAGACATCTACGGAACCGCCGGCGACCTGTGCGTCATCGGCGAGGCCACCGTCCGTCTGGGCGCCGGGCTTGTGAGGGAGCTGGACGAGAAGGTGGAGCTCCTGGGGCGCGCCAGGCCGGAACTGCTCAGGCCCAGGGTCCTGAGGGTCATATACACGGTGCTCGCGACGGCCGAGGCCGCTGAGGAGGCCAGGAGGCGCGGAATCTGGATCAGGAGGATTCACGAGGACGTCACCCCTATGCCGCCCGTGTGATGTTTTCACCCCACGTGGGCACGCGCGGCGGAGCCGGGCTCCACCGCATCATATCATATAGACCCCCGCTGGTTACGGTATCCATTCGTTCCCGTCGTGAGGTATCCGCCCACCGGCGGCGGAGGTCGGCCATCCGGGGCCCGCGCCGGCCAGGCCTCCTCCGCGTAGGCGGCATCCCAGAACATGAGCTCGTAGCGGGACCCCAGGATGAACGAGCGGACGGCGGCGGCCCGCAGATCCCCCGTCCAGAGCCCGTCAACGATCCCCCTCAGGCCCTCCACGACCCTCCCGTAATCCTCGCCCAGGTAGGCCTCGCCCCACCTCCTGTAGAGCTCCACCGGATTGCGCCCCAGGTCCGTCTCGTGGGCGCGGGCCAGCTCTTGGTAGCTCCAGAAGCAGGGCAGCATCGCCGACGCGCACTCCAACGGCGCCTCCAGGGCGCAGGTCCTGAGCAGGAAGTTCGAGTACGCCAGCGACGTCGGGGAGCGCTCCGTCGAGCCGAGGGATCCTCAGGTAGTTCTCCATCTCCACCGACGCCTCGTCGCGCGCGAGCTCGAGGGCATCCGCCACGAGGTCGGGGGAGGATAGCCTGGACGCCAGGAGCGCGAGCGCCCTCGAGAGGTCGATCAGGTACCAGTAGTCCTGCACCAGGTAGTAGCGGAACTTGGCCGCGGGCAGCTCCCCCGAGAAGAGGCCGACGACGAACGGGTGGTCCCTCAGCAGCCTCCAGATGCCGTCGGCCTCGCGCCTGAGGACGTCGGTCGGCCTCCGCGCCCCTCCCTCGTCCATCCCGGATCACCCCGTTTCCATCCCGCCGGGGCCGCGGCGATCCACACTGATTCCGCGGATTGCGACATAGTCCCCGCGGTCGTAGCCGGGGGCGGGATCCTCCGGGGCCGCGTCCGAGTACCTCGCGTGCCTGGTCAGCGTCTGGGCGTACTCGAGGTCCGAGAACCCCGCGCCGGTGAGGAACCCCGTCAGCTCCTCCACCGTGTGCCACCTGGCGGAGCGCAGGAACTCCACCGGATAGGGACTGGGGGGCGAGACGCGCCCCAGGCGCTCCCATCCCGTCATGGACGCGAGCTCGTAGAGGAGGCCGTAGGAGCCCTCCGCCACGACGTCCGCGACTATCACCCAGCCGCCGGGCCTCAGGACGCGGTGCGCCTCCGAGAGGGCCCTCCGGGGATCGCCCACGTAGTCCAGGACCCCGTTGAGGAGCACCGTGTCGAACTCGCCTTCGCCGTACGGGATTTCCTCGGCGGAGCCCCTGATCACCCTCAGGCCCCTCCGCGCGGCGATCGCCCCCATCCCGGACGGCTCCACGCACTCCCGTATCGATATCCCGCGCCCGCGCAGCGCCTCCTCGAAGAGGCCGCTCCCGCACCCGACGCTCAGCGCCCTCCCGATCGGCCTCATCGACAGGAAATGCTCCAGGAGCCTGAGCTCGGACTCGAAGACGTTCGCGTTCGCGGCGAACCAGCGATCGTACTCGCCGGGCGCGGAGTCGAATGCGGACACGGGGGATCCCGCCCGTACCAGGTTATTAAAATTTACATAACCGGGTTCCGGGATCGCGCGGACGCCGGGGGGCGACGGGCCGCGGGACGGGCCCCGACGCCGAAGGGCGCGGGTCTCCCCATTCACTTAATATATGGATCCGGGCCACGGGAATCCGTTGAGGCATGCGTCGCCCGGATTGGCCGCCGCGGTGAGCGCGGGCGCCGCGGTCGCCAT
>JAWDMO010000053.1:0-8889 GCA_046536535.1 Nitrososphaeria archaeon
GATCCTCCTGGAGATCCTCGGCGCCAGCCAGAACGCTAGCGCCATGACTGCGCTCTGCGCCGACATGAGGATCCCGATGGGCCCGGCCCCCACTCCGTACATCGTGTTGAGCCAGAGCGGGAGCATCGGGAGCACGATCCCCGCGCCGAGCCCTATTATGGCCGCGCTGGATAGCCTGGCCAGGGTTCCGGCCGACGCCATGCCCAGGTCCATCCTTCCGGTGCCCCTGTAATTCTCGCTGATCGCGGCGATCCCCGCTATGCCGGCCGCGTAGACGACAGCGGCCACGGCTATTGTCGCCCTCATCGGGAGCGCGCTCGGCAGCAGCGATCCGGCGGCGTTGGACGCGACCGCCACCATGGAGAGGTGGCTCCAGTCCCTGTCCGGGTCCTCAGAGTTCTCGGCGTAGAGCGCGGAGTACGCGCCGCTCGGGCCCAGATACACGAGGAGTATACCCGCCGCAATCCCCGCGTAGAGCGCCACGAGCCCCAGGAGGGGCGCCGCGCTGGACGCGATGATCGTCCTCTTCCTCCCGTAGGCGTCCGCGGCGGCCGACAGCACGTAGTTGACCAGCGCCGCCACCAGGATGGACGCCCCCAGATACGCGCCCACGACGTCGGGGCCCATCCCGAGGGATCTGAGGTAGAGCGACTCCACGACCCCGAGCGCGGCCGACGCCGCGCTGGCCGTGGACGTCCGGGCCAGGAGCAGGGCCTTTCCCCTCCTCAAAGACGCTCCCCCGTAACATTTCCCGGAAATGAACTTAGTGGGGGGTTGGGGGATGGAAGTTCCCTTCCGCGAGGATGGGGTAGTATTCCGGAACCGTTCCGCGAAAAGAAACCCCAAAAATAATATCCCTGCGATGATTCAATATAGCGCGTGATCGTTATCACACAGGACCTCCAGGGCGAGCACGCGATAATACTCGGGAACCTGGCCGTGCTGGAGTCCTCGGGACCGGTGGACGAGGAGCTGGAGTTTCTAGAGCGCTACGTCGACGGCTGCCATCACGCGAAGGAGGAACTGGTGCTTTTCCCCGCTCTCGAATCCATGGGAAGGGGCGGTGACGCGCTGGTCCGGGAGGCGCTCGACCAACACGAGGAGCTCAGGGCGCTCGTCCGCGAGATCAGGTCCGGCGGTCCGCCTTCCCTGGCCGGCCGCCTCGCGGACCTGTTGAGGTCGCACATAGAGATGGAGGACTCGGTCACATACGCGGTAGCCGAATACGCGTTCTCCGACGACGAGAAGAGGGATTTGCTGGAGTCCATGGGAAGGCTGTCTGCCGGGCGCTGCGCGGGGTTTGCGGACGCCGCGGCCGACATCTCGCGCAGGTTCCTGGGCAAACCATAAATAATATGCTATATCGCTTTCTGATAATGAAGGTCGTTTTCCTCATAATGGCCGGCCGCGATCTCCCCGGCCGCCTCTCGGCGGCCCTCGCCATGGCCGCGAACTCCGTCAGGGCCAGGAGATACGAGGATCTGAAGATAATCTTCTTCGGCCCGAGCGAGGAGTACATCGGCGAGCTGCGCGGGCAGGACGCTGAGAACCTGAGGATGCTTGTGGATTCCGGTGCGGTCGACTCGGCGTGCGTCGCGGTGGCGGAGAAATTCGGCGTGAAGGAGAAGCTCACGGAGCTCGGGCTCAAGCTATATCCGGCCGGCGAGACACTCTCCAAATACGTGAACGCCGGCTATCAGGTGATATCGTTCTGAACGGGTTCCGGAAAGCCCGACCGTCCGTATAGCGTCCTACCCGGGGATGGGGAAGCCCCTCCGTCCGGGGGTCGATGCGACGGCCGCATCCGTCAGTCGGACATCATTACAGTTATATTAAGTTTTTAAGGTTTGTTTTCACGGAACAGCTCCGGAATGACGCGCAGGATCTACATCCTCGACTGCGCCGGCGCGTCCCGGGACGAGCTGAGGTCCAGGGCGCTGGCCGCCGGGCTGAGGGTCATGGACGTCAGGCTGGACGAGGATCACGCGGAGGTCGACGTGGACGGGGACGGAATTCCGGACTGGGGATGCGCGACGGTGGACGTCGTCGAGGTCTCGTCGCTCGAGGGAGCGGGGGACCCCGTCAGGAGGGGGCTCGAGCTGATGGCCTCCGGGAGATTCTGGGAGGCGCACGAGGTCCTGGAGTCACCGTGGCACGACACGCCGGGGTCCGCGGGGGAATCGCTGGGATTTCTGGTGAAGTGCTGCGCCGCGGCCGTCCATGTCCAGAGGGGCCGGATGGAATCGGCACTCGGGATAGTCGGGAGGTCCACCACGGCGGACGTGGATCGGTCCTATCTGGGAGGGCTCGTGGCCGGCCTCCGGAATGAGTGCCGCGGGGCCGACCGGCGGCTCACGCGGATCCTCAGGGAGTTCGCGCGCAGGGCGCTGGAGGAGATGGACGCCGCAGGTCGATACTCAGTTGAGAATTAATCAATAAATAATGGATTATATCAGCCGTATTACCAACATATGCGCTGGTGGTTCTTCCATAGAGCGATCACCAACCCGGACGGATTAGTTACAATCCGAAATCATAATATACGGCCTCCTCCATAGAATACCGAATGGCCGCGGAGCCGCGGGACTCGAACAGGATCCAGATGAGGATTCCCGTGTCGTGGATAGCCCCCGGAAGGGATCTGGTCGCGCTCGAGGCCGATGTCGCCGCGGGATATCTCGGGGTCCTCTACGACGGCCTGAGGAAGGCGGGCTTCCGGGTCCTCGGCATGACGTGCTCCGGGGACGGCCCGAACCTCAGGTGCACCGGGATCCTGGACGTCACGGGATCGACGGCGGATCCCCGGGAGATCGCGTCCAGGCTCTCAGCCATGAACGGCCTGGTGTCCGCGAGGATCACGGGTGATCCCGCCAGGGGGTTCGCGGCGGTGGGGGGCCACACCCTAGAGGCGGGCGGCGCGAGGTCCGTCGTCATGACGTCCCGCGCACTCCTGGGGCTCTTCCTGGGGGCGAGGGAATACATGGGCGATCCCGCCGGATCCGCATTCATCTATTACGCCGGGTTCTTCTCGGGCCGCGAGGCGGCCGCCGAGCTCTCCGGAATCCTGGGATCGGAATCCGCGCTCCACGTTCATACGAGGATCCTCGAGGCCCACGGATACGCGACGCGCGTGGACATCCTGAGGGGGGAGGGCGTGTACAGGTTCGAGGCCCGCGACCTCGTGGAGTGCGACCTGCTCAGGGGGAGGAGGAAGGGGAGGACATCGCACTGGTTCCGCGGGGTCATCTCGGGATTCCTGTCGGAGCTGGAGGGAGGGGAGTGGGACGTGGAGGAGGTGGAGTGCATCAACGACGGATCCGATAAATGCGCGTTCGAGGCGCGGAGGAAGGGCGAAGCCCGGGCCACACCGTGAGCTGTCTATATACGCGGCGGAACCCGCTTTACTCGGGCGTTGCAATTTCCCCTGTATCCCCGCGGACCCCGGCGGGGCCGTTTGCACATCGCAAACGCCGTTTTCATTACACCGGGATGTAAATAACCGGGGGCCCATCGCACGGATGGACGGCGCGGCGAAACCGGACGATATTGCGCATCGCACGCCATGGCATCCCGGGGCGACCCATCGACCGGATGCGCCGGAAACGATTTTACCGGGGACCGCATTGGATACGGCGTGCCTCCTTCCTGCAACTACGAGGCCAACCTGAGGGAGAGGTCCATCGACGCGCTCAGGTCGCTGGGCGCCGGCAGGCTCCTGGAGCTGCTGGAGAGGGTGGTGTCCGTCCCCACCGTGAATCCCCCGGGCGAATCCTACGGGGAGATGGCCGAGGTCCTCCAGTCGGAGATGGAGGACGCCGGATACGACGTGCGCGTGATCGAGGTCCCCAGGGACTACCTGGAGAAGTACATACCGCGGTACGCCGATCATCCCAGGTACGCGGTGATAGCGCGCATAGGGTCCGGCGGGCCCACCGTCCACTTCAACTCGCACTACGACGTGGTGCCGCCCGGCGATGGATGGACAAAGGATCCATTTCGCCTCACCGTGGACGGGGACGCCGTTTACGGAAGGGGCGTCGTCGACATGAAGGGCGGGATGGCGACCGCGATGCTGGCGGCCCAGGCGGCCGCAATAGCGGGCGCCGACCAATTCGGGTCGGTGGAGCTCTCGTTCACCCCGGACGAGGAGACGGGCGGCGAGACGGGCGTCAAATACCTCGTGGAATCCGGGGAGGTATCGCCGGACTACGTGGTTGTGCCAGAGGCCAGCGGCTCCGACACCGTGTGGATAGGGAACAAGGGGAACCTGTGGGCTGACATCGAGGTGAGGGGGAGGCAGGCGCACGGATCGACGCCGTGGCTCGGGCTCAACGCGTTCGAGGGCATGGCCAGGCTGGCCCTGGCGCTGTCCGAGGATCTCCAGCGTAGGTTCTCATCGCGCTCCAGCTCCTATCCGTTCGCGGATCCCAGGGAGGCGAGGCCCACGGTGAACGTCGGCGGCGCCGTCTCCGGCGGCGCGAAGGTGAACGTAGTCCCCGGGTTCTATTCCTTCACGGCGGACAGGAGGCTGATACCCGAGGAGGGCATGGACGACGCGGAGGCCGAGCTGCGCGACGCGGTGGACAGGGCCGCCGCCCCCCTGAGGTCCATGGGCTACGAAGTCGACCTGAGGATAACCTCGCGCTCCGCCCCGTCGGTCGTGAGCCCCGACGGGAAGCTAGCGAGGGCGCTCTCGGAAGCCGTGAGGGACGCGACCGGATCATCCCCCCGCCTCGTGGTCTGTCCGGGGGGCCTCGATACGAGGTATTTCCAGCTGGCCGGGATCGAGGCGCTCACGTACGGCCCGGGCGACAGCTCCTACGCGCACGCGATCGACGAGAGGAACAGCTTATCGGAGATGATGAGGGTCGCCGGGGCGTACTCTATGCTCATCCCCTCGCTGCTCTCGCCCTGCGACGTCTGACTTCCCTGTAGTGATCCCTGAGGAGCACTGCGTCGTCCTCGAGGAGCGGCGATTCGCAGATCACCGCGCCCCGGGGATCGAACTCACCCATCGCGTCCAGCGCATCCCTCCACCTGAAGGCCGATTCCTCCAGCGGGAGATGCCTCCTCTCGCCCCTCGGCCCGTATTCCATCCCCGATATGTGCACGTGCATGTTATCGATGGCGTCCCTCCCCAGGCGCCCCTCGATGCGCGACATGATGTCCCTGAACGCCTCCCCGGAATTCACCGACCCGAGCGACCTGGCGTACACGTGCGCGAGGTCCAGGCACGGGAGGACGCCGTCGATCCCGATCGAGGCCGCGATCATCTCGTCCAGGTCCCCCACCTCGGCTAGGCCGCCCATTGTCTCGGGCCTCACCCAGATCTCGATGCCCTCGTCCCTCAGGGTCCTGGATATCGACGCCAGATATCCCCTGACGCGCTCCACGGCCCCCTCCGGGGTAAACTTCCCGTAATATCCGGGGTGGAAAACGACCGACCATGCCCCGGCGGCGGCCCCCACGCGCGCCGACTCCAGTATCCTCCCGATGGACGCGTCGACCTTCGCGGCGTCGTCCGAGAGCAGGTTCACGTAGTACGGCGCGTGGACCGTCAGCAGGACCCGCGCCGACGACGCGACCTCCCTGACGCGGTTCGCGGCGTCCATGCCCATCCTCACGCCGCGGACGAACTCGATCTCCATGGCGTCCAGGCCCATCTCGGCGACCCTCATCACGCCGTCCTCGGTGGCGCGCCCCGCGGACGACCTCGGGACCCCCGCCGGCCCGAACGCCAGCACGTCCGGTGCTAACATCGCGCCATGTCTGGTTATATACAGATATATTGGGTTGACATCCAAACGCGTTTAAGCAGGTGGTGCGCACGCGATCGCCGTGGCCGATGCAGTGGGGCGCCTGCCGTCCATAGATGGGTACGCCTGTATCGGGTTCGACTTCCGCGCGGCGCCCGCCGAGGTGCTCTCCGGGCTTCAGGAGCCGGATCCGGGATCCGCGGCCATCAGGTTCCTGGAGGAGTCCGGGGCGGACGAGGTGATCGTCCTCCAGACGTGCAATCGCTTCGAGATCTACATATACGCACATGATCCGCGGGGACCCATCTCCAGGCTGAGGGACGTCGTGGAGCGCAGGGCCGGCGCGGGGCGTGCTACGATCCTCACGGGATCCGAGGCGGTCCTCCACATCTTCCGCGTGGCGTCCGGGCTGGAATCGATGGTCATCGGGGAATATGAGATACTGAGCCAGGTCCGCGACGCAGCGCTGAGGGCCGGGGATGCGGGATCCGCTGGCCCCATGCTGAGGTTGCTGTTCGAGAGGGCCGTCAGGGCTGGCCGGCGCGCCCGCTCCGAGACGGGGATATCGCGTGGATCGGTGAGCGTAGCGAGGCTCGCCGTCGAGGAAATAACGAACAGGCTTCCAAGGGAATCCCGCGTGCTCGTCGTGGGGGCCGGCCGCGTGGGGTCGTCCATAGCGTCGTATCTGAAGGCCGCGGGGTTCTCCGACGTATCCATAGCCAACAGGACTTTCGAAAGGGCCGCGTCCCTGGCGTCGAGGCTCGGATACCGGGCGCTTCCCCTGGAGGACCTCGAGAGGGCCCTCAGGTCCGCGGACGCGGTCGTGGTCGCGGTCTCGTCGCCCTTTCCCCTGATAACCCGGGAGATGATGCCGCCGTCCGACGTCCTCGTGCTCGACATATCCATACCGGGAGCGGTGGAGCGCCCGTCGGGTCAGCCGACGGTGGAGCTCCTCACAATAGACAGCCTCCTGGGCCTCGCCGAGGAGAACAGGCGCAGGAGGACCATCGAGGCGGAGGACGCCTCCAGGATAGCCCTGGAGGAGGAGGAGGAGTTCGAGGATTACCTGAGGCGGATGGCCGCGGACGAGGTCGTGAGGTCGTTCATGGAGAGGGCCGAGTCGATAAGGGCCGCGGAGCTGGAGCGCGCCGTGAGGATCCTGGGGTGGGAGGACAGGAGGGAGGTGCTGGAGGCCATGACCAAGGCCATAATCAACAAGGTATCCGCGCCGGTGATAGAGGTCATGAGGGACGCGGGCAGGCGCGGCGATAGGGATCTCCTGGAGCTCCTCCGGTCGGCATTCGAGGAGCGCGCTCAGGACGCCGAGGCCTGACGATCCGACGGCTGTCCCCTCCTCGGAAGGGACCAACCCCTATCCACGGCCATGGCCCTGAGGATGAACACGGCGGCCGTGACCACCACGGCGTCGATCGCGCGGTTGAGCTGCGCAATGCCCAGCAGATAGTAGATGAATCCCCCGAGGAGCCCGAGCGTCGCGTAGACCTCCTTGTGCATGACGACCGGGACATCGCCGGCGAGGAGGTCCCTCATTATCCCTCCGCCGCACCCGGTTATCATGGCCGCGAACGAGACGCCGAGCGGACCCAGCCCCCTGGCGAACGCCACATCGGCGCCGAGCGCCGAGAAGACGGCGAGCCCGAGGGCGTCCGCGTACAGGAAGCTCCTCCTGCCCGTGAGCTGCGTCGGAAGCGTCCAGAACGCTATCAGCCCCGCGAGGAGCGACACCCCGGCGAATATCTCGTAGCGGAAGACCGTCGGGGGGATTATGCCGGCTATCAGATCCCTTATGACCCCGCCGCCGAGCGCGGTCACCGCCCCCAGGAACATGGCCCCGAACACGTCGAACCTCTTCTGGATTCCCTTGGCGACCCCCGAGATCGTGAAGGACACTATGCCCAGGTAGTTCAGCGCGTCGAGCGCCGTCTCCACGGCGCCGGGAATCACGCGTGCTCACCTCAGGCGCTCCACCGCCACCTTATGCGCGACGTCCTCGACCTCCGCCGGGGTGAACCACGGATGCCTTCCCCTGAGCTTCAGCGTGGCGGCCGCCGAGGCCAGCGCCGCGGCCTCCTCGATCGGGAGCTCGACGGAGTACAGGTAATGGCCGAGCGCCGCCGTGAAGACGTCCCCGAGGCCTATTGGCTCCCCCTGGAGCCCGCGCAGAGGATGTCCCCTGTACGCCGCGCCCCCGATCACCGCGTAGAAGGGATTCTCCGCATCTGTCATCACGAGGTCCAGCCCGTAGCGCTCGGAGCACGCGATGATCCCCTCACCCCGGCACTCCGGCGGAAATTCGTACTTCTCCCCCCTCACGAGGACTCCGCTGCCTCCGAGCCTTTCCATCAGCCCCCTCATGAGGGCCGCCGAGTTGACGACCTCGCCGCCGTCCGATATCTCACGCACGAAGCCCTGGACGTCGAGGAGCACGCGCCCGTGCGCCGCGGCCTCCTCCACGAACTCGATCGGGATCTCCCCCATGGTGCCGGATATCACGTACGGGCCGTTTCCCCCGATCCTCCCGATGCCCCGGATATCCATGGGCGCCGCGCGGATCAGCCTGAGGATCCTCCCGTCTCCCCTGACATCTATTGAGAAGATGGTCTCATCTCCGCCTGTGGCCTCTACCGATATTCCGTGGAGCCTCCTCAGGCGCTCCGCCACGGCCCCCTCCCCGGTGATCACGACGGCGTCAGCTCCGAGGAGATGCAGCGCCGTGCCGATGAAGAACGCGGGGCCGCCCAGCCTCTCCCGCCCCCCTATCACATCCCTGGTGGAGGTCGCGACCACCACTACCGGTCCGGGCAATGTGGTTCCCGCCGCCGGGCTATATTTAACGTTGTGGGGTTAGGGGAGCGGAAGCCCCACCCGTAATGGCGGTGCAGTTCACCGCTGTCCCGGATGACGCCGCGCGGCCGCGACGCGTCCACATAGTTCAGAAACAGTTATATAGAGGCCATTTATCTCCTAGGCTAGAGAAGGTAGATACAGTTGCAGCGGGATTTCAACCGGTTTAATGAGCCGGTTGATGTTAAGGTTGGGGAACTGAAGCCGAATTCACGTTCGGTCAACGTAACAGGGAAGGTAGTCTCGAAAGGGTCGGTCAGGGAAGTCT
>JAWDMO010000054.1:0-8802 GCA_046536535.1 Nitrososphaeria archaeon
CTCGAACTATTCAGTTCCCTCACCGGGTTGAAGTGGAAGGGTACGTCTATGTAGATGGGGCCGGTGGGGGATGCCCGCCCATTTGGGCTTATCCGACCAGCACCGCTGGTCGGCCCGCCCCGGCCGGAGGTACGGCGCCGAGGTATCTGGATGAATGCCGACGGCACGGACTTCTCCCCGGCGCTCCGCCGGCGAAATCGCCCATCAGCGTCAGGACCCCGCCCGCTCTATCCTCGTGTACCCCCTGGCCTCCAGCGATGGGGGATATCCCTCGCGCTTCACCACCAGCGCGCCGTATATCCTGACCCTCTCCCCGACCTCGAGGCCCATCAGCTTGTCAGCGGCGTCCCTCCACGCCGCCAGCTCGACCTCCCCCGCGTGATCTCCCAGCATGAGCGATGCCCTCCTGATGCCCTCCCCCGACCTGCTCGTGACCTCCCTCTCGGTGGCCCTGGAGAGCACGACCCCCTCGAACACGCATATCCTGCGGTCGTAAGCCTCGAGGTCCTTCGACGTGATCCGCAGCTGATCGAGCAGATCCGGCCTCCGCCCCAGAACCTCCACGTCGCCCCTCTCACTCACCCTCGTGGAGCGCAGCTTCATTATGGATCCCGGGGGGGCGGACGTTATCGCCTCCGCGGCCGCGCCCGTTGCGACCACCCTGACGAGATCGTCGCCCGACAGGAACGCCGCCTCCGCGGCCGCGCCGGAGGGGACGACGTCGGACGACACCAGGAACATCTCGTTCGAGCGCGCCCTCGCGGGAACCCCCGATATCACCTCCACGGTGGATCCATCGTCCCCGTGCAGCTCCAGCGAGCCGTCCCTTCCCCTGCGCACCCTGAAGCAGATCAGCCTCACGACGGCGCCCGGGCCCACCCCCTGCAGGGAATCGGCGGACCTCCCCCAGATGACGACGCGCAGCCGTCCGGCGCCGTCCTCGCCCGATATCGTGAAGAAGCTCATGGGCCTCGTGGAGGATCCCCTCGTGTACTCCCTCCCCTGGACGTCAGACGTCACCTTGCCCCTCACGACCACGGGGACGCCGAGCGGATCCTCCTTCACCTCGGGGACCCCCATCGTGATCGTCTCCAGGACTCCCTTGGGCGGCGATTCGTGCGGCAGATCGAGCGCGCCCCTCCCATCCACGTGCACCTCGATGCCGCCGGAACGCCCGAGCCGCGTAGATGCCCCGGATATCGTCAGGGCGTCCCCCGGCTTCAGCGTGTCCATGACCTTCCTGAAGTCGGGATCGCCCCACACGACGAGGCGCACCACAGCACCTGTATCGAAAATATAATATATGTAGGCCTTTCCGACACCGCTGTTCCGGCCCTCGAACGAGAGCTCCCTGCCCTTGCACAGGAACAGCGCCTTGACGTCCACGCGCTTCAGCCCCGGCCGCAGCTCGGCTATCCTGAGCGGCTGCCTGGGCAGCGTCCCGAGGTCGACCCCGAGGTCGCTCGCCACCAGATAGCCGGCGCCGACCTCCGTCAGATAGCCGGATCCCATCTCCTCCATCTTGCGGTGTATAAGCCCCCAGATTTCCTCCTCCCCGAGGTCGGGCCTCCTGCTCAGTATCTCGGCCACGATTGCGGCGGCCCTGGGATCCCTGGCCACGGCCTTGATATCCGCGGACCCACAAAATAGCGTTTCCCCGCCCGGACGATGTAGCATCCCCGTGATACGGGCGGGGCACGCGGGGGCACGGGCCAAACCCTAAATATAGCTCGGGGCGCGCTAGAGGCCCGCAATGGAGGATTCCGCGCTGATAATAGTGAGCACGAAGAAGCCTGTGATGAACTACGTGACCGCGTGTGTGACCGCGTTCAACGCCGGCCACAGGCGGCTGGTCCTCAGGGCGAGGGGGAGGTCGATAAGCAGCGCCGTGGACGTCGTGAACCTGCTGAAGTCAGGGTTTCTCTCGGGCCTCAGGATCGAGCGCGTGGGCGTCGGGAGCGAGGGCGTGGACGGCACCGAGGGGACGGTATCCTACATAGAGATAGAGATCTCCAGGCCCTAGAGCAGCGCGAGCGATATGTATCCGGCGGCGGCCAGCACCAGCGCCACGATCAGCGTCAGCTTGGCTATCCGGATGGATCTGGACGCCATGTCCTTGGACGCGTTCAGGAAGCCGTCGCCGGCGAACTTCGCGTCCATCGAGAATTCCTTCGCGCCGACCGCGCCGCACTCGGCCATCCCCCGGAGCGCGTCCCCGGCCGCGCCCTCTATGATATCCAGTATCCCGTCCTCGACCTCCCCCAGCGCCGAGTAGCCGCGATCCGTACGCGATATCCCGGTCGTCTCATGCGTGTCGGTCGTGCACAGGAGGGATGAGTCGAACCCGAGCGACCTCAGCCTCTCATCCACCTTGTGCCTGAAGCCCGGCACGGCATTGTTGGAATCGACGACCACTATTGCTAGCCTGTGCCCGGCGCCGTCCTCGAGCGCCAGCGCCGATATCCCCGCGGATCCTATATCCGGCCATACGGCGCCCGGGCGCCTCGCGCAGCCGCACCTCACGATCCTTTCCGCCGGCGGACCCCTCCTGATCATCTCCTCGGCGAGCGAGAGGAGCTCCGCCACTTCGTCCTCCCCGGGATCCGGGCCGAGGCTGTTGTGGGCGTCCGCGGCTATGACCCTCACGCCGTACCTGTCCCCCAGGGCCTCAAGGCGCTCCACGACCGCGTCCCCGTAGTCCTCCAGGCCCTCCACGGGCTCGATTATCAAAAGGAGGGTCTTCGCGCCGATCCACAGGCCCCTCAACCTGATGCGCGACCCCGACAGCGTGACCATTGGGCTGAGGGCCCCCTCCTCGAACCCGTCCGATGACGCCTCCCGCGCCATGCGGGACGCGAACTCCCTGGTGACGGCGTTCGACGAAAGGTTGCGACCGTGATCGACCGCCCCGTGGAGGACGGCGGCGCAGCCGAGCCCATCGAGCTCCCCCGCCAGCACCTCCGGCACGTTGTAGCTCCCCACCGGCCTGAACGGGCCGGGATGCACGTACGGGACGGCGGCTATGAAGCGGGAGGCCCTTATCAGATATCCCCGCGCCTTGCCGTCGTCCCCGAGCTCCGACATGAGCAGCTCCAGGGAACCGCCCCTGGAGCCGGACCACGCCTCCATGAACGCGCTGAGGCTCCTCAAACCCCCGACGCGGCCGCGCTCCAGGAGCTCCAGGGAGACGCCGGCGGTCACCACCAGCGGCAGCCCCAGGGCCATCGGGAGGATGGACCCCAGGGCCGTCCGCTGGACCTCCAGTATCATGTTGTAGAGCGGCGCCAGCGCCGTCGAGATAACGGCGGATACCGAGCGAGGGCTCCTGTGCGAGAACACCCCCCCTATTATGTAGGCGCGCGCCGCCCAGAACGGGAAGACGCTGTAGAGCACCAGCGACGGCTTCCCCAGGACGGCCGCCGGGATCAGCGCCACCATCCACGCCACGTTGGTGGCCGAGTAAGCCACGGCGAGGCGGCGCGCGTTGATGAAGCTGAAGTTGCTGCCCCAGACAAACCTGAGGGCCAGCGCCTCGACCCCGAACACCGCGAGGCCGCCGAGCGAGATCAGGCCGCCGATGAGCAGTCCCTGGCGCATGGCGAGGGAGTATGCCATCAGGTATGCGGCTATGGAGGTCGCTAACGCGAGCGTCACGGCCACCGGGCCGCCGAGGCCCGATATCGTGAGGACGCGGGACCTCGACGTGAAATATGTCGTGTGCTTCGGCCCGGGGCTCAAGATCGGTCAGTCATCGCGGTCATATCACGAGCAGCGCTATCGACGCCACTATGAGGCCTATGGAGAGCGCTATTATCACCTCGGGCCTCACCTTGACCTTCGACGTGTCCTCGTCATAGAACACCATCAGGCCCGCGCTGGATGCAGGCATCGGCGCCTGCTTGCGCCGCTTGCTCATGCCCCACCGGGACCCCGCCGTTCCTATAAACGCTTTCCCGACAAACATATATCCGGTGTATACGGCCGTCCCGACGGTATGTCCGAACAGTATGAGCACGCCAGGACGGGCTATGAGCAGGTGCTGAGGCTCATGGGGGAGCATCACGGGTGGTTCTCCAGGAGCCTTCCCCTCATAGCGTCGGAGAACGTCCCCAGTCCGGCGGTCCGCGAGGCACTGGCCAGCGACCTGGGCAACAGATACGCGGAGTAGGTCGCGCGAGGCCCGCGCGGCCTCCGCAGGGTTGGCCCGGTGAAAGGCTGTACGCGGGCTGCAGGTACATAGATCAGATAGAGCTCATCGCGGACGATCTGGCGAGGAGGCTGTTCCGCGCCGAGTTCGCGGACGTGCGGCCGATAGCCGGCGTCACTGCAAATTTGGCGGTTTACACCGCGTTTACAGAGCCGGGGGACGTCGTGCTCTCGCTGGCTATACCGAACGGCGGACACATAACGTACGGGCCCAAGAGGGTCGGGGGCACCGCCGGCCGCGTCAGGGGCCTCGACGTGGAGTACATGCCGTTCGACGAAGGCTCGATGAACGTGGACGTCGACGCGACGACCAAGAAGGTCGACAGGCTCGCGGCCGAGGGCAGGAAGCCGAAGATGGTCGTGTTCGGCGGCTCGCTCTTCCTGTTCCCCCACCCGGTCAGGGAGCTCTCGGATCACCTGAAATCGATGGGGATCACCATTGCGTACGACGGGGCGCACGTCCTGGGGCTCATAGCGGGGGGCGAATTCCAGGATCCGCTGCGGGAGGGGGCCGACGCCATGATGGGGAGCACGCACAAGACGCTGCCGGGGCCGCAGGGCGGCGTCATACTTTCCTGGGAGAGGTACGCCGACGGAATAAAACAGGCGGTCTTCCCGAGCAACGTCTCCAACCACCATCTGCACCATGTGGCGGGGAAGGCGATCATGTTCGCCGAGATGCTGGCGTTCGGCAGGGAGTACGCCTCCCAGGTTGTCAGGAACGCCAGGAGGCTCGCCGAGGAGCTCCACGCCAGGGGGTTCGCGGTCCTGGGGGAGGCCAACGGGTTCACCAGGTCCCATCAGGTGGTGGTGGACGTCACGCGCAACGGGGGCGGAATGGGCGTTGAGAAGAAGCTGGAGGAGTGCAACATAATAGTGAACCGCAACCTCCTGCCGTACGACCCGAGGGAGGGCAGATCGTACAAGGACCCCGGAGGCATCAGGATGGGCGTCCAGGAGGTCACCCGCCTCGGGATGAGGGAGGGCGAGATGGCGGAGATCGCGGACCTGATATCGAGGGCGATAATCGGAGGGGAGCCCGCGGAGCGCGTCGCCGCGGACGTCGCCGAACTCAGGCGCGAGTTCTCGCGCGTGAGCTACGCGTTCGACTCGTCGCTCGACGCGTACGAGTACGTGAAGCTCAGGAGGTAGCGGGCGAGAGATCCGCCGGGACCCCGAGCATCTGTCCGGGGATGTTGCGCGAGAAACGCACCCTGAGCACGTTGCCCCTGCCGTACCTGCCGAGCACGCGCCCCTCGTAGACGTTGCCGTGGCGGTCCCTGGCGACCACCGTCCAGCCGGTGAGGTCGCTGGAGCCATCCCAGCCGAGCGCCCTCACGAGCGAAATTCCCTGGTAGATCTTGCCGGGACCCCGCCTGTAGCCTATTATCACGGCCTTCACGGATGGACCCCCCGCGGGGCTTGAATTAATGCTTATTTGCGCCGCCGGGCTCCTCGGATGTGCGGGGGTGCCCGAGGGGACAAACCGCGCAACGGGTCCAGAGGGGGCGGAGGCCTCCGGGTCGCCCAGACTTAAGATCCGCTGCCGCAGGGTTTCGTGGGTTCGAATCCCACCCCCCGCACATACATTTTTATCGGGAGCGCCCCTCATCGGGGTGTGCTTGACCATATATTCTACCCGAAGAGCGTGGCGGTCGTCGGGGCCTCGCGCGACAGGGCCAAGATAGGCAACATCATACTCAGAAACCTGGCGTCGACGTTCCCGGGGAAGGTGTTCCCGGTCAACGACAAGGCGGATTCCGTGGAGGGACTCAGGTCGTACGGCAAGCTGTCGGAGATCGGGGAGGGCGTCGACCTCGCCATCATAAGCGTCCCGCGGGAGGCGGCCGCGGACGTCATGGAGGACGCCGGGAAGGCCGGGATCCCGGGCGCCATCGTGGTGAGCTCCGGCTTCAGGGAAACCGGCGGGGACGGGGAGAAGCTGGAGGCCGAGCTGAAGGCCGCGGCCGCCAGACACGGCATCAGGTTCCTGGGCCCGAACACGATGGGGATCGTGACCCCGATCTTCAACGCGACGTTCACCTATGTGGACGTGAAACACGGCGGCATAGCGATAGTCGCGCAGTCCGGCGGCATGGGCGCGTACATGCTCACGTGGGCCCAGAGGACGGGGACGGGGCTCAGCTACTTCGTGGGGCTGGGGAATCAGGCGGACGTATCCGAGGTTGACGTCCTGAAGTTCCTGGCCGACGACCCGGAGACGAAGGCGATATTCGTGTACTTGGAGGGGGTGTCCGATGGCTCGCGGTTCCTGGCGGAGATCCCCGACGTGACCAACAGGAAGCCGGTGGCCTTCCTGAAGGGCGGGGCGAGCGACGCGGGGGCCAGGGCGGCGAGCACCCACACCGGGAGCCTGGCCGGTTCCTACGAGCTGTTCAGGGCGGCCGTGAGATCCGTCGGGGGTATATTCGTGGACGACCTCCGCGACCTCCTGAACCTAGCAAAGATCGTCAACTCGAGCGAGCCGCTGAAGGACGACGTGCTGGTGATCACGAACTCCGGCGGGCACGGGGTCCTCGCCATGGACGAGATGTCGCGCAACGCGCTAAACCCCACCAGGATCCCCCCCAGGATCCAGTCCGAGCTCAGCTCGAAGTTGCCGGCGCACGCGTCCCCGAGGAACCCGCTGGACCTCGGAGGGGATGCGGACGCCGCCAGATACGCGGACGCGCTGCGGCTTATCCAGGACCTGGACTGCACGAAGCTCGTGATTGTCCAGGCGCTGGCGACTGTCAGCTGCGTGGAGGTCGCCAAGGCCATGCAGCGGTCGAGGGGGAAGGGACTGGTCGGGGTCGTGATGGGGATGGACGAGGATGCGGCCTCGAGGATACTGGACGCCGCCGGCATACCGGCATACCGGTTCTCGGAGGACGCGATCCGGGCGATCGCGCACTACGCCAAGAGAAGGGGATCCACGCTGAAGATCAGGGCCGCGGCGCCCGTTCCCGGCGCGCTGGACCTGGTCAGGGGAAAGGAGTATCTGCGGGACGAGGACGCCTTCCGGCTCCTGGAGCTCTACGGCATAGGGGTTCCTCCCTGGGCCGTCGTGGAGGATCCGGTGTCCGCGGCCAAGGAGGCGGATCGCATAGGGTTCCCGATCGTCATGAAGGTATCGCCCGATGAGCCGACGCACAAGACGGAGATCGGGGGGGTCCGCCTGAACGTGGAGAAGGACGACGTGGGCAGGTACTTCACGGAGCTGAGCGCGATCTCCAGGAGAATACTGCTGCAGCAGCAGCTGAGCGGGGTGGAGGTCTTCGTCGGCGGCGTGAAGGACCCGACGTTCGGCCCGGCGATACTGGTCGGGCTGGGGGGAATATACGTCGAGGTGCTCAGGAGCGTGAGCTACGGCCTGTCGCCGATCTCGGAGCAGGAGGCGCTGGACATGATGAGGACCAGCAGGGTCCTGGACGCCCTGACGGCTAGGAAAAGGGGGTACGACGTCGAGTCCGTTATGCGGACGATAGTCAGGGCGTCCAACCTGATCGTGGACCTCGATCTGAAGGAGTTCGACATCAACCCCCTGATAGTGAATGAAAGGGGAGCGTTCGCGGTCGATATTAGAGTAAAAATATGATAAAATGAACGACAAACCTCGCCCCTTCTAGGGGCGGCTCCGTTACCTTAAGCTCACCTCCTACCCGAGCGAGAAGATCGGACGCAGCCCGTTCAGCCACGGGGGCATCTCCTCCTCTTTCCACTCAAGCGGAGGCCTCCATCCATTCCAGGCCCCCGTTCTCGAACACGAAGTTGTGCATGAACATGAACGCTGATAGCTAGTTGAGCATGCGCTCGAATGCCCTCCTCGAGCTCAGCCTGCTCTTCCTCACCGGGAACAGGTCGTCGAACGCCTCCGTCCTGTCCTTCACGTACTGGACCATGCGCTCCATCAGGTTCTTCAGGGGATGACCGTGGACTACGTGCTCCACGCCGGCCCACCTGCAGGCGTCCGCGTACCATCCCGCGCCGTCCGTGTAGATCGGGACCCTACCGTACTTATGCGCGGGCCTCCTGATGAACGTGGATGCGTCGATCGAGTTCCCGCGCCAGCTGACGTGGAAGTCGAGCATGGCGCGCAGGTCCGGCTCGAACGCGATCCAGATCAGGGCGGAGGTCCCTCCCACGTTCACCATGGTCTCATCCACGAATATCCTGCGCACGTCCCGGGGATCCGCGCCGAAGGATCCGAGGACGGGGCTGAGCCTCTGCACCCACCTCCATATCGAGACGTGGCTCCTGCTCATGGTGAGCCTCAGGGATTTCGAGGCGCGCCTCAGGGAGTGACCCGAGAAATACGGATAAACCGCGTAGGCCATGACCGGAAGGGGAGTCCTCCTCCTGATCTGTATGGAATCCATAACCTGGTTCATTGCGGACCGGGCGGAGGGCTCCCCTCGGATTTATGTTCATCGATCGGCTTAAGGTAACGGAGCCCTAGGGGCCGGGGTAAAAGCTTAAAAATTAAAAAGATTACTTCTCTTTACGATGCTCTCCTCCGGTCAACTTCCTAAACATGAGGAGCGGGGGCCGATTTCTCCCGCAATACCGGAGGGGGGCATCTACGAAGTCAAGTAC